>DASTOW010000041.1:0-46781 GCA_035762425.1 Hyphomicrobiaceae bacterium | reverse complement strand
CATCAGCGACACGCCCGCCGCCAAGCTCAACAACACCTTCCGCATGAGACAATCCTCTTATGGCTCCAATTGGCAATCCCCGGCGCCACGATCGCGCCAGCGGTGCTGACCCGCGTGCGGAGCAGGGCGAAGCGATCAGTGACCGGAGGAGTGAAGTGATTCGCGTTGTTGCCCCATGCAATTCGATTGGGCAGCGCGCTGCGATACAGAGCACGTGACGAGGGCGATACACATCAGCAGGCAGATGAAATAAATCCAACAACGGATATCAAGTAGAGTTATTTGGGCTGGCGTCGCTTAGAGGCCGAGCAGGAGCTTCTGGTTCTCGATGCAGATCGTGCGGATCGTCTCGAGCGCAACGCCCTTCTCGTGCAGGCTCTGCACCACAATGCGGATTGCCTCCGGTGGGCGCGGATTGAAGGGCTGGCCGCCGTCGCTCGACAGGATCGTGCGTTCCGGCGTCACCGCCGCCATCGCCTCCATCAAACCCTCAAGCGACAGGCAGTAGAAGGTCGGCAGCAGGTTGACGGCGCAGAATTCCATGTAGGCCCCGGCCTTTGCGAGCTGCACCATGGTCGGCACGTCAAGTTTGGGCGTGGCAAGCTCTGGATGCGTTATGACGACACGTTTGGCGCCGGCTGCGAATGCGAAGTCGGCGGCGGCGAGGATCTCCTCTTTCGAGACATGGCCGGTGGCGAGGATGGCATCGTAGGCGATCACCAGTTCGATCACCTCCTTGGCCTCGCCGGTCAACTTGCCGTTGGCATCAGTGATGCTGTAGACGGCCGGTACGCGCTTGCGCTTCGACGTCAGCGTCATGCCCTTGAAGCCGTAGGTGCCGCTGGCGCCGAACACGCGCGCGTGGTTGGCCGCGTCCAATGTCGGAAGCCACACCACCTTGGCGCCCTGCTGCAGCGCCAGCTCCACGGCGCCGGGATTGACCCCGCCGACCCCCGTGTTCAGGGCGATGCTGGGGAACACCTTGAAGTGCGGGAATTGCTCGCGCACGGCGATGCGCGCGTGATGCACCTTGGAGATGGTGCTTTCGAAATGGCTCTTGATGACGATACCGGCCATGCCGGCTTCTGCGCACCAGCGAGCAATGTCGGCGCTGTCGCCGATGCGCTTGAACGGTGCCGGCGCTGAATGGATGTGCAGATCATAGAACCCATCCAGCGTCAGCATCGCCAATTGCCTCCCAACCGCTTGTCATTCCGCAATTCGCCGCAGGCCAATCGCCGGCAGGCGGCAGGCCAGAATGTTGCTGGCTCCTGGGTTGCGGGGGCGTGCCTGCGCAACGCCCGGGGTGACAGGCTAGTGATTATCCCGCGGCACGCCTTTCTTCTCGGCGATGCGCTGGTACTTCACGGCTGGCTTGAGGACCATGCCGTTGCATAGCTCATCGACCATCCCGCGCTGGATCTCCTGCCAGGGCGTCTGGTGTTCGGGATAGTGGAAGCCGCCATGGCCCTGCAGCGCGGCGCGGCGCTTGTCGTATTCCTCCTTGGAAATGAGGATGTCGGCCGTGCGCTTGTTGAGGTCGATGCGCACCTTGTCTCCCGTCTTAAGGATGGCAAGCCCGCCGCCGGTGGCGGCTTCCGGCGAGGCATTGAGGATCGAAGGTGAGCCCGAGGTGCCGGATTGGCGGCCGTCGCCGATGCAGGCGAGGTCGCCGACGCCTTTCTTGATGAGGTAGGCGGGCGGCCGCATGTTTACCACCTCGGCGCCGCCCGGATAACCGACCGGGCCTGCCCCGCGCATGAACAAGATGCAGTGTTCGTCGATCTTGAGCGAAGGATCGTCGATGCGCTTGTGGTAGTCCTCAGGCCCGTCGAACACGATGGCGCGGCCCTCGAAGGCGTTGGGATCCTTTGGGTTCGACAGGTAGCGCTTGCGGAACTCCTCGGAGATCACGCCGGTTTTCATGATGGCGCTGTCAAACAAGTTGCCCTTCAGGTTGAGGAAGCCGGCCTTGTCCTTGAGCGGCTTCTTGAACGGCCGGATGACGTCGGGGTCGATTACCGGGCGGTCCTGGCAGTTCTCGCCGAGGCTGCGGCCGTTGACAGTCAGCGCGCCGGGGTGCGGCAGCTTCTTGGCCTTCATAAGCTCGTTGACGACGGCCGGCACGCCGCCGGCACGGTGGTACTCCTCGCCCAGGTACTGTCCTGCCGGCTGCAGGTTGACCAGCAGCGGAAGGGCGTAGCCGACCTTCTCCCAGTCGTCGTTGTCGAGCTTGACGCCCATGTGGCGGGCAATGGCATTGAAATGGATCGGCGCGTTGGTCGAGCCGCCGATCGCCGAGTTGACCGCGATCACGTTCTCGAAGGCCTCGCGCGTCATGATCTTGGAGGGACGCAGATCCTCCCAAACCATGTCGACGATGCGCTTGCCGCTCTCGTAGGCGACCTGCGCGCGCTCCTTGTGCGGCGCGGGAATGGCTGCGCAGCCCGGCAGCGACATGCCGAGCGCCTCGGCCAGCGAGTTCATGGTGGAGGCCGTGCCCATGGTGTTGCAATGCCCGGGCGATGGCGCCGAGGAGGCGACCAGCTCGACGAACTGCTCGTAGTTGATCTCGCCTGTGGCGTACATCTGGCGCGCCTTCCAGACGATGGTGCCCGAACCGGTGCGCTCGCCGCGGAACCAGCCGTTCAGCATCGGTCCGCCCGACAGCACGATCGCCGGGATGTCGACCGTGGCAGCAGCCATCAGCTGGGAGGGTGTGGTCTTGTCGCAGCCGGTGGTGAGCACCACGCCGTCGAGCGGGTAGCCGTACAAGACCTCGACCAGGCCGAGGTAGGCGAGGTTGCGGTCGAGGGCCGCGGTCGGACGCTTGCCGGTCTCCTGGATTGGGTGCACCGGAAATTCGAAGGCAATGCCGCCGGCCTCGCGAATGCCCTCGCGAACGCGCTCGGCCAGCACCAGGTGATGGCGGTTGCATGGCGACAGGTCGGAGCCCGACTGGGCGATGCCGATGATGGGTTTGCCCGACGACAGCTCCTCGCGCGTCAAGCCGTAGTTCATGTACCGCTCCAGGTAGAGGGCGGTCATGTCCGGGTTGTCTGGATTGTCGAACCACTTGCGCGAGCGCAGTTTCTTGATCTGAGAGGCGGTGGGCTTCTTTGTCATGGGCGTTTCCCGGAGGCGCAGCCGGATGGGGTCCGGCCGTCGATGCGTTGCCAGTCTAGCGCTTCCTGATGCGCTGAGAAGATGGCATGCGGCCGGGCGCTCACCGTCAGCCGAATAGGAGGTGTGCGGCGGCGGATGAGGAGCGTGTGGCGGTTATTGACTGTTGCCCTTGGGGTCGGGCTGACCGGGAGCCTGCCGCGGTGGGCGTTTGGCAAGCTCGGCGATCGCTGCATTGAGCACTGGATCGGCGCCGCCGGAGTAGGGGAGCGGCCGCTGCACCGTGATATCGGGCGCCACCCCGCGGCCTTCGATGATCTCGCCGTCCACCATCAATCCTGACACCGCGATGTGCAGAAGGCAGTCGGCTGGCATAGTGAGCGCCGCGCCACCGCTCACCGCTCCAGCGGTGGTGGTGCCGATCAGCGGGCCCTGCCGCTCGCGCTTGTAGGAGTGCACGAACACCTCGCCGGTGCTGCGGGTGTGGTGATCGATAAGCACGGCCGTGCGCCCCCGTACGGAGGTAGAGGCCTCGCGGCTGGTGCCGCGCCAGGCGATGTCGGGGCCGCGCGGATCGAGCAGCTCGAGGTATTGCGTGGCAACCCCGACCATTCCGCCGATCTTGCCGCGCATGTCGAAGACCAGCCCGTCGACCGTGGGAATGCTGGAGGCCTTCTTGTGGTCCGGCGACTTGGCAAGACCCATGCGCTCCAAAGCTTGCGACACCACCTGCGGCACGTCGCCGACCGAAGCCCACACGTGCACATAGCCGATGCGACGACCGTCCTGCTCGATGACCCGCGCGCTGGCCAGGGTCGCGTCGCTGAAGGCCTTCAGGGGCAGGATGTTGACCACATCGACATCGACCGACGCGATTGGGCCGTCTGCGCTCCGCCGAACCGCGACGGCTGCGTCCTTGCCGCCCTTGCCACGGAACGCGCGGATCGGGTGATAGGGTGCGCCATCGACACTGACGATCTCGTCGCCGACCTTCAGGCCGGCGCGCTCGGCCGGATAGCCCTCCAGCAGCAGATCGATGAAATGGCGCCCGTCGATCTGTGTGGTAAACGCGCCAATGCCAGCGTAGGGGCGGCTGCGTCCGAACACACCGCGCAGCACGTAGTAGTCGATGTCGTCCGGAGTGAGCAGGATGGTGTGCGAGGTCTTCAGTTCCTCGAGCAGCAGATTTATGCGGCGGGCTGCCTCCTGCAAATCTGGAGAAGCGACCACGCCGGCCCGCTCGCCGCGCATGCGCTCCAGCCAGTTCAGTTCGGCCAGCCGTTCCTTGTCCCAGAAGCTCTTTTTGACGGCATCGACGACCGCATCGAACAGACGTCCGAGCTCCTCGCGCGAGGAGGCCCGCTCAAAGTCGTGGTCGGAGCGCAGACTTTCCTGGGCGAGCGATCCTGGCGCGGCCGTCAGCCCAATGGCCACCAATGCGGCAGCAAGCGTGCCGGACAGCGCAGCGCGCCGCGTCACGCGCCTCCTGCCGGCGAAATCCACGATCGATCGCATAGCTGAGCGCTCCCGCACGAACGCATACAACACAAAGCGGTCCCATCTAGGCACCGCCTTGGGGCAATTGGGGGGCAATCTGTCGATCTTCAACCAGCGATCAGGCCGCCGTCGACAAGCACCTCCGAGCCGGTCGTGAACGACGAGGCTGGCGACAACAGCCAGGCCACCGTGGCAGCCACTTCGGCCGGGCGGCCGAGCCGGCCGATGGGGATCTGCGCTTGCAGCTTGGCCCTGGCCTTCTCGGGATCGGGCCGGCCATGCACGATCGCGTCCACCATATCGCCCTCAATGAAGGCCGGATGCACGGAATTGCAGCGCACCGGTGGACGCTTGCGTGCGCCCGACAGCGCGACGCTCTTGGTCAGCAGGCGCACGGCTCCCTTCGAGGCGTTGTAGGCTGCGAGGTTGGCGCCGCCGACGATGCCCGAGACCGAGGACATGTTGACGATCGAGGCAGCCTTCGACCTGGCGAGTAGAGGCATCGCGTACTTGCAGCCGAGGAACACGCCGTCGGCGTTGATGGCCATCGCACGTCGCCATTCGGCAAAGGTGAGGTCCTCGACGTCGCCGGGAGTGACGACACCGGCATTGTTGACGAGCCCGTCGAGGCGTCCGTGCGTGGCCTCGATGTCGGCGACTGCGGTTTGCCAGTCCGCCTCGCGCGTCACATCGAGAGCGATATGCGCATCGCCGCGCCCGGCGAGGTCGCTACGGATCGCCGTGCCGCCCGCTTGCTCGATCGTCTGGCACAAGGCGCGCCCAAGCGTGCCTGCCGCGCCGGTCACGAGCACGATGTGGCCTGTCAGGGCTGCGATCATCGCTTCCTCTTGAAGCGTTGGGCGATGGCGCGGCCGATGCCGTAGGTCGCATAGCAGACAAACAGGCTCAGCATGAAGCTGAAGGCGTACAGTTCGATGCGCACGTCCGGATTGTTCCCGACCTGGAACATCGCGAACTGAATGGCCACGATCACGCAGGCAATTGCCGTCGGCACCCACATCTCGAGCAGCCGGAAGCCGAGATAGCCGCTGATAAGGGCTCCGAGCGCCATGATCATTCAGGTCTCCCTGGTCCGTCATTGCGGGTAGAGCATCGCCCCACCGGCTCCACGCAAAGGCGCCCTCAGCGTATCACGGGATAGCGCCAGAAGGCGCCGCCGTTCGAGGTGGTGACGCGCTGCAGAATGGGGATGCGCCGGTCGGGGGGCCGCTCGCCCGTCTGCAGCAGCAGGCCGATATCGTTCAGCAGCGCGGTGCGCTCGGCGTAGATGGAATGGTTCAGCGCCAGCGTATCGGTGCTGGTAGCGCTAATGTCGATGGTGTCGATGCCGTCAATCACGATCGGCCCGTCGTCCGGCACGTCGCCTGCCCGTGGTATGCCCCCTGCCACGCGGCGCGCGGCGGCCATCGCCCGGTCGTTGGCGGAGCAATAGAGGGTAATGCCACGGCCATACTTGCTCAGATTGGCGGCCAAGTACGCGAATACGTCGCGATCGACGTCGGGCGACGCCAGGATGATCTGGTTGAGCTGCACGCCGGCCGGCAGCGTCGGCCCCAGGTCGCGCAGCACCTGCAATAGCGGCAGATTGCCCATGCTGTGGGCGATCAGGCTGACGCTCTGCGCCCCGGTCTCCCTGACGACGAGGTCGATGAAGGGGCGCAGGAAGCGCTCGGCCTGCGTAGCGCTTTCGCGGTCGTAGTAGTAGCCGGTCAGCCCGCTTGCCGACGGCCAGCTGTACAGGAACGAGGCGCCGTCGAACTGCAGATCGTAGGCCATCTGCGCCGTGCGGTAGAGCGCGGCATCGAAGTCGGTGTTGTAGCCATGCACGAAGATCAGCGCTTGGTCCTTGAAGGCATTACTGCCGCCGACCCGCTGGCGCGCCAGCGCGATGAACTCTTCGCGGCTCAACGCCGAGATCTGTTGAATCGTGAAATGCCTTCGCGCGTCCTCGGCCTGCTCAAAGATGGTGATCTGGAAGAATGGCACGCGGATCGCGAACGGGCGCTCGATATTGGGTACTTGGTGCAGTTTGGGCACCGTGACGAGCGCCCGGCCGAGCTCCATGCGTTGGGCGCGGGCGGTGCCGTAGGCGACGCGGTTGGTTTGATCGGACCGGTCGCGGTCGGTGCCGTAGAACACCGGCACGATATCCCAGTCGGTCTGCTTGGCCTCGGGGTGCTTGGATTGCGCCTCGCGCTCCGGCGCCGCCGGCTCCTCAGTTTTCTGGGCCGGCCCGGCTTCCGGTCGGGCCGGACCGGCGGGCTTGTGCTCCGGTTCCGTCTCGGGTGCCGTGCGCGGGATCGGCCCGCCTTTTTCGGAGCTCTCGACGATGGGCCGCTGGGATGGCTTGGCAGCCTCCTTGACGACCATGTTCGAGGTAAGCGCCGACACATAGACCATGGCCGGAATAACGAGGCCGACCGGAGACAGCCGCGCCAGCACCTGGGCGAAGCGCGACATGTTGCGCGTCGCATACCAAACGAGCCCATACAACAAGAGCGCCACCGCCAACACGATGATGTTGATGGCGGCCGGCGAAACCTGGCCCATGACAACTCCCCCGTAACTGCGGCGCAGACTTAGAGCGCGATTCACGCGGCCACGGAAGCTCCCCTGCCATCCCTGGCAGGCCTCGCGAGGAGGCCAAACTGCGCGATCACAACCCCTGCGCGAGTTGGCTCTTGCCAGATAGGTTTGGCAAGGCCGTGACAAGCCTTGGTGCCGTGATGCCCCCGCGCCAACGCGCTGGCGGGGCGTGCCCGAGCGCGCCAAGACCCAGGCCGCCTGGGTAACTGCGGGAAAAAATGGTGCGACCTTGTTGGGGGCGGCCCAGCCCGGTCTGGTCGGTTGCATCGTGGGGATGCCCGAGGGGTTGCGCCGAACCGCCGCAGCCGATGCCGGCATCGCCGCCGCCACCTGCCGGTCATGGCGATGCCGAGCCTAGCCTGGGCGGGACCATCGCTGCGGCCGCAGGTGCGATCGGCCTCGCGTGACCGGGCTGAGGCCGGTGCAGGCGACCGGCGCCAGCGGCGGCGTGGTGAGCCCGCTTGGCAACCTGCTGATGGCCGCCGTGCTGTGCGAGGCGAGCTTGGTTCTGGTCATCGATGGTATTGCGCGACTGGCGGCACTGGCAGCGCACGTGCAGCGCAGGGCGGGCCGCCGTGCAGGCAGCGTGACAAGCGTCGGGATGGCACTATCATGTGCCGCCCTCCGCACGACAGGAACACCACTCATGCCCTGGCCCGAGCCCGTCACACTGCGCAGTGCCCGCGTTACGCTGGAGCCGCTCGGCCATGCCCGCCGCGACCAGCTGATCGAGGCCGCACGCGACGGCGAGTTGTGGCGCCTGTGGTACACTTGGATCCCGGCGCCGGACAACATGGATGCCGAGATCGACCGGCGGCTGGCCCTGCAGAAGGCCGGTTCGATGCTGCCGTTCACGGTCATCGACAGCGCCACCGGCAAGGCCGCCGGCATGACCACCTACATGAACATCGATGCGCCGCAGCGCCGTGTCGAGATCGGCTCGACCTGGTACCGCAAGGCTGTGCAGCGCACCGATCTCAACACGCACTGCAAGCTGCTGCTGCTTACCCACGCCTTCGAGGCCCTCGACTGCATCGCGGTGGAGTTCCGCACGCACTTTTTCAACCACCAGAGCCGGCGCGGCATCGAGCGGCTGGGTGCCAAGCTCGACGGCGTGCTGCGCAGCCA
Source organism: Hyphomicrobiaceae bacterium (assembly GCA_035762425.1). Classification (GTDB taxonomy): domain Bacteria; phylum Pseudomonadota; class Alphaproteobacteria; order Rhizobiales; family Hyphomicrobiaceae; genus AWTP1-13. The sequence goes on along the minus strand of DASTOW010000041.1, from coordinate 38,426 downwards.
TCAGATCGCGCCCAACGGTACCCTGCGCGACACCTGCGTCTACAGCATCATCGCGCCCGAATGGCCGACGGTGAAGGCACACCTCAACTGGCAGCTGGAAAAACCGCGCGAGTAGTTGCGTGCGTTCCCACCTACAAGGCAGAGAAACGGCGATGGCGGGCGAGATCGAAGCGATCGAAGCGATCGAAGAAGATGTGGACCTATCTCGACGGGCTGTCGGAGGGCGACACGGGCAAGCTCGGTAGGGCCTTCCACGAGATCAGCCATCTTATTCAATGCACGGGGGCGGGGGGCGCCGATGTGACGCGCGCCACGTGGTTCGCCATGGTCAACAGCCGCCCTCGGCCAACAGCCGCCCTCGGCTAACATGGGGCTGCCGCGCACCGAGCGTACCGTCTCCATCGACCTGTCCGGACCCGAGACCGCCTTCGTCAAGCTGGAGTGTTGCCTGCCGCCCCGCTAGCTCACCGATTGCCTGCTCACGCTGAAGCACGGCTGGCGCATCCTCTGCAAGACGTTCCCACCGAGCTCGGCCAATAGGCGCAGCCTCGGCTCGGGCGCACGATCGACATGTTTCTCCCTTGCCGGAGCCGCAACTTCGCCCAGGCCAGCCTGTAGCATCGGCGAGCCGGGACTGACTGGGGTTGCCTCTGAGGTTGCCTGATGGATTTGCTGGAGGCTGCGGGGCGCGCATTGCGCAGCCCGGCGTTTAAATTCGTTTTGATCCTGTTCCTGGTCGTTGTGCTCCTGATCCCACTGGCTCTGGTCTACGCGCTCATCGTAGAGCGCGAGAACAGGGCTGCGAGCGCGCGCCGCGAGGTCGGTCAGGTGTGGGGTCCCGAGCAACGGGTGCTCGGTCCGTTCCTGGTGGTCCCCTATACGGTACGCATCGAGACGGTGCAGGGCGACAAGCGCTTCGAGCAGATCCAGGAGCGACGCGCCGTTTTCACCCCCGAGGTGCTCGAAGTCGCAGGCCGTGCCGAGGCCAAGACGCTGCGGCGCTCCATCTTCGAGGTGCCGGTCTATGCCGCCCGCCTGAAGCTGTCAGGGCGTTTTGGCGCACCGCGCATCGCCGACGTTGCGGCGGAGGTGGCGGCAGTACGCTGGCGCGATACAACACTGGTGCTCGGTCTGACAGGTGTCTCCGGTCTCAAGGAGGCCGCCACCCTCAAGGTCGCCGGGGCAACCGACATCCCGTTCGCGCCGAGCGTCGGCTTTCCGGGCACGCACCTCACCGGCATTCACGCCAAGCTGGTTGGCGCCGGCGCCAGCCTTCTGCCGGACTCCGATCAGCCACTGCAACCGTTCGACTTCGCCGTCGACCTCGTCTTCAACGGCTCGGTTTCGCTCACCGTGGCGCCGGTTGCGCGCGACACGCGCGTGTCGCTCACCTCCGACTGGCCGCACCCGAGCTTCTCCGGCGCCTTCCTGCCCGATGATCGGCGGGTGACGGCGACAGGCTTCACGGCATCGTGGAAGGTTCCACATCTGGCGCGCAGCGTTCCCGAGGCCTGGGGCCTTGCGGATGGAGGCCTCGAGCGGTTGCAGCCGCATGCGTTCGGCGTGACGATGATCGACCCGGTCGACTTCTACAGCCTTGTCAACCGCGCGGCAAAGTACGGCATCATGTTCGTCGCAATGGCTTTCATGGCTGTGTTCTGCCTTGAACTTGTTTCGCGGCGACGTGTGCACCCCGTGCAATACCTGTTCACTGGCATCGCCATGGTGTTTTTCTACGTGCTGCTGCTGTCGCTGGCCGAACATTTGGGCTTCACCCGCGCCTATCTGTCGGCCTCAATCGCCACCGGCGCGATGCTTGGCATATACGTGGGCGCCGCCCTTGCAAGCCGCGTCCGGGGACTGGTGATGCTGGTCGTGTTCGCGCTCACCTACGCCATGCTCTACCTGATCCTGCAACTCGAGGACTACGCGCTGCTGGCTGGTGCGATCCTGGGTTTCCTGGCCCTGGCGACCGTCATGTTCGTGACGTTGCGGGTCGACTGGAGCGGGTCGGCCAGGGAGGCAGCAAGCTAGCGGACCGCCTGGCGAACACTTCGCCAACCAGCTGACGACGTAGGCACTTGGCAACCCTGGGGCCATCCGCTCTCTTGCCGGCACCTGCTATTCTTCTCATGCTGGCTGGGATGGATGGCACAGGCTGACGACAGTGGCAGGTCCGGGCGCCCCGACGCTTGAGGAGTATGCCGACGGCGTGCGCGCTGGCGACCGCGCCGTGCTGGGGCGCGCCATCACGCTCATCGAGAGCGCCAAGGATAGCCACCTGGCGCAGGCGCAAGCGCTGCTGCAGCGCCTGCTGCCCCACACCGGCAAGGCGCATCGCATCGGCATTACAGGAGTGCCCGGTGTCGGCAAGTCGACGGCCATCGATCAACTTGGCATGAACCTCGTCGAGCAGGGCCATCGCGTGGCGGTGCTGGCCGTGGATCCGACCTCGATGCGCTCAGGCGGCTCAATCCTGGGCGACAAGACGCGCATGGTGCGTCTCGCCCAGAGTCGGTCCGCCTTTATCCGTCCCTCGCCGACCTCGGGCACGCTGGGCGGCGTGGCACGCAAGACGCGCGAGACCATGCTACTGGTCGAGGCTGCAGGCTTCGACGTGGTCATCGTTGAGACGGTTGGCGTCGGCCAGTCCGAGGTGGCGGTGGCGGCCATGGTCGACTTCTTCCTGGTGCTGCTGCTGGCCGGCGGCGGCGACGATCTGCAGGGCATTAAGCGCGGCATCATCGAGATTGCCGACCTGATCGCCATCACCAAGGCCGATGGCGACAACGTCGCCCGTGCCAGGAAGGCGGCCGCCGTCTACCAAGGCGCGCTCGGGATCATCACGCCGTCCTCGTCAGCCTGGGTACCGCCAGTGCTGACAATCTCGGCGCAGGCCAACCTGGGGCTGCATGAGATGTGGGCGAAAGTCCTTGAGCACCGCGAGCGTATGATGGCGGTCGGCGAGTTCCAGGCACGGCGCGGCGCGCAAGCCGTCGACTGGATGCACGACCTGCTGCAGCAGCGGCTGCTCGCTGCGCTGCAGGCTGACCCGGCGGTGGCCGCCCGCATGATGGAACTGGAAAATGAGGTGCGCGCCGGACTGCGCACGCCGGCGCTGGCGGTTGCCCAGCTACTGTCGCTGGTCGGGCTCGGTGGTAAGGTGGGGACATGAGCCTAATGCACCATAGTCGACCTCCCAGCGCCGCGTGCGCAGGCCCACGCACGACTGTCCTGCTCACGGCGTTTGGGCCGTTCCCAGGCGTGCCGGTCAACGCCACCATGCGGCTGGTGCCGGAACTGGCGGAACGGGCGGCGCTGGCCTTTCCCGGTGTCCGCTTCGTTACTGAGATGCTGCCCACCGAGTGGCTGGCCGCTCCACGCCGCATGGCCGCGGTCATCGCACAGGTGCAGCCCGACCTCATCCTGCATTTCGGCGTGTCCTCACGTGCTCGCGGCTTCGAGATCGAGCAGCGCGCCCACAACAGCTGCCGGTCCATGCCGGATGCGGCCGGCTTCTTTCCGCGGGCCGATAGATTGCAGGACGACGGCGCAGAAGTGCTGCGTACCAGCCTGCCTGTTCCCCACCTTGTGCTGGCCCTCAAGCGGCGCGGCATTGCCGCCTATGCCTCGCGCGATGCGGGTGCCTATTTGTGCAATGCGGTGCTCTACCACTCCCTGCAAATCGCCGCGGACAGGCTGCGCGACTGTCGCATCGGATTCGTACATGTGCCGGCGTCTTTGGCGCGGCCCGGCGGTGCCAACAGGGGGCGCGTCGGCGCCTGCCCGCTCACCTGGCCGCAAGCCGTCGAAGGCGGCCTTGAGGTGATCGCCGGATGCCTCGGCCGGCTGTTGCCGAAAGCCAGGGCCCATGCGGTGGCTGGCGCGCGCATGCAGACTGCGGGCCGTGCGCGCCCGCGCCTGCCGCTCGCGCAATCCTGACTAGCCTCGCACGGGCTGGTTGCGGACTTGACCTCGGCGCATTATCCGTGACCGGTTTGCCGAGGGGAGCACCGAGCGATGCCGTGGCTGTGGGCTATTTTCACCGTGATCGCCGCGGGCGGTCAGGTGCTCCGCAACGCGGCTCAGAAAGAGCTGACCGCGACGCTCGGCACGGTCGGGGCCACGCACGTCCGCTTCCTGTTTGGTTTGCCGTTCGGTCTGCTGTTCCTGATGCTGGTCCTGGTCGGCACCGGCGTGCCGTTCCCGAAGCTCAACCCGGCCATGCTCAGTTGGACGGTGGTCGCGGCCCTGGCCCAGATCGGCGCAACGGCGTTGCTCCTGGCGGCCATGCGCGAGCGCTCGTTTGTGGCAACCACCGCCTATGCCAAGACCGAGCCCGTACAGGTGGCGTTGTTCGGCCTCATTTTTCTCGGTGATCACGTCACGTTCGGACTGGCACTGGCCATTCTGATCGCGACGGCCGGCGTGCTGGTCATGTCGTGGCCGCGCAGCAATACCGACGAGATTTTCACCTGGAAGCCGGCGCTGCTCGGCATCGCCTCGGGCGGCATGTTTGCCATCGCCGCCATCGGCTTTCGCGGCGGCATCCGCGCGCTGGAGACGCCGAGCTTTGTAGTGGCTGCCACGGTGACGCTGGCACTGGGCCTGCTGATCCAGACCGTGGTTCTGACCACCTACCTTGCCATCCTCGACCGTAAGGTGCTGGCCGAGATAGTACGCGCCTGGCGGCCATCGCTGTTTGCCGGCTTCATCGGCGCCTTCGCCTCGCAGATGTGGTATCTGGCCTTTGCCCTGGAGACGGCCGCCAAGGTACGCACGCTGGCGCTGGTCGAAATCCTGTTCGCGCAGGTTTTGTCGCGCAATCTGTTCAAGCAGAACCTGGCGTCCCGCGAGGCGCTCGGGATCGGATTGATCGTGCTGGGTGTTATCATTCTGTTGAACCACTAGCGGGGGCGGTGCGCTCTCCTGTCGCGCATGGAACCCGGGTGTCCAAGCTGCGTTGAGCGGCCATGGCACACACAGATCAAACCTTTGGCGAACCCATCGCCACCGGCGCCAATATTCCTGCCCTCACACAAGCCGAGCGCCGCGCGCGCGCCGTCAGGCGCGTGGCCGCGATCAAAGGCTTCTACGTGCACCTGGCCGTCTACGTGGTCGTCAACATCGGCCTGTTCGCCGTGGATGCGCTCACCGGTTCCGACTGGTGGGTACACTGGGTGGCGTTCGGTTGGGGCATTGGCGTTATCGCGCACGCGATCGCCGTCTTCGGCCGTGGGTCAAAGCTCGTGACCGATTGGGAGGACCGCAAGATCAAGCAGCTGATGGCGGAGCAGCGATAAAAACCGCTGCGCACCCGTTGCTCGAGATGAACGCGGCGGTCGACCAGGACCCGCCGCGCTCTTCGCCACATTTACTGCTTCAACCCTTCAGCCTTCAGCGCCTCTTGAACGGCGGGTCGCGCGCCCACGCGTTTGCGGTAGGCCAGTACATTGGGGAAGGATGACAGGTCGACGTCCACGCGCGCCGCCCAGTTGGAAATGGTGAAGAGGTACGCGTCGGCCACCGAAAACTCCTTGCCCATCAGGTAGTCGTTGTCGGCGAGATGCTTGTTGACGTGGGCGAAGCGAGTAGCGAGCCGCTCGCGGTAGATCTTCTTTGCCGCTTCCGGCATGGCGGGGTTGAACAGCGGTGAAAAACCCTTGTGCAACTCGCTCGACACGAAGTTGAGCCATGACTGCAAGCGGGTCCGTTCCATGGTGCCCGCGGGCGGAGCCAGCTTTTTTCCCGGCACCTTGTCGGCGATGTACTGGACGATCGCCGGTCCCTCGGTCAACTTGGTGCCATCGTCCAGCTCCAGGACGGGCACGTAGCCGAGGGGGTTCACTTGCTTGAAATCGCCACCGCTCTCCGTGACCTTGGTTTTGGTGTCGGTCTTTACGCGCTCGAACGGTAGGCCGGCTTCGTTGAGGACAATGTGCGGGGAAAGGGAGCAGGCACCGGGTGAGAAATAAAGTTTCATGGCGGTCTCCTGAAGCTAGTGCTTTTCGTTCAACCACATTGATTGCAATTGCATAGAACCAAAAACATGCAATTGCAAGTTAGTTGGCTCAGAGTGTACTCATGAATGCCACGCCCTCACCTACCGTCATTGACGCCTGGGCCAGCCTCGTTCGCACCGAGAAGGCCCTGGTGGACAAAGTTGAGGAGCGGCTGAAGCGAGAGGGCTTCCCGCCGCTCGACTGGTATCACGTGCTGTATGAGGTCGATCGCAGCCCACAGGGCATGCTGCGACAGGCGGGCGTCCAGGACCGGACGCAACTGGCCCAGTACAACGTGTGCCGACTGGTCGACCGGCTGGAGCGGGAGGGACTGGTCGAGCGGCGCCAATGCACCGAGGATGGCCGTAGCAACGTATTGGTCATTACCGCCAAAGGTCGCGACTTGCGCCGCAAGATGTGGCCGGTCTATGCCGCCGGCATCGAGGAGCATTTCGGCGCCCGCTTGACCGCTGAGGAGGCGCAGCAACTTGCGGGCCTGCTTGCCAAGCTCGTTGCAACGTGAGCGGATGAGGATTGCGGCGCGCCGGCTGGACCGCAAGATGCGTTCGTGTAGGATGCCGCCGCATCGCACGCCGGGTATAAAGACCGCGATTTAGAAGGGGTTAGAGCATATGACGGGACCTGGCGCAGAGGTCGTGCCGAGCGGTACCCTGATGCAGGGCAAGCGCGGGCTGATCATGGGGGTGGCCAACAATCGCTCGATCGCCTGGGGCATCGCCAAGGCAGCGGCCGCCCAGGGGGCCTCGCTGGCCTTTACCTACCAGGGGGAGGCCCTCAAGAAGCGCGTCGAGCCGCTGGCTGCCGAGGTCAAATCCAAGCTGGTTCTGCCTTGCGACGTCACCGATGGCGCGTCGGTGGACGCAGTATTCGCCGAGCTCACCAAGCAATGGGGCTCACTGGATTTCCTGGTGCATGCCATCGCCTTCTCCGACAAGGCCGAGCTCGACGGTCGCTACGTCGACACCACTGAGAAGAACTTCACCCAGACCATGCTGATCTCCTGCTTCTCGTTCACGGCGTTGGCGCAGCGCGCCGAGAAACTGATGAAGCCGGGCGGGGCGCTGCTCACGCTGACCTACTACGGGGCCGAGAAGGTCATGCCCCACTACAACGTGATGGGCGTGGCCAAAGCTGCCCTGGAGGCCAGTGTGCGCTATCTGGCCGCGGACCTGGGCCGCAACGGCATCCGCGTCAACGCCATCTCGGCCGGCCCGATCAAGACACTGGCGGCGTCCGGCATCGCCGACTTCCGCTACATCCTGCGCTGGAATGAGTACAACTCGGCCCTGCGCCGCACCGTCACCATCGAGGAGGTCGGCGCCTCGGCGCTCTATCTGCTGTGCGACCTGTCCCGGGGGGTGACCGGCGAGGTGCACCACGTCGACGCCGGCTACCATGTCCAGGGCATGAAGAACGAGGACGCGCCCGACATCTCGGTCGTCAAGGACACCGGCTGATAGCAAGCCCCGCCCACAATCATCGCCTGGAAGCAGCCAGAAAAGGCTGCCTCGATCCGAGCCTGCGTCCACCTCAGGTTGCGATTGGTGCTACTACGCCACAAATCCGCCATGCACGGTTCTTCTTCTGCCCTGACAGCGGCTTAGACGAGCTGGCCTTGGCTCCCAAGCGGGTCCTGCTCGTCGCGCGTTTGGGGGATGTCATGCGTGCCGTTACCGCCATGGTGCTGGCCTTGGCGCTGCTTGCGACGCCATCGGTGTTGGCCGCGGTGCCCAAGCGCGGGGTCGAGTTCAACTCGCCCGAAAGCCTGCTGCGCTGGATCAACGGCTACCGTACGCACGGCAAGGTCGACAAAGTGCCCGAGGCCGTGCAGGCCATGAGCCGGCTCGGATTGTTCCGTGACCTGGAGACGGCGGGCGTCTACATCGGCTTTATGGCCGGCGTGCTGCAGACCAATCCGGACAAGGCGGAGAAGCTGGTGGCCCGCATGTTCCCAATTCCGCCGGAGGATCAGATCGCGATCGTGCGGGCCATCGCCCACTCGGACCTGCCCAACTGGAAAGAGTTGATGCTGAAGTTCGCCGAGCGCATGCCGGCGCGCAAAACGCTGATCGACCGCTTCGTGTACGGCAAGATGCCAACGCTGCGGCAGCTCGAGTTGGACACGGGGCCCGGTCCACTCGACATGCTGTGGGGCCTGTATTTCGCCACCGGCAGCTATGAGCCGGTCTTGCGCATGGTGTCGATCCTGGCGTGGGCTAAGGATGCCAACAATGTTGAGCGGCTGACCATCGGCAGCATGACCAAGCTCTCGCTTGCCACCAATGCGGCGCGTGACAAGGAGTTGCTCGACATGCTGAAGGCCTCAATGGCCGTCGAGACCAAAGATACCCGCGCCGTGCTGCAGGAGGTGATCGACGCCGCCGAGACGTTCGAGTTCGGCAAAGTGCGCAAGGATGCGATGGCCTCGATCGATCAGCTGAAGGTCAAGGGGCCGGCGAGTGCGCGCAATGTGCAGTGGTGGGGCCAGGCTGGTCAGACCGCCCTGGCGCTGGGTTGCATCGTCGCCAGCGCGCTTGGCCAGTTTCAAGTTGGCATTCCCTGCGTGATCGGCGGCGCCGTCTCCGGCGCGGCCATCAAGTATATGACGCCGCAATAAGCCTACACCGCATCGCAACCGCTGCCCCGAGCCTGGCGAAGGACAAATGGCGTGCATGGGCCGACGAGCTGGCGATCGGCTGTGCTTGCCATCAAGCTCGTTTCTGCAGACCATGACATCCTCCACTGTCGGACCGGAGCGTGGTGATGAAGAGGGCTGTCGTGGTAGGGGCGCTGGGCGTCATCGGACGCTACATCGTCGAGCGGCTGCTGGCAGCAGGCGATTGGACGGTGGTCGGCCTATCGCGCCGCGCCGCGCCGTGCGGTCCGCGTTATCAGCACATCGCCGTCGACCTCCTCAATTCGCGCGATACCAACGCCAAGCTCGCCGAACTGAAGGAGACCACGCACATCTTCTACGCCGCCTTCCAGGCGGCGACAGGGGCGGCTGCTGGCTATGCCTCCAACATCGCCCCGAACCGCGACATGCTCGTCAACTCGGTGAGCGCCATCGACGCTGCCTCGCGTTCGCTGTCGCGTGTCGTGCTGATCACCGGCACCAAGTACTACGGCTCGCATCTCGGCCCCTTCAAGACGCCGGCGCGCGAAAGCGATGCGCGCCACATGCCGCCCGACTACTATTTTGATCAGATCGACTGGCTGAGCGCCTACCAGAAGCACAAGTCGTGGGACTGGGTGGAGCTGCGGCCGCAGACCCTGTGCGGGTTTGCGCCCGGCACGCCAATGAGCATTCTGCCGGCCATCGCCGTGTATGCCTCGATCAGCAAGGAGTTTGGCCTGCCGCTCCGCTTCCCTGGCAAGCCCGGCGCATTCGCCTCGATCTACCAGGTCACAGAATCCACACACATGGCCAATGCGGCGCTATGGGCGGCCACTGAGCCGCGCTGCGCGCTGGAGGCCTTCAACATCACCAACGGCGACTACTTCCGCTGGAAAAACCTGTGGCCGAGGATTGCCGCCGCCTTCGCTATGCCCGTCGGCGACATACAGACCATCAGCCTGGCGCAGCACATGCCGGACAAGGCCGACCTGTGGCGCAGCATGACCGAGAAATACCGCCTGAAGTCGATACCCTACGCCGATCTGGTCGGCTGGTCGTTTGCCGACTACGTGTTCGGCTGCGACTGGGACGTCATGACGGACGTCACCAAGGTGCACCGCTTTGGCTTCCACGAGGTGGTCGACACCGAGGAGATGTTCGTGCGCCTTCTCACTCGCTTCCGTGAGGAGCGCATCGTCCCGTAGGCCGCGTTCGGTCCCTGTGGGTCACACACACGCGATGCGAGGGGCAACAAGCTACGACACCGGCGTCGCCTGTCCGTCGGCAGGACTTTTCTCCTCGCCATTTTCCTCGGCCTGCTTGGCGAGCTTGGCCTGTTCGGCGGCGTCCTTCTCGAACAGCTCCTCCAGCTCCTGCGCATAGGTCTTGGCGCGGTCCTGCAGCTTCTCGATGTCGGTATAGTGCTTGTAGTCCTCGTACAGGCGGCGCCGGTCCTGCTCCTTGAAGGTCTCGACCGCGAAGCGCACGTCGCGCTCGGTGAACCCCAGCCCACGCAGCACCTCGCGCGTCAGGTCGAGCGAGGACAGGAACGTCTCGCGCCGGATCACCTCCACGCCGACATCCATCAGCCGATGTGTGTGCTGGCGATGGCGTGAGCGTGCGTAGATCGGCACGTGCGGGTAATTCTGGCGCACCAGCTGGGCGGTGCGAATGGAGACGTCGACGTTGTCTATGGCGAGCACCAGCGCGCGCGCCTTGCCTGTTTTTGCGGCTTCCAGGATCTCAGGGCGGCTGGCGTCGCCGTAGTAGATCTCGGCGCCGAATTTGCGCACAAAGTCGACCTGCTCGGCGTTAACGTCGAGTGCCGTGAATGGAATGTGCTTGGCGCGCAGCACGCGTGCCACGATCTGGCCGACGCGTCCGAAGCCGGCAATCACCACGTGGCCGTCACCCTCCGGCAGCGTGTCGAAGGCGCGCATCTCGACGGCCTTCGGCGCCAGCATCTCGTCCAGCAGCAGCAGTAGTGGCGTTGCCGCCATCGACAGCGTGACGGCGACGGTGAGCAGCTCGGCAAGCGGCGGCTCCATCACGTTGGCCGAGACGCCGGCGGTAAACAGCACGAACGCGAACTCGCCGCCCTGGGCGATGGCCAGGGCAAAGCGCCGCGAGGGCCCCGGCTCCAGACCGGCGCGGCGGCCGAGCACGTACAGGACCGCGATCTTCACCGCCAGCAGCCCACCGACCACCGCCAGCACCAGTGCCGGCCTTTGGGCGATCAGGCCGAGGTTCAAAGACATGCCAATGGCGGTGAAGAACAGGCCGAGCAGCAGCCCTTCGAAGGGGGCGATGTCGGCGCTGATCTCGTGCCGGTACTCTGAGTCGGCCAACAGGACGCCGGCGATGAAGGCCCCGAGCGCAGCCGACAGGCCCGCCCAGTTCATGACCAGCGTCACGCCGACCACGGTCAGCAGAGCACTCGCGGTCATCGCTTCCTTCACGCGCGTGCGCGCAATGAGCCGGTAGACCGGGCCGAGCAGGACGCGGCCGACCACGATCACCGCCAAGATGATGCCGATCGACTGCAAGGCGGCCAAGGCATTCATGCGCGGCGCGCTGTCCGCGGCATCGACGGAGAACAATGGCGGCAGTGCGAGCAGGGGGATGGCAACCAGATCCTGGAATAGCAGCACGGCGAAGGCCATGCGGCCGTGACGCAGCGCCAGTTCCTCGTTCTCCTCTAGAACCTGCAGCGCAAATGCGGTTGAGGACAGCGACAGCGCCAGGCCCGCATACAAGGCGGTCTGCCACGCCAGACCAAAATAGATGCCGATGGCTGCCAAAACGAAGCCGGTGATCGCAACCTGGGAGCCGCCGACGCCGAACAGATTGGCACGCAAGGTCCACAATCGCTTCGGTCGCAGTTCGAGGCCGATCAGGAACAGCAGCAGCACGACGCCGAATTCGGCGAAGTGCAGAACGGAATCGACCTCATAAACGGTGTACACGAAGCCAAGCCCGAAGGGGCCGATTAGCACGCCGACCAGCAGGTAGCCCAGCACCGTGCCGATGCGCAGCAGCTTGGCCAGCGGAGCAGCCACCACGGCAGCAGCCAGAAACAGGGCGATCTGGGTCAGGGTCACGTCGTGCAGCATCAATCAAGTCCGAACGGGTGGCAGGGGACTAGGGCCTTGTAGGGACCTTTGCCCGGCCTCGGCAACGGCAAAAAACCGCGCATTTGTCGGGCACATGGGGATCGCCTGCCGGCGCGGCAAAAAAAGTGTGCGGCGGGGGCTGCGTGCAAACGAAATGACCACACCCTTGCGGGTGTGGTCACACCTCAGGACTGACGGTGCAGGCAGCAGCAGCCGCCCGTGCCGCAACTCCTACGATTGATACTTCACGGTGCAGCCGTAGGGCCGGGAGGTGGTGGTCGATACCGGCTTGCCCTGGGCGATCTCGTCCAGCGCCGTATCGACGAAATTCTTCGCCGTCTTCAGGTCATCGAGCCGCGTCGTGGCCTTGTCGTCGATGCCGCCCATATAAGCCAGCGTGCCGTCGGCCTTGATGATGTACATGTGCGGGGTAACCGTCGCGCCGTAGCTGCGGCCGACATCGCCCTTGGTGTCGAACACCACGGCAGTCGGGTGGGCGCCACGGTCGGTGGTCAGCTTGTTGGCCTGCTCAGGCGTCACGAAGCCCTGCTCGCCGCGAGCCGACGAGATGACCGAGAGCCAGACCACGCCCTTGTCGGTCCATTTCTTCTGCAGGCCCTGCATGGCCTGGCCATTGTAATGCTTGCGCACGTACGGGCAGTCATGATTGGTCCATTCGAGCACCACCGTCTTGCCCTTGAAATCGGCAAGCGACACCTGTTTGCCGTTGGTGTCGACCACCGTGAAGGCAGGTGCCGCGCCGCCGATGCGGGCTTGCGCGCCGGGGTTGGCCGTGCTCGGTGTGCAGACGAGGCCGACCGAGAGCGCGGCCGCGCCCCCGAGCAGGGCCACACCGAGCAACGTGCGTCGCGGAATCATCATGAGTTCACTCCTTGGCTGAAGTCGGCAAATCGGCTCTGCGTTGCGAATTGCGATCACGAATGCGATCGATCTCCTGCAGCACTGTGGCAGCAGTGAGAATTTGCGGCAAGATCACGGGCTCGTCGCCTCCGGCATAGAGCAGATAGAGCGGAACGCCGCTTCTGCCATGCCGTTCCAGGATGCGGGTGATCTCGGGATTGCGGTTGGTCCAGTCGCCTTTCAGATAGGCGATGTTGCCGGTGGCGAAGGCTGACTTCACTGCGTCCGTGGACAGCGCCACCCGTTCGTTGACGAGGCAGGTGATGCACCAGGCGGCCGTCATGTTGACGAACACCGGGCGGTTCTCGGCGCGCAATTCATCAAGGCGCCGCTGCGAGAAAGGTTCGATGCCGGCAGCGGCCGTGGTTTGTGCGGCCGGCGACGCTTCGATTTGGTCGCGCTGCAAACCGGCAACCGCAACCGCCGTCGTAATCATGCAAGCGACCGCCACGGCCGCGGCCGCGCGGCCACCCCAGGTGCCGGACGTTTGCCAGATGCTGAACGACCAGGCAGCAAGAGCGACCAGCACCAGGCCGATCATCGCAGCGAACAGCTGGGACGCGCCGACCTGCTGAGCGAGCACCCACATGAGCCAAGCGACGGTGGCGTAGATCGGGAAGGCGAGCGCCTGCTTGACCGTCTCCATCCAGGCACCCGGGCGCGGCAGTCTCCCGACCAGCTGCGGCGCCAGCGTCAGCAGCAGGAAGGGCAAAGCAAGGCCCAGGCCAAGGGCCAGGAACACGACGAGGCTCACGGCAGCAGGCTGCGTCATGGCAAAGCCGAGCGCCGTGCCCATGAAGGGGGCCGTGCAGGGCGTTGCCACCACCACTGCAAGCGCACCCGCGAAGAATGCGCCCGACAACCCGGTGCGGTGCGCGAGGTTGCCGCCCACGGCCTGCAGCGAATAGCCGAAGTGGAAAACGCCCGACAGGCTGAGCCCCATGCTGAACAACACGTAGGCCAGCACAGCCACGGCGATCGGTGACTGCAACTGGAAGCCCCAGCCGATCTCGGCACCGCCGGCCCGCAATGCCAGCAGCACGCCGGCAAGCCCCACGAAGGTGACGAGCACACCCGCCGTATAGATAAGGCCGTGCAGTCTGAGTTGCCTTGCCGACTGGCCGGCATGGTTGATGAGGCTCAGCACCTTGATGGACAGCACGGGAAATACGCACGGCATCAGGTTCAGGATCAGGCCGCCCAGCAAAGCCAACAGGGCGGCTTGCAGGATCGTCCCGAGCGACCCGATCGGCGCGGCAGTGACGATGGCAACGTCACCAAGCGCAAAGGCATGGCGAACCGTGCTGTCGCCGATCGCCTCGTCGATGACGAGCACGCCGCGTGCATCGTTCGGCGTTCCGATGGTGAGGGCACTGCGCGGCAACTCGAGGCTGAGCCCATCGGCGGTCACCGCCAACGTCTGCGGGTCAGCATGCCGGATCAGCGTCTCGGAGAATGGGAAGAACTGCGCGGAGCGGATCGCATCGCGCTGCAGGCCTTTGGCGGCCGCCTGCAGGGTCAGCGTGTCCGGCGTCACGTCCATACGCGCCGGCCATGGTGACATCTGCGGCAGCCTCGAGCGTGCAGCCTCGAACGCCGCGCCCGGGCCATCGTTGCTTCCGGCCGCGCTCGCAGCAGCTGCAGCGGGCAGCGTCAGCGACAGCTTCGCCTCGCCGGGAATGCATTCCTTCTCGCACACCAGCCAAGTGACGTGAGCGTTGATGGCTACCTCGCTCGACGGTGCCAGATCAGCCGGCGCGGTGATCTGGCTGAGAAGCGTGGTCTCGCCGTCGTAGCCATAGTTGGCAAGCGGGCCAACCGGAATGCGCGTGGGCGTCGGCCACTGGATTGGGCCGGCCGAAAAGCCCTGTGGCAACTCCCAGGTGATGCTGGTTGCCTCGCCCGAGTCACCCGGATTGCGCCAGTAGGTGTGCCAATGCTCCTTCATACGCAGCCGCACGCCGACCCAGAACGTTTGGCCGGGGGTGATTGCGCCAGGCTCCGCCAGCAGCTCAGCCTTGACCAGATCACTTGCAGGTGCCGCCGCGCGCGCGGGCTGCTGCCAGCCAAGAATGGACAGCAGGACAAACACAAGAAGCGGTGCGCTGCGCATGCGGCGCATCGTTGGCCTTTCCTAGGACGCGTGCGGCATGAGGTAGGTATTCGATAGGCTTGCGACAATCTTGCGAGTGGCGCCCAGGGGCCACAAGTCACACGCACTCACAATTGAGTGATTCCGCTCAAAAATCAGGCACATATGTCGCAGCACGTCAGTGCTGGCGCGGCTCGTCCAGCATAGCGAACGGTGCCGTCGTCTCGAAGGCGCGGCTGGCACGCAGAACCCGATCATCGGCACCGATCGGTCCTACGATCTGCAACCCGATGGGTAGACCCTGGCTGGTGAACCCGCATGGCACGGAACTGGCCGGCTGCTGGGTGAGGTTGAATGGGTAGGAGAAGGGTGCCCAATCGCACCATGCCGTGCCCCATTCGCCGGACGGCGGCACGAGATGGCCAACCTCGAAGGCTGGGAGCGGCAGTGAGGGCGTCAGCAGCAGATCGTAGGTCTGATGAAAGCGCACGAAGACGTTGTGCAGCTCGGCGCGTTTCAACTGTGCGCGCATGTAGTCGGTGGCAAGCGTGCCTGCGCCCTGTCCGGCACCGGCCAGCAGCCCGGGATCAGCCAGCTGCGCCGCGCGATCGCCGAACGCCTGCAGGGCCAGCGCCATGCTCGACCACCAGATGGTGTTCCAGGCCGGGATCGGGTCGCCGCCCAGTTCGGGGTCGACCTGCTCGACCTTGGCGCCGAGGCTCTCGAACGTGCGCACGGCTTTGGCGACCGCCGCCTCGATCTCGGGATCGACGCGCGGCGCATAGCCGAGCCTGGGCGAGTAGGCGATGCGCAGGCCGCGCACGCCGTCGTCTAGATTGTTGGTGTAGTAGGTCGCCGGCGCGATCCAGGCATAGACATCGCGCGCATCGGGCTGCGAGATCACGGACATCATGATGGCCGCGTCTGTGACCGTCCGCGTCAGCGGGCCGTGGTGGGCAATCGTGCCAAGCGGCGCTGCCGGGTAGATCGGCACACGCGCGCGCGTTGGCTTGATGCCGAAGCAGCCAGTGAAAGCAGCCGGAATGCGGATCGAGCCGCCGCCGTCCGTACCGAGCTGCAACGGTCCCATGCCGAGCACGGCCGACGCTACGGCTCCGCTCGACGAGCCGCCGGTCGTCATACGCGTATCCCAGGGGTTGCGCGTGAGGCCCGTCAGAGGGCTGTCGCTGGTGGCCTTCCAGCCGTACTCGGGCATGGTGGTCTTGCCGAGGAAAACGGCGCCGTGCTCGCGCAGGCGTGCCACCGAGGGCGAATCTGTGGTTTGGGTGGCATCCGAGGTCAGCTGGGAGCCGAAGCGCGCCGGCATGTCCGCAACGAGAAAGTTGTCCTTCACGCCGACCGGCACGCCGTCGACGAGCCCTTTGGGCGCACCCGTCATCCAGCGTGCCTCAGAGGCCTTCGCCTCGGCCAGCGCGCCATCCATGTCCACGTGAATGTAGGCATTGACGATCGGATTGAACTTTTCGATGCGCGCTAGTGTCGCCTTGGTCACCTCGACCGGCGACAGCTTCCTGTCGCGATACGCCACCAGTAATTCTGCCGCGGACCAAAGGGTGGGATCCGTAGAGGTGCTCATGTGCGTCAATGCCCGTTCGTCGTTGTCAGCCCGGCCCGAGCCCGGCACACCGCCGCGCCCCTGCGCCAAGGCGCAAGGCGATGGCTCGGGATCAGGGATATTCGCTGCACGAATTCCAGCATGACAAGCTCAATCTAGGTGATGCCATATACCGCCAGCACTGCCTGCATGCGACTGCGGGCGAGGTCGGGCTTGCGCAGCAGGCCGGCACGGTCCGCGAGCCGGAACAGCTCGGCCAGGTGCACAACAGAGCGCGCGCTCTGCTGGCCCCCGACCATGACGAAATGGTCCTGCAGGCCGTTGAGATAGGCCATGAACACCACCCCGGTCTTGTAGAAGCGCGTGGGAGATTTGAAGATGTGGCGCGACAGCGGAACGGTTGGCTCCAGGATGGCGTCGAACGTCTTGCGCTCGCCGGCGGAAAGCGCGGCGAGCGCAGCTGATGCCGCGGGCGCAATGGCATCGAAGATACCGAGCAGGGCGTCGCTGTAGCCCTTGTCGTCGCCGGCGATCAGCTCGGCATAATTGAAGTCGTCCCCCGTATACATGCGCACGCCCTTGGCGAGCTGGCGGCGCATGACGATCTCCTTGTCCTTGTCGAGCAGGGAGATCTTGACACCGTCGACCTTTGCCGCGTGCGCATTGATGATGCCGACGGCGGTCTGCATGGCCTGCATGTGGTCGGCATTGCCCCAGTAGCCGGCCAGCGCCGGATCAAACATCTCGCCCAGCCAGTGGATGATGACCGGCTCCCTGGCTTGGCCGAGCACGCGATCGTACACACGCTCATAGTCGGCCGGAGATTTGGCGATGCGCGCCAGCGCGCGGCTGGCCATGACGATGAGGCGGCCGCCGGCCTTTTCGATGGCGGCCATCTGCTCCTCGTAGCCGCGGATCACCTGGTCGATGGAGCGCACGCTTGCAGGATCCAGATGGTCGGTACCGCAGCCGCAGGAGATCAGCGCCGGGCGGCCATTGCCAGCCTCCCAAGCCTTGCCGGCTTGCACGGCGCGGCCGATCAGCTCGAGCGACGTCGGCCAGTCGAGGCCCATGCCTCGCTGGGCCGTGTCCATCGCTTCGGCGACGCCCATGCCAAGGTCCCACAGGTAGGCGCGATACGCCATGGTCTTGTCCCAATCGACCGAGCAATCGATCCAGGGATCGTTGGCGGCGCGTGCATCAGCGACGACGTGCGCGGCGGAGAACGCGATCCGATTGAAGGCAGCCTTGGCCCTGTCGGGATAGGCGCGGGGCTCCGACAGCACGAACGGCTCGAGCTTGCCGGAGTTGGTGGGCAAGTTGATCTTGAGCGAGGAAAGGATTGGTGCGTTCATGGCTATGTCCGTATTGATGGTGAGATCAGGTCTTTGGGCCATTGGCCAGTCGCGGCTTGCGGCAATATCCTGCGTTGTCCGCCCCGATCAGACAATCTCGAGCGGCCCGTTTGGAGCGGTTTCGATCCGCTGCACCAAGATCCATACCGCGCCGAAGCAATGTCAGGCCCCAAAAATTTGACCAGTGCCCGGGCATCGTCGTTGGACCCAGGTGTCTCAATCTCATCGAACAGTTCTTGGCTTGCCTTCGACCTCGCTGCATCGCGGGTGGCAGAGCTTGGCAACGCTGCGAGGTTGCGTAGTTCGAGCATTGCCGCTTGCACGGGTGCTCAAGCCTTCAGTTCCGGCACGTCGATCCAGCGGCGCTCCTTCCAGCTCCGCAGCGCGCATTCCACCAGCTGCACGCCCTTGGCACCCTCAAGCAGGTCCCACTTGTAGGGGGCGTCCTCTACCACATGGCGGATGAAGGCTTCCCACTGGAGCTTGAAGCCGTTGTCGAAGGCTTGTGTGTCCGGCACCGGCTGCCAGCCGCCATAGAAGTCGATGGTCTGCTTGACGTCGGGATTCCAGACCGGCTTCGGCGTCGCCATACGCTGCTGGATAACGACATCCTGCAGGCCCGCCACGGCCGAGCCATGCGTGCCGTCGACGTGCAACGTCAAGAGGTCGTCGCGGCGCACGCGCGTGCACCAGGAACTGTTCATGTGGGCGATGATGTTGCCCTCGAGCTGGAACGTGGCATAGGCGGCATCGTCGGCCGTGGCCTTGTAGCGCTGGCCGTCCTCGTCGATCCGCTCGGGGATATGCGTGGCACCGAGGCAGGACACGGATTTCACGTTGCCGAATGTGTTGTCGAGCACGTAGCGCCAATGGCACAGCATGTCGAGGATGATGCCGCCGCCCTCCTCGGTCCGGTAGTTCCAGGATGGCCGCTGAATTGGCTGCAGATCGCCCTCAAACACCCAGTAGCCGAACTCGCCGCGCACCGACAAAATGCGCCCGAAGAAGCCGGAGTCGATCAGCAAATTGAGCTTGCGCAGACCGGCCAGGAACAGCTTGTCTTGCACGACGCCGTGCTTGATACCCGCAGCCTTGGCCTTGCGCACGATGGCGACCGCTGCCTCCAAGTTGGTGGCGACCGGCTTCTCGCAATAGATGTGCTTGCCGGCATCGATGGCCTTGCCGAGCAGGGTCGGCCGCGCCTGTGTGGTGGCGGCATCAAAGAAGATGCTGTCGTCGGGGTCGGCCAGCGCGGCGTCGAGATCGGTGCTGGTGCGCTTGAGGCCGTGCGCTTCGGCGAGTGCCGAGAGCTTGCCGGCATTGCGACCGACCAGGATCGGGTCTGGCATGACGCGGTCGCCGTTCCTGAGCGTCACGCCGCCTTGTTTGCGAATGGCGACGACGGAACGAACCAGGTGCTGGTTGGTGCCCATGCGCCCAGTCACGCCATTCATGATGATGCCAAGCCGTTGCATCGCCATGCCGCTGCCTCCCGTGGTGTCGTTGCCACCAGTAACAGTCGATGCGGGCCGGCTGTCAACTTCGCCCGCCGTGGCTGCGGATCAGCCAACGGATGATGCGCTGGAACCAAGCGTCGTAGGGTGGGGTCATCAGGCCGGTGGGTGTGAGGCGGCTCTGCAGGAATACGCCTTTGGCATGGCTAAAGGTGTTAAAGCCGTCCCGGCCGTGATAGCTGCCCATGCCGCTCGCTCCAATGCCCCCAAACGGCAGTTCTTCCTGGGCAAAGTGGTAGACCGTGTCGTTGACGGTGGCGCCGCCCGACACCGTGGTCTGCAGCAGCTGGCGGATGCGGCTGCGGTCGGAATCAAAGTAATAGAGCGCCAGCGGACGCGGGCGCGCATTGACGTAGACGATCGCGTCTTCGAGGCGGTCATAGGCGATGACCGGAAGCAGCGGCCCGAAGATCTCGTCTCGCGTCACGGCCATCGCATCGGTCACGTCGGCAATTGCGGTCGGTGCGATCTTGCGCACGTCCGGCGAGCCGATGGCGCCTGCCAGTTCGCTCGCTGGATCGACCGTCTCGATGCGGGCGCCCTTGGCTCGCGCATCCGCGACCAGGCGCGCAAGCCGCTCGTAGTGCCGAGCGTTGATGATCGCGGTGTAGTCGGGGTTGTCGAGGAGGCGCGGATAGAAACCGGCGGCCGCTTCCCGGAACAGACGAAGGAATTCGTCGACTTTGCCGCGCGGCACCAGCGCGTAGTCGGGGGCGATGCAGGTCTGCCCTGCATTGAGCAGCTTGCCGCGCACGATGCGCTCGACGGCGGTCGGCAGATCGCAGTCGGCATGCAGCAGGGCGGGGGATTTGCCGCCCAGCTCGAGGGTAACGGGCACCAGGTTCTGCGCCGCGGCCGACATCACTGTCTTGCCGACCGCGCTGGAGCCGGTGAACAGAATGTGGTCGAAGGGCAGCCGGCACAAGCCCTCGGCCATCTCGGGTCCGCCGAGTGCAACCATCACCCGCTCGGCACCCAGTTCCTTCTCCAGCCGCTGCTTGAGGAGGGCCGACGTGGCCGGCGTCAGCTCGGACGGCTTGATGACGACGCGGTTGCCGGCGGCCAGCGCTGCCGCCAGCGGGCCAAGGCTCAGCTGCAGCGGATAGTTCCAGGTGGAGATGATCAGCACCACCCCTTTGGGCTGCCGGTGCACCTCGTTGCGGGCTGGCCAGAACAGCAGCGAGGTGCCGCGCTTCTCGGGGCGCATCCAGGCGCGTAGATGGCCCAGCGCGCCGCCCACCATAAGCAGGGTCGGCAAAACCTCGGCCATCAAGGTCTCGCTCGGCGAGCGATGGCCGAAGTCGCGCGCGATCGCCTGGACGAACTCGCTTGTAGAGGTGGAGATGGCGCGCCTCAGTGCAGACAGCACAGTGCGGCGCTCGGCCTCGGAGCTGGGTCTTTCATTGCGGCTCTTGTCGTGCATGGACCAGAAGCGGCGCTCAATGTCGGCCAGCTTCAGGCCCGCCACGTTGGCGGCTGTGTCCTGCATGTTCATTGCGTCACGTCGCGTTGGAGCCTTGCAGCGCTCATGCCCTTACCTAGGGGCTTCCCTGGTGCCGGACCATGGCAGCAGGGTGCGTCCACACGGCGCATGCGTGCTGGGCCCCCTGCTGTGCCGTTGATTACCTCGGGAACAGGCAGGGCAGGAACGGTTGCCTATTCTGGCCCCACGCGCGTGTCGTTCCGGCACCGATTGCCGGGCCGATCGGCCACACATTGGATAAGACCGCGGATCGTGCGATGCCGCCTATGCACATACTGCTCCGAGGAGACACCCTGCAGCGGCTCAGGATCGCGTCGGGGCTCGTCCTGTTCGTGTTTGCAGGCACGCATTTCCTCAATCACGCGCTGGGGCTGATCCACGTTGATGCCATGCATGCCATGCAGCATTGGCGCTGGGTGGTCACGCGCTCGGTGCCCGGCACCTTCCTGCTGGTAGCGGCGCTGGTTACCCATATCGGGCTTGCCCTCTACAAACTGGCGGCGCGTGCCACCTTGCGGCTGCCTGCCTGGGAATTGACGCAGCTCGGCCTCGGTCTGTTCATCCCCTTCCTGCTGTTCCCCCACATTGTTAACACGCGAGGCGCGCGCATCTGGTTTGCCGTCGAGGACAACTACCTCTACGAGTTGGCCCGCCTTTGGCCCGATGGTGCGCTGTTGCAGACCACGTTGCTGCTGGTGGTGTGGGTGCATGGCTGCATGGGGTTGCATTACTGGTTGCGGCTGACGCCCGGCTATCGTGCCGCTGCACCGGTTCTGCTGTTTCTTGCCATTGCCATACCGCTCGCCTCGCTCGGCGGGTTCATGGTGTCGGGCCGGTCGGTGGCTCTGCTGATCGAAAGCCCGGATCGGATGGCGCACGTCAAGCAGCTGACCAACTGGCCGAATGCCGCGCAAAACGACATGCTCGCCGGCTACCGAAGCACCGCCAGATGGGCTTTTGCGGGCGTGCTGATGGCGGTGGTCGCGGTGGTGGCGTGGCGCTGGCTGACGGCGAGTGCCGGACCCAGGGTCGCGATCCGCTACATCGGCGGCCCCATCATCAACGCGCCGCGTGGGCCAACCCTGCTCGAGATCAGCCGCATGCATGGCATCCCGCACGCCTCCGTGTGCGGCGGACGTGCGCGCTGCTCCACCTGTCGCGTGCGCGTCGAGGCAGGTTCCAGCAATCTGCCGGCACCGACCTTTCCGGAAATCATGACGCTCGACAGCATCGCCGCACCTGCAAACGTACGCCTCGCCTGCCAGATCCGGCCGCAACAAGCCCTGACGGTGACGCGCCTGCTGCGGCCGGGGCAGACCGGTCCGCAGGCTGCGGCCGTACACGAAGCCGATGCGGCGGGCGTCGAGAAGCTGCTCGCCGTCATGTTCCTCGACCTGCGCTCCTTCACGCGACTGTCGCAATCGCGCCTGCCCTACGATGTGGTGTTCATTCTCAATGAGTTCTTCGCTGCAGCCGGCTCAGCCATCCACGCCCAGGGCGGCTGGATCGACAAATACCTGGGCGATGGGTTGCTCGCAGTGTTCGGACAGACGCACGGCGTAGAGGTCGGCTGCCGCCAGGCCCTACGTGCAGCACGTGCCGTCGACTTGGCTCTCGACCACGTCAATGCCAAGCTGCGCGCCGAGATCGGCCGTCCGCACGAGGTCGGCATCGGCATCCATGCCGGCCCGCTGCTGGTAGGGCGCATTGGCTTTGGCGAGACGGTCGACCTGACAGTGGTGGGCAACGCCGTCAACGTAGCGAGCCGGCTCGAAGCCTTGTCTAAGGATAAGGGGTTCCAACTCGTCGTGTCGGACGACGTTGCACGGCACGCTGGTAGCATGGAGAGCGCCGGCAGCCGCTTCACCGCCACCGTTCGGGGTATCGATGCTCCGCTCGAGGTGGTGGGGTTTGCCCGCGGACGCGACCTGCCGGCCACCATACTCACCGCCGACGAGGAGGAGCATGTGTCCTCGGTGAGCGTCGCCAGCAGCCGTGCTTAGGATCCCCGCCGCTCCAGTGCTACGGCGATGCCTTGCCCGCCGCCAATGCACAGGGTGACCAGGCCGCGCTCAATTCCATCACGCTGCATGGAGTGCAGCAGGCGCGTGATCAGCACCGCGCCGGTCGCGCCGATAGGGTGTCCGTGCGCGATGGCGCCACCCTCGACGTTGACGATGTCCTCCGGCAGACCAAGTTCCTTGGCCACAGCGAGAGGCACGGCAGCGAAGGCCTCGTTGATTTCGATGCGCTCGATGTCGGACAGGCGCCAGCCGGCGCGATCGAGTGCGATGCGCACCGCCGGCACCGGACCGAGGCCGAACAAGCCGGGCTGCACGGCTGCGATCCCGTATGCGGCAATGCGGCCCATGGGCGCCAATCCGTGCTTGTCGGCGAATGCCGTGTTGGCAACGATCATCGCCGCCGCGCCGCTGTTGAGGCCGGGGGCGTTGCCCGCCGTGATGGTGCCGGTCGGGCGAAAGGCAGGCTTGAGCTTGGTCAGGATGTCGATTGTCGTGTCGGGTCTTGGTGCCTCGTCAGTGGCAAATTGCACCATGCCCTTGCGTCCCTTGACCTCGACGGGGACGATCTCGCCAGCGAAGCGACCGGCGGCTTGCGCCGCCGCGAAACGCTGCTGGGATCGCGCGGCGAAGCGATCCTGATCCTGCCGCGAGATCTGCGCGCGCGTGACAAGATCTTCCGTGTGCCAGCCGGAGTGCTCGCCCGAGAAGGCGTCGTTGAGGCCGTCGGTCAGCATGCTGTCGAGGATTTGCGCCGGACCCATGCGGTAGCCCCAACGGCCGCCCCCCATCAGGTACGGCGCCCGATCCATATTCTCCATGCCCCCCGCAACGGCGGCGTCGACCTCGCCCGCGGCGATCTGCTGGGCCGCAGTTACCACCGCCTGGGCGCCGGAGCCGCATACCCGATTGACGGTCATGGCTGGCACCGACACAGCCAGTCCGCCGCCGATGGAAGCCTGGCGGGCCGGGTTCATGCGGTTGCCGGCCTGGACGACGTTGCCCATGATGACTGAGCCGATCGAGCCCGGATCGAGCCTTGCTCGGCGCAGCGTTTCGCGCACAACCGTTGCGCCAAGTTCGGTTGCTGGCGTGTCCTTCAGCGTGCCGCTGTAGGCACCGATAGCTGTGCGCACCGGCTGAGCGATGAGAAGCTGATCGGATGATGATCGGGACATGTTTGAACTCCTGCTCAATGCGTCGACCCGCGTCATGCGTTTGGAGTTGCCTAGCCGGCAGACAGGGGTGCGTTTGGTGTCAAGGTGCTCGTGCTTGCGAAGTAGACCGGGGGGTCTGCAGACAGGCCGCGGTGCACCTTACGGCTGATCTCGTCGGCGAGAACTTGGCCAGCACCGCGCTCGAGGGCGTCGAGCGTCACTTTGACGATCGCCTCGGGCGAACTCTTGGGCTCCTGGACAGAGCGGGCGAGATCGGTGTCGATGAACCCGGCGTGCAGACCGAGAACCTGGGTGCCTTGTGGTGCCAGTTCGATGCGCAGCCCGTTGGTGAGAGCCCAGGCCGCTGATTTCGAAGCGGCGTAGGTCGCAAGCCTTGGGCCGTTCATCCAGCTTGCCACCGACAAAACATTGATGATGGCGCCCCCTCCGTTGCTGGCCAGCACCGGGGCGAAGGCGCGTGCCATGCGCAGTGGCCCCATGAAGTTGACCTCGAACTGCTCACGCGCCGCATCGACAGCCCCTTCGGCAAGGAAGCCGCCAGGCCTGGCAATGCCGGCATTGTTGACTAGCAGCGTAACGTCGCCGGCTGCGCGTGCCGCGGCGACAACCTCCTCGTCGTGGGTAACGTCGAGTTTGAGGCGGACGACGCCTGGCAGCTTCACCGCGTCCGGATTGCGCGCGGCGGCATAGACCTTGCGGGCGCCCCCCTCCAACAGGGCGCGAACGAGGGCGAGACCGAGACCTCGGTTCGCTCCTGTAACCAGCGCAACAGCTCCAGCAACCTTCATGGTCCAGCTCCTCTGGCCGTGCGCCCGCATGCGGCGCCATCATTCATGATGATCATCATGCTTGCGCTTACATGATCCTCGTCATATTTGGAGTCAAGGACGATCGTGGACGTTCGCGTTCACGTTGCCAGGAGGACACCTGCGTGCGCTATCCCGCCAGTGAAACTGCCGAGAAGCATGAAAGGATATTGAATGAAGCAGCCAAACTGTTTCGCGAACGCGGATTTGCGGGGGTGGGCGTAGCCGAGATCATGCAGGCGGCGGGACTGACGCACGGTGCGTTCTACGCGCACTTCAAATCCAAGGATGACTTGGCAGCCGAGGCATTGGTTCGGGCGTTTTCGCAATCTAGCGATCGAGCTTACGCGGCAACCGCCAACGCGATGGAGGCCAAGCAGGTCTTCCTGGAGCGGTACCTGAGCGCCAAGCATCGCGACCGTCCCGGCGCCGGCTGCGCCATTGCCGCGCTTGGCGCCGAGATCGCACGCAATATGGCCGTCCGCGCGCCATTTACCGAGCAGGTGAAGCGCATGATTGCAGGGATGGCAACGAGCTTCGGCCGGAAGCACAAGGCCTCAGCGCGTCAGAACGCGATGCATCTGCTATCGGCGGTCGTGGGCGCGCTGATCCTGGCTCGCGCCGTGGACGACCCCAAGCTCTCCGACGAGATCCTCGCCAGCGTGCGCGAACGGCTCGCTTCGACATGAACGTGACCGCGAGCGCTGCGAAGTGCTAGGTCAAGGCCTTTGCGCAGGAGATGCTGCTGACCGCCGAGGGGACCGCATGCCAAAGATCGACCTTGCCGCCGTGCCGCAACGCAAGGGGTCGGGCTATCCGCCGCCGTTCGATGCGCCGTGCGCCAACCGCGTGCGGCAGCGGCTGGGTGAGGCCGGCAGACTTAAGGATTTCGGGGTCAACCTGATGCGCCTGCCGCCGGGCAACTGGTCGAGCCAGCGGCACTGGCATTCGCACGAGGACGAGTTCGTGTATGTGCTGGAGGGTGAGGTGGTGCTGATTGAGGATGGCGGCGAGACGGTGCTGCGTGCAGGCGATTGTGCAGCCTTTCCCAAAGGCTCCGGCAATGGCCATCACATGATCAACCGGTCCGGCGCCGTGGCGGTTTATCTCGAGGTCGGCTCGCGCCAGGCCGCGGATCTTACGACCTGCTCCGACATCGACATGATGAGCGCCAACGCCGACGGGCGCTTCGTGCACAAGGACGGCACGCCCTATCCGGGGCAGTAGTTGAATAGCCATAGTCTTGCTGAAAAAAGGGTCCCCCCTCCCCATGCCGCTGAAGTGGCCGGGGAGGGGGCTAGGGCGAAGGTGCCGGAGGCGCGCGGGGAACGCCTATCCTTCGCCCCCGACCCGCGCCGTCGTCGTCATGCAGGACGAGGCGCAGGAGGGTTCTGCATCAGGCGTCGCAGCGCTTCAGGTCGGCCGGCGCGCGCCGCCAGGTCATGGTCTCGCTTAGGAACTTGCTGCCCATGTAGCCCATGACCTTCAGGCGATCGCCCATCGGCGTGATCTCCACGTCGTAGCGGCGGTCCTCGTCGACGTCGTAGATCCAGCCGTTGTCCCACTTGCCGCCGCCGACTGGCTTGACGTTGCCGATCACCTGCTTGCCACAGGTCTGTCCGTGTGCTGCGTCCTTCAGCCAGACGACCTTGCCGCATAGCAATCCGCCGCAGTTGCTGATCTCGACGGCGCCGCGGCCGGTGTGATCGATCCACACGCCGGTCGGCTCTCCACCGGCGGACGCGGCGGTGGCCGCGGCGATGCTGGCTGCGAAGGCTGCGGCCTGCGCGATGCGGGTGATGAAGTTGGTCATGGCGTGCTCCTTGTTGCTGCTCTGCTGCGATTCGGGTCCGACCAGACGTGCGTGCGGTTCGGGGTGCTCAAGTGTGCGCCTGTCGGCGGCGTGCGGCTGTTCCAGGGGGAACAACAGCGGCAAATTTCATGCGGCCTCGATCAGGTCGAACTCGCCGCGGGCACTGGTCGGGCGGCGCCGCGCCCGGCTGGCGATGCGGCCGTCCTCGATGCGGATCATGCGGTCGCCGTATTCGAGTGTGCGGTGGTCGTGGGTAACGACCAGCACGGCGCGGCGCGTATCCTTGGCGACCTCGGCCAGCAAGGCCATCACGGCCTTGCCGTTCTCACTGTCGAGGGCGGCGGTAGGCTCGTCAGCCAGGATCACCGATGGCGAGCCAGCCAGCGCACGGGCAATCGACACACGCTGCTTCTCGCCGCCCGACAGCTTGCTGGGCGACACGTGGGCGCGGTGCGACAAGCCGACCGCGTCGAGCGCCTCCCAGGCGAGGTAGGGGGCGTCCGACAGCGAGGCTCCGCGCAGGTCAAGCGCCAGCATCACGTTCTCGAGCGCGGTCAGCGTCGGCACCAGATTGTAGGCCTGGAACACGAAGCCGACGTGCTTGCGCCGGAGATCGGCCATGCCCTCGGCGTTAAGGCCCTTGGTGGGGATGCCGGCTACCCGCAGCGAGCCGCTGGTCGGCGACAGAATGCAGCCGAGGATCGAGAGCAGGGTGGTCTTGCCGCTGCCCGACGGCCCCATCAATAGGGTCAGCTCGCCGGCCATCAGGTCGACATTGACGCCCTTGAGCGGCATCACGTCGCCGGCGCCGGAGCGATACACCTTGGTGATATCGCGAGCCTCCAGCATGGTGATTCCTGAGTGTGTCATGGTCTTCGTCTCCGAGAGAGTTCTGGCGGTCAGCGGCTGAACACCACAGCCGGGTCGATGCGGATCACTTTGAAGATGGCGCACATGGCGGCGAGCACGCACATGCCGACGGTCAGTCCGAACAGCATGCCGGCGAGGCCCGGCGTCATGACGATCAGAAGGGTCGAGTCTTGCGAGGCCCAGATCACCACCAGGCTCAGCACCATGCCGAGCAGGTAGCCGATCAGCGCGCTGAGCACGGCCTGCATCAGGATTACCTTATTGATGTAGCCGGCCGACGCGCCGAGCGCCCGCAGGGTCGCGAACTCGTTCAGGTGGTCCTTGGTGCTGGCGTACAGCGTCTGGGCGACGATGACGATGCCGACGATGATGCCAAGCGCAGCTCCGGCGATCAGGGCCGCGCCGGCACCGGTCTCGAACAGCCAGTAGTCGAGGCTACGCTTGCGGAACTCGGCATGGGTCAGGATCTCGGCGTCGGGCAGCCGGTTGGCCAGGGCCGCCCGCACCGTCTCGATCGACGCGCCGGGGGCTACGTTGACGAGCGTGTAGGAGGACTGGTCCGGCGAGGCGGCAAGCAGTGTGCGGGCAGTAGAGAGCGTCGTGAAGACATAGGGCAGGGTCGTGAAAGAACGGAT
Organism: Hyphomicrobiaceae bacterium; assembly: GCA_035762425.1. Taxonomy (GTDB): domain Bacteria; phylum Pseudomonadota; class Alphaproteobacteria; order Rhizobiales; family Hyphomicrobiaceae; genus AWTP1-13. Next base: position 10,409 of record DASTOW010000041.1, on the reverse strand, counting down.
GCCGGTGGTAACCGCCTTGACCACAACCTCCATGTTGTTGATCTCGGCGCGGTCACCGAGCTTGCCAATGCCGAGCTCACCGAAATAGGTGCTGTCGATCGCCACCGCCGACGGGGCAATGAGTGCGCTGGCGCTGCCTTGCGTAACGTTCCAGGGCAGGGCACTGCCGCGCGTGATCTCAGAGCCGACCAGCAGGGCGGCCGTCGACCCACCCTTGGACTTGCGCCAGTTGACGAAACCGACGGCGAGTTCCTCGACGCTTGCAACGCCAGGCGTGGAGAGTACGGCATGACGCTCACGTCCAGAGAGCAGAGAGGGATCGTCGAAGCTCTTGGTGCCGAGCGCGACCACCCACAGGTCGCCTTTCGCCTGGTCGAGCATGGCGGCGATACGGTTCTCGGAACCGAGGTAGATGCCAAACTGCACGGCCACCAGCACGACCGAGAACACGATGCCGACCAGCGTCACAATCAGGCTGAGGCGGTCATGAAAAAGATTGCGATAGGCGAGTTTGGGGATCATGGGCATCGCCTTGCCCCTCCTGCCGGCCGGAATGGTCCGGCCGGCAGAGACGCCCGGGTGGGCGATGGTTGCTGTGTTGGCAGGCACTCGCATGACTTTTCTCCCAGCTCGCTCTTGTGCTAGCGCCCGGCAAGGCGCTGCTGCTCTCTCAGTGCTCACTCAGTGCAGGGCACCGACACCATCTCGCCGACGCTCGGGAAGTACTTCTTGCACTCCGATGTCTTGGCGGGCGTCTCGGTGTTCGAGGTCACCACCCTGGCGACGGGCTTCTGGACCGGCTCAGGCTTCAGCTCGGCCTGCTCGACCTTCTCAGTCTTCGGCTCGCTCACGGCCTTGGCGGGCTTGGCCTCCGCCTGCTCGATCTTGCTCGAGAACGCCTTGATGCCGTCGCAGCTCACCTGCTGCGGCAGGCCGCCCGTCGACACGCCCCAGCCGGAGGTCGTCTCGACCCAGCGTGCGTCACCGTAGAACCACGAGCCGCTCTTGAAGGAGAACGATTTGTCGCCCGACCAGCACTGGGTCTTGCCGTCGAACCACACCTTGCTGGTCGGATCGAACTGGCGGCCCTGGGCGTCCGAGTACTTGGCGGCCGGAGCCGGCTTCTCGACGTACTTGACGACCTGCTTGACGATCACCTTGGGCTTGCGGCGGCGCACTACGTACTGTTCCTCGCTGCGGTAGGCGCGCTGCTGGAGGGCAAAGTGGTGCAAGCGGAAGTGCATGCGGTGACCGCCCCGACCGCCAGCCTCGGCCGTCGTGGTGATGAGGGTGCTGGAGGCTGCGGCGATGGCCGTGGCTGCCAGCGCGAGGGTGAAGTGCTTGTTCATTGGATCAGTCCTTTCGCGTTTGAAGTGTTGTTCAGTGAGTGGATCGTGCCGGATGTGGCCGTTGGCGGCTGTTCCCCGCGGCACAGAGCGGAGAAATTTGCGAATTGCCCTTTTTTTGCGGGTGCCGGTCAGGCTGCCTTGAAGGCCGGTGCTGCAACGCGTGCTGATGGCTGGCCGACGATGGCCTTGGCGACGCTGGCGACGAACGCCGCGGTGCGCTCCACCTCCCGCTGACGCTGGCGGTCGACGGTGCCGACGTGATAGCTGTCGTCCAGCACCACAGCGTCGACTAAGCCTTTGAGATTGCGCTGCAAATACCAGGCGTTGTCGAGGCCGGCGTGGTCGTTCTCACGCGGGTGGATGATCAGGGCCGGCTGGTGGATGTTGCCGATCTCATCGCGTACCGCGTTGACCAGCAGGCGATGCTCCAGGACGGCGCCGCCGGGCGTGCTCGGCAGGCCGGCCACGGAGCTGTCGCCGCTGAACAGGGCGTTGCGGATGAAGTCGCGGATGCGCTCGTCCTTGATGCCGTGCGGGTGCAGCTCGGTAAAGCCGATCAGATTGGCGATGGGCTTGCTGCAGATGATGCGAAACAGGCGGGCGTACCAGGGGACCAGCCAGCCGTTGCGCCACAGGGTCGGTGCCAGCAGGGCCGTGCCCTGTACCTTGTCGGCATGGCGGGCGGCCAGCAGCAGAGCCAGCATGGCGCCGGTCGACAGTCCAGCGACGATGACGACGTCGCACTCCGTGCGCAGGCGGACAAGCGCCTCCTCGGCACTGGCGTACCAGTCCTGCCAGGTGGTTTGCTGGATGTCGGCCTCGGTGCCGCCGTGTCCGGCGAGCTGCGGGCAATACACCGTGTAGCCGGCGTGGGCGAGGCCGTTGGCGAGAAAACGCATTTCGGCGGGCGTTGCGCACAGGCCATGCATCAGGAGCACCCCGGTGCGGCCACCTGCAACGTAGTAGCTCTGGTCCTTGATGATCATCTCACGCCGCCCTGTTTGCTTCGAGTTCGCTTGCTCGGACCCTATGCGGGTGGGCGGACCACTTGCTGTTCCCGGCGTAACAATTGCTCGAAATGAGCCAAGCCGTTGGAACCAAGGGGCAGCTGCCTTCGTTCCGCCTCGCGAATCAGTTCGTAGTGAGACGAAATCGCAAAGGGGAGGATGTCGTGCGCACTCAACGGGCTCTGAACAGAACGCTGGCAAAGCAGAACCCCGAGCGTGCCTTCGGCAGCCCGTTCGAGATCGTGGGTGAGAAGCTGTTCACCAAGGGCGAGAAGATCGCCACACTCAACCGGTGGCGGCAGAGTTTGTTGAAGGAACTGGATGCTTCCGGCGAGGGCATGCACACGTACGGAATATCGGCCGAACGTGCCCGTTTGCTCGAGCAAGTCGAGGCCGCCCGCAATCAGTTGGGTTAGGCGCTACCATCCTTCCTGCCCGCCCAAGCCGGCGTGCGGCTCACGCCGCGTCAGCGACGCTTGCGAGAGCCTCGATATCGCAGGTGTAGCCCGATCCCTGCCTGGTGCTGGCGCCGGTATCCTCCAAAAGGGTGAGGCGATGTTCACCTTGGCCGGCTGGCGCCGATCCAGAGGGCGAGTTCACCCTGAGACATACCGAGGTCGAGCGCGGCTCACTCCGCGTCAGCGACGCCTTCGAGAGCCTCGATATCGCAGATGTAGCCCGATCCCTGCCTGGTGATGGCGCCAGTATCCTCCAAAAGGGTAAGGGCGATATTCACCTTGGGCCGGCTGGCGCCGATCAAGAGGGCGAGTTCACCCTGAGACATGCCGAGGTCGAGCTTGGCCTTGCCGCCCTTCACCGTCGCCGACTGCAGCTTGAGAGCTGACAGCATAAGGCGTGCCAGCCGCACCTCGATCCGGTGCAGTGCGATCGCCTCGAGCCGCTGATCTGTGTCGCGCAGGCGCTGGCACAAGAAGCGGATGGCGGCGGTTGCGACCTTGGGATTGTTCTCGATCAGGTCCATCAACGCCTTCTGCGGCAGCGACATGGCTTGTACTCGGCTGATGGCGGTGGCGCCGGCGGTGCGCTCGCCGCCATCAAGGGTCGCGATCTCGCCAAATACGTGCCCGGGGCCCGCGTGATCGAACGACAACTCACGCCCATCGCTCGACAGCACGGATAGGCGAATGCGTCCCTCGATTACCAGGTAAATGTCGCGGCCCGGGTCGCCGCGCGAGAAAATCATCTGGTCCGGTTCGAACTGCACACGCCGCATACGTCCGGCAATGTCCGTGCGGTCCTGCTGGTCGAGCGCGCCGAACAGGGCGGTCCGCGCCAGCAACTCGACGATCGCTTTCTGGTCCATTTCGCGCCTGCCCTTCCGCTTTGCCGCGGTGCACATCATGCCGGTACGGCCCGGTGCCGTCGAGCGGTGAAAGTCACACTTTCGGTGCTTGGTTATGCATGTACCACGCTTACCAAACAAGTTAGAGGCAAGGGCCGGCTTGGAAGATATAGTGCGACGCGATTGCCAGTTTTTTTCTCAGTCAATTACGCACGAAATTGCAGGATATTCGCGTCCCTCTTGATTGCGCAGGCCGTGTGGGCGAGCTGCGCGTCGGGACGCCAGGGAGACCCGGGGATGCGCCAGCGCCTCAGTCAAGTGTTCAGCAGCAGCAGAGTGCGCAATCTGCGCCGCGTGATCGCGCGCCTTGCAGGCTATGGCACGGAGCAGTATCCGCCGCGTATCCGCCGCCGTCTGCAGATCATGAACGTAACGGCCTATGCGGTGGCCGCCTTCACTCTCATCTACGTCGTGCAGCAGGCGGTGCTGCTCGACTTTCAGACCTGGAAGCCGGTCATCCTGATCAATCTCGTGATGGCCGCCGTCGCCCTGTCGATTCCGTTTTTGCACCGGTATGGCGAGCTGGCAGGGCCGTTGGCCATCACCCTCTCCGAGCTGATCGGCATCTTTGCGCTCACCTACTACATCGGTCGCGATGCCGGCCTGCACCTGCAATACTTTGCGGCGACTGCCGCATTCTTCGTCATCATGGGCCTGGAGCGGCTCAAGCTGATCGCCACCTTCGTGCTGTTGTCGCTGGCCCTGCACCTGGTGGCCTGGTCATGGTTCATCCAGAGCAATGCCGTGCTCGTCATCGACAAGGCCGACGTCGATGCGCACTACATCACAGCGGTTGTCACGACGTTCAGCGTGATCTCGATTGTGGTCTACTACGCCTTCCGGCTGGTCGAGCATGCGCAGGCGGAGACCGATGCCCTGCTGCACAACATCCTGCCCGACACCATCGTCGACCGTCTGAAGCAGGCGCCGGCGGCCACCATAGCCAACGAGTTCGCCGAAGCCTCCGTTATGTTTGCCGACATAGCGGGGTTCGTGGCTCACGCCAAGCAGCTGGGGCCGGCCCGCACCGTCGAGGTGCTCAATACCATCATGCGCGCTTTCGACGAGCTGGCCGATCGGTATGGCGTCGAGAAGATCAAGACCATCGGTGATGCTTACATGGCGGCGGCCGGACTGCCGGTCGCGGTGACCGATCATGCCGAGCGCATTGCCGGCATGGCGCTCGCCATGGTCGAGACGGCGCGGCGCATCGCGCGGGACGTTAACGTGCCGTTCGCGCTGCGCATCGGCATTGCCAGTGGACCTGTGTTGGCCGGCGTAATCGGCGCCAAACGACTGATCTACGACGTGTGGGGGGATACGGTGAACCTAGCCTCGCGGCTGGAAGGCCACAGCCGGGCCAACCGCATTCTGGTGTCGCCGCTGACGCGGGTGCGGCTCGAAGGCCGCTACGTGCTCGAGCCTCACGGCGCCATCGACATCAAGGGCTACGGCGCGGTGGAACCCTGGTTCCTGGTTGGCCCGACCGATGCCGTCTCCGACCCAGGTACTGGTGAGCGCAACCCGGCCCAGACGGTGACGTCGGCCGGCAGTATCTGAATGCGCGTGGCCAGGTGTTTCGCGTGGAACAGCGTTCGATCGGTCGGCGAGCCACATTGGCCGCACGCAACACGTTCGGAGCACGACCATGCGCAGCATCAATACCCGCCGCCTGTCGGCCACCGTGGCCATGGCCATGCTGATCGGTGCCATGGCCGGCTATTGGGCCACGGGGCCGTCCACCGCCTCGAGCTCCGCAGCAGCCGCGTCCAGCCGTTGCGGCGGCGGCGTTTGCGCGAGCCATACCTGGTTGTGGCTCCCGGCGATGCGCCGCGCGCGATAGCAAGACCAGCAACGCAATTCAGCCCGTAGCCGGCCACGCGCCGGCTGCGGGTTTTTTTGTATTTGCGGCGCGGTTGATGCTTGGCGATAGACGCGAACGCCACTGGCGGAGCGCGAAGCGTGGCCACCAGTGTCGCCGCCTAGCCCGGCTCCGAGATTTGGCAATGACCGTCGGGTCGAGGGCGGTACTCGGGTGCAAAGGTGCAAACGCTGCCGCAGAACACGCTCACCACTCCCGGCCGGCGGTGATGAGGCCGATGCGACCACGGCTGGGCGGCGCCGAGCTGCCGGCGGACGTATCACATGCGCCAGCACGATGCTGCTGTGAGCCCCGATGGTGTAGGCAATGCCGACAGGGATGGTGCGCAGCGGGGGGCACAAGGCAATGGCGTAGCCCGCTACCATGGTGACGGGATCGGTGAACTGCGCACATGCCTTCGGGCGCCGCCCGTGCCTGCAACTTGGCCGCGGATGGCGATGGTTACAAAAAGGTGGCCCATGTCGGCCACCTAGCCGGCCTAGTGGAACGTCAGTTCCGCTAGGCCCATGCGATGTCAGTGGAACTGAGGGGGCGTTAAGGACCGCGTAACGCAGTCGGACCCTGCGCCAAGCAGGGTCCGACGTCTTGTTGCGATCAGCGGAAGAAGGCGTCGGCGCGCATGCCCGGCAGCAGCGGCACGGAACCTTCCAAGTCGATCATAACCTCCATCACCTCGACGTCGGTGGCCCGCCGGGCGCCGCGCGATCCCATGCGTGGGATACCGAGCGAGGGTGCCAGCTCCGTCACCTTGCCTTCGAAGTCACGGTTCGGATAGGCGTTGCTGCGCACGAATACCTTCTGGCCGAGCTTGATCTTTGCGACATCCTGCTCGTCGACCTCGGCGCGCACGCGGATGACGGTCAGGTCGCCCATCACGATCAGGGGCTGCTCCGGAGACGGAGCCACCAGCTCGCCGGACTTGGCATTCACCTGCAGCACGGAGCCGGTCAGCGGCGCGCGGATGCGCGTCTTGTCGAGCAGCTCTTCGGCCGTGGTGAGCTCGGCGCGGGCAGCAATCAGGCCAGCCTCGAGACGGTTGGGCGCCGGCGCCTTGCTTTTGGCGTGAGCGGCGGCGAAGGCGATGTGCTCCTGGCGCAGCCTGTCCTTGGCTTCCGCCACCTGCTTGCGCGCCTGCAGCAGTGCCTGCGGGCTGCCCGGCGATTTGCGGTCGGCGGACAGCACGGCGTCGAGCGCGAAACGGGCGTTGGTGACGGCCCGCTCGGCGGCAAATACCGCGTCCTCGGCCTTGCGCACGTCGTCGCGACCCGCCGTTGCCGGCTGGGCGTCGCGCTCGCGCTTGCGGGCGGCCACCTCGGCCTCGGCAGACGTTAGGCGTGCACGGGCCTCCTTGTCATCCAGGCGGATCAGCACTTCCCCCTCGATGACGCGATCGTTGGTGGCAACCGCGATATCGAACACGCGCCCGGGGATGCCGGTGCCGATGCGGATTTGGCCGCTGCGCGGCTCGACGCGGCCAGGCGCCGCGGCAATCCACTTCTGCGATGGCGGTTCCGGTGTCGTGGTGACCGGATCGGGCAGGGCGACGCTCACCGTCGGTGTCGCCTTGGGGACGGCCTGTCCCGGGCTGGCGTAGATGGCGATTGCCGCGCATCCCGCGCCGAACGCGGCGAGCCCGAGAAACATGGCGAGACGCCGGACGATAGCGGACGACTGGCTGGTGGGCTGCATCGGACTGCCCTGCATCTGCCAGGGCTGGCTGTGGTTGTCAGGCTGCATGACTGATTCTCCGTTGATCACTTGGCACTGCACATGCTGGCTTCCCCGCCGGCCTGTGCCGATGCCTGTGAAATAATGGAGGTCGCGTCGCTTGGTCTGTTCCGCATGGAACATGGGTGCCGCATTTGCCCGACGAAAAAAAATCAGCAGACCGCGCATTTGTTTCGCTGGGAACAGCGACCCGTAGCGTCATCGAGCAATCTCTCCCCACAACGCGAGCATCGCAGCCGGCATCGACCGGCTCTCGGCGAACAAGGAGAGTGCCATGCAGGGTCAGATCACCAAGTATCGCGACGACCTGGGGTTCGGCGTCATCGAGGCCGACAACGGCCGTCGCTATCGCTTCGCCAGGCATCAGATCAAGAACCAGGCGGAGATGCTGATCGGCCAGGACGTGGATTTCGTTCTCGAAGCCAGCCGTCCGACCGACATCATCATGCTGTCGGGTTCACCTTGGGCGGCCTTCGGCGGCCTTGGCGAGCGGGAGTAAGAGCCATGAGCGCCGTTCTCGATCGCTGCGACGTGCCGCAGGTGTCTCCCGAACTGCTGATGCTGCCGATGCACACCATGCTCGCCGCCGGGCGCGGACTGGTGCTGCTGCGGGGCATCTCCGACCCCGAGCTGCGAGCAGTCGAGCACGCGGTCTGGGACAAGCTCGATGGCTCTGCATCGGATAAGGTGGCGGCGCTGTTGCGGTTCCGTTGCCTGGTCGGTGTGTTCGCGGCCTCCAGGCTTCAGCAACTATTCCTGCGCCGCGGCTTGACTCTGCTGGAGCCCGCCATGGAAGTCGCTGCGGACATGCGCCTCAACGTGCAGTGGGGGTTCAATCCAGTGAAATTCCTGCGTGCCCTGGAGGCCAAGCTAACCGAGATCGATGACCGCTCGGCAGCGCGTCGCCTCGAGCGTGTTGCCCCGGCGCGGGCAGAAGCACAGCTGGCCATGGCGTGACGCGGCGGCGGAACGCCGGGACACTGCGCGCGTTAACAAAAGCGACCCGCACTTTTCCCTCCCGTTGAGTGTTGGGACGCATGGCACCCTGACCTTTAGGTCAGGGTGCCATTTTTTCTGTTGTTGCCGCAGGGAAATTTCGCCGTTCGTCTTGATGTGGGCGCCGCGCTGGTGTCCCTTGAGCCGATGCGAGACCGATTTCTCATCAAGCCGGGCGCGCGCGCCCAACTCGGCAAGCGCGATGCCGCCGATGCGTCGGCATTCCCGGATCGCAAGGCAGCCGAGGAGCAGAGCGCCAAGGACGGCGCCGTTGTCAATGAATGGCAGGACAAGCTGTACGCCGAGGGCAAGCGGGCACTGCTGGTCGTTTTGCAGGGCACAGATACCGCGGGCAAGGACGGCACCATCCGTCACGTCTTCAACCAGACGGGTCCTCTTGGCGTCAGCGTCACGTCATTCCGCGCGCCGAGCGAGTTGGAACTGGCCCATGATTTCCTGTGGCGCGCCCATCTCGCCTGCCCCCGCCGCGGCTGCATCGGCATCTTCAACCGTTCGTATTACGAGGATGTGCTGATCGGTCGCGTGCGCCAGCTGGCCCCCAAAAAGGCGATCGAGCAGCGCTACGAGCAGATTAATGGTTTCGAGAAGACCCTGGTGGAGAACGGCACAACCATCCTTAAGTTCATGCTGCACATCTCTAAGGAGGAGCAGCGCGAACGCTTGCAGGATCGCCTCGACAAGGCGGACAGTCGCTGGAAATTCAACCCAGGGGACCTCGAGGATCGCAAGCTATGGGACGACTACCAGGAGGCCTATGAGGTGATGCTGGAGAAGTGCTCGACCGAATGGGCGCCTTGGTACCTCATCCCGGCCGATCGCAAGTGGGCGCGCAACGCCGCGGTGGCGGCCATCGTGCGCGAAACGCTGGAGGCCATGGCCCCGCAATACCCGAAGCCCGACTGGAATCCAAAAGATTTCAGAATTGAATAGACGGGGACTGATGGACCGCCTGAACAGCGTACGTTCGCTCGCAAGCCAAGCTTTGAAAATGCGCTTCGGGATCGGGGGTAAGCCTGAGACAATTGGCTGGGGCGCCAGGATTCGAACCTGGGAATGGCGGAATCAAAATCCGCTGCCTTACCACTTGGCGACGCCCCAGCGCCGTTGCAGCATGCGCTGCAGCGAAGACGGCGCGGACCATACTGGGTGGGCCCGATGCCTGCAACGGGGGTGAGGGAGAACACGATGGCCGGCATTCGCCGCAGGATGGCTGCCATGCTGGGTCTTCTTGCCCTGTCGGGGCTGCCGGCCGGTGCGGCGAGTTTCCCCTGCAATGTTCCGTTCCTGAAGCCTGCGGAGCTGGCCATCTGCCAGGACACACAACTGTCCAGGATGGACGAGGACACCGCCCGCAAGGCGCGCGCCCTGCTTGCGCGCCTGTCGTATGGCCAGTACCTGGGCTTGCGCTACTGGGGTAGCCGCAATGCGGAAGCCCGAGAGCAATGCGGATCGGACCGCCAGTGCCTGATGGCGCAATACCGGGCCGACAACCGCTTCCTGGATCGCCTGCGGCAATGCCTGGACGGCGGCACGCAGCGCCGCACCTGCTGGCGCACCACGCTGACCGGCAGCGTGGCCTCGCCGCGTTGAATGCGTGCTGATCGGCTGCTACTTCGGCAGCATCGACTCCACGTATTCCCAGTTCACCAGGTTGTCGAACCAGGCTTCCAGGTATTTTGGGCGCGCGTTGCGGTAGTCGATGTAATAGCTGTGCTCCCACACGTCGACGCCGAGAATGGGTGAGGAACCGTGCATCAGCGGGTTCTCGCCGTTGGGCGTCTTGGCGATGGCGAGCTTGCCGTCCTTGGCAGTGAGCCACGCCCAACCCGAACCGAACTGGGTGACGCCGGCCTGCACGAAATCGGCGCGCATCTTGTCGTAGCCGCCGAGATCCTTGTCGACCATCGCCTGCAGCTTGCCCGGCAGCTTCTTGCCGCCGCCGCCCTTCTTCATCCACTGCCAGAAGTGGATGTGATTGTAGTGCTGGCCGGCATTGTTGATGATCGGGGCGTTCTTCTCGGCGAATGCCTTCTTGCAGATCTCTTCCAGGCTCATCTTCTCGT
>DASTOW010000040.1:0-25618 GCA_035762425.1 Hyphomicrobiaceae bacterium | reverse complement strand
GCCGCCATTGCCCTTGCTCGCGACAATAGTCTTCCGGTAATTGTGTTTTCTATCGAGGAGCCAGGTAATCTCCTGAAGGTGCTGCGGGGCGAGGCGCTGGCCACCATAATCGAAGGCCGGCCTTGAGGGACCCTTCAGGTTCGTAGGTGTTCCGCGCGCATTGGCCGGCCGGAAACGATTGGAACTTTGGGGGCGGTGCAAAGCGCTCGTATCTCAAGGGAAAAAAGCCATGGCCGCGAAATTCGATTTGAAGGACCTTGAGCGCCGCATGCGCGGTGCCATCGAAACCCTGAAAAAGGAGTTCGCTGGGCTGCGCACGGGGCGCGCCAGCGCGCACCTGCTCGATGGCGTGGTCGTCAACGTGTACGGCGCGCGCATGCCGATCAACCAGGTAGCGACGGTTTCGACGCCGGACGCGCGCACCATCTCGGTGCAGGTTTGGGACAAGGGACAGGTGAGCGCGGTTGAAAAGGCGATCCGCGAGGCCAATCTCGGGCTCAACCCGATCGTGGAAGGCGCACTGCTGCGCCTGCCGATCCCCGCGCTCAATGCCGAGCGCCGGCAGGAGCTGGCCAAGGTCGCCCACAAGTACGCCGAGCACGCCCGCGTCGCCATCCGCAACGTGCGCCGGGAAGGCATGGACCTGCTCAAACGCCTCGACAAGGACGGCGATATGGGCGAGGACGAACACCATAAGAATTCGGCCAAGGTTCAGGAACTCACTGATAGATTGATCAAGGACATCGATCAGGCACTGGTCGCGAAGGAAGCCGAGATCAAGCAGGTATGAACATCGCACCGGCGTCGGTATTGGCGGCCCTTGTGCAGGCGCGCCCCCAACGGACGGCTGTCCGCGTCGCTGATATTGCCATGACGCCCGGTCTATGAACGAACACAACCAATCCCTGGCATGGCAACACGCAAGTGTGCCGATGCCCCGTCATATCGCCATCATCATGGACGGCAACGGGCGTTGGGCCCAGAAGCGCGGGCTGCCGCGCTCGGTCGGCCACCGCATGGGCGTAGAGGCCGTGCGACGCACGGTGCGGGCGGCGATCGAGCTCGGCGTGCAGTACCTGACCATCTACAGTTTCTCGTCGGAGAACTGGTCGCGGCCGGCCACCGAGATCGACGACCTGATGGGTTTGATGAAGCGGTTCATCCGCCGCGACCTTGCCGAACTGCACCAGAACGGCGTGTGCCTGAAAGTGATCGGCGAGCGCGCCGGGGTCGATCCCGAGCTGCTGCAGCTGATCGACGAGGCGCTGTCGCTGACGCGCGACAACCGCGCGCTCAATCTGGCCATCGCCTTCAACTATGGCTCGCGTAGCGAGATCGCCAAGGCCGCCCGTCGGCTTGCCGACCGGGTGCTGGAGGGCACGCTGACGCCACAGGAGATCACGCCGGAGCTGCTGACGGAGGCGCTCGATACGTACGGCATGCCCGATCCCGATCTGCTCATCCGTACGAGCGGCGAGCTGCGCCTGTCGAACTTCCTGCTTTGGCAGTCCGCCTACACCGAGTTCGTGTTCCTCGACGCCTATTGGCCTGAGTTCGGCCGGGAGCTGCTGGAGCGGGCGATCGCAGAGTTTCGTAAGCGCGACCGCAGGTTCGGGGGCGTGGTCGCCGGCTCGCACGGCTGACCGGGAACCCATCAGGATGACCAGCCGATGACCCACCACGACCAGAGTCACGCAGGCGCGGACCTCGGGCCGCCGGATCCAGGCGCGCCTTTAGGCCGCGACTTCCAGCTGCGGCTGGTTTGGGGCTTTGGCATGGCGGCGGTCGTCGCCGCCTTCGTCTTCGCCGGCGCAATTCCTTTTTCCGTGCTGGTGGTGATCGTTACGCTGCTGCTCAGCTGGGAGTGGTCACGCCTCGTGCACGGGCCGGGGGCCGATATCGTGCTGGCCGTGCACCTCACTGCCGCACTTGCGGCCGCGGTGCTGGCTGCCTTCGGCTATGTCGGTCTCGGCCTGCTGGCGCTCGCCATTGGCGCCATTCTGGCTGTCGTGCTTAGCCTCGGAAACAACAGTGTGTTGGCCGCCGTAGGCGTGTTCTACGCCGGCCTGCCGGCGATTGCGCTGATTTGGCTGAGGTCCGACGTCGCCTTCGGCCTGCTGGCGGTGGTATTCCTGATCATGGTGATCATCGCCGCCGATACGGCCGCGTTCCTCAGCGGGCGCCTGCTCGGCGGCCCCAAGTTGTGGCCGCGCATTTCCCCGAACAAGACCTGGGCAGGGTTGCTCGGCGCGGTGGTGGCCGCAACCGTGATCGGGGCCTGGTTCTGGCCCGTCGTGCCTGGCGCCTCGCCTTTGCGGCTCGCCGCAATTGCGGCGGTGCTAGCCTTTATCTCTCAACTCGGCGATCTGGCAGAGTCGGCGCTGAAACGCCATTTCGGGGTCAAGGACAGCAGCCAGCTGATACCAGGCCATGGCGGTGTCATGGATCGCGTCGACGGTCTGGTCGCAGCCGCTTCGGCAGCGGGCCTGATCGGCATGGCGATCAACGTGCATTCACCAGCGCGCGCCCTGTTGCTCGGTTGGTGATGGAGGCTATTACCCACGTGCCGCAGGCGAGCACCAGCCCGACAGCCGAAGCGCTTGCCAACGGCAAGCACTCGAAAAGCGCGTCGCGCAAGCGCGTCAGCGTGCTCGGTGCCACCGGTTCGGTCGGGCGCAGCACGCTCGACCTGATCGGCCGCAACCCCGACATGTTCGAGGTGGTGGCGCTCACCGGCAACAGCAATGTCGACGCGCTGGCGGAGCAGGCGGTCCGGCATGGAGCGCGCCTGGCCGTGGTCGGCGACGACAGACAGTACGCGGCACTTAAGGCGCGCCTGGCCGGTACCGGAGTGGAGGCTGGCGCCGGTGTCGCCGCGCTGGCGGAAGCGGCCATGCGTCCCGCCGACTGCGTAGTGGCCGGCATCATCGGCGCAGCTGGTCTCAGGCCGACGTTGGCTGCCGTGTCGCAGGGGCGGCGCGTGGCGCTCGCCAACAAGGAATGCCTGGTGATGGCCGGGCGCATGTTCATGCAAGCCGTGCGCGATGCGGGCACCGAGCTGGTGCCGGTGGACTCGGAGCACTCGGCGGCCTTCCAGGCCATGGCGGGGTCGGACCCCGCTACCATCGAGCGCATCGTGCTGACCGCCTCGGGCGGACCGTTCCGCACCTGGAGCATGGAGCAGCTTGCCCACGCTACACCCGAGGAGGCCCTGTGCCACCCCAACTGGTCGATGGGGCGCAAGATCACCATCGATTCGGCGACCCTGATGAACAAGGGCTTGGAGCTGATCGAGGCCTACCACCTGTTTCCCATCGAGCCGAGCCGGCTCGACGTGGTCGTGCATCCGCAGTCGATCGTGCATGCGCTGGTGGAGTTCTGCGACGGCTCGATGCTGGCGCAGATGGCCAATCCGGACATGCGTACGCCGATCGCCTTGAGCCTCGCCTGGCCTGCGCGCATGGCCGCACCGACCAAGCGGCTCAATCTGGTGGAGCTGGGCCAGCTGAGCTTCGAACCGCCCGATGAAAGCCGTTTCCAGGCGCTGGGATTGGCTCGCCAGGTCATGCAGCGGGGCGGCATGGCTCCCGCAGTGTTGAGCGCGGCCAACGAAGTAGCTGTGGAGGCCTTCTTGACGCGGCGCATCTCCTTCCTTCAAATCGCCCAACTTGTGGCCGAGACGCTGGCGATGGCGGAAGGCCGCAACTTGCTGGCGGAAGCGGATGATTTGGCCGCCGTTCTGGCCGTCGATGGGGCGGCCCGCGGTTTGGCTTTGAACTTGCTGGACAGGTGGTCGGTAGCGGCGGCGCCATGATCATTAATGGGCCCCACCTGCTGTTAACGATGTAGAGCGGAGGCGCGTGGAATGGAGCTGATACAAGGCTTGACGGGAGGGTTCGGGAAGCTCCTGGCCTTTACGCTGCCATTCCTGTTCGTGCTCGTGATCGTGGTGTTCATCCACGAACTCGGCCATTTCCTCGTCGCCCGCTGGTGTGGCGTCAAGGTCAAGGCCTTCTCCATCGGCTTCGGCAAGGAGATTTTCGGCTTCTACGACCGCTACGGGACCCGCTGGCGGTTCGCCTGGGTGCCGCTGGGCGGATACGTCAAGTTCCTGGACGATGAAAACAGCGCCAGCGTCCCATCCCGGGATGCCCTGGCACGCATGACCCAGGCCGAGCGCGAGGGCGCGTTCCAAACCAAGCCGTTGGCTGCACGGGCGGCCATCGTGGCAGCCGGCCCCATCGCCAATTTCCTGCTGGCAATCGCAATCTTTACCGTGTCGTACACGGTGATGGGCATGCACGTGACGGCGCCGCGCGTCGACGAGCTGCTGCCTGACGGGGTGGCGGCCAGCGCCGGCTTCCAGGTCGGCGACGTGATTCTCAAGATCGATGGGGCACCGGTCGAGACCTTCAACGATATGCAGCGGGTGGTCAGCGGCAGCGCCGACAAGGAGCTGGCCTTCGAGGTCAATCGCGGCGGCACCACCGTGACGCTGAAGGCGACGCCGGCGCGGCGGGAGCTGGTCGACCGGTTCGGTAACAAGATGCGGGTGGGCCAGATCGGCATCCGCCGCAACGCTACCCAGCACGAATGGGAATACCGGCGCTATGGGCCCATCGAGGCGTTCGGGCTGGGCGTGAAGGAGACCTTCTTCATCATCTCGCGCACCTTGCAGTTCCTGCAGGAGCTGGTGTTAGGGCGCGAATCGACCGATCAGCTGCGCGGGCCGATCGGCATCGCTGAGATATCGGGCCAGGTGGCGACGCTTGGCATCATGCCCCTGCTCAACCTGGTGGCGCTGATCTCCGTCAGCATCGGCTTGATCAATCTGTTTCCGATTCCCCTGCTCGACGGCGGTCACCTTTTGTTCTATGCGATCGAGGCCATCCGGCGCGAGCCCTTGAGCGAGCGCACGCAGGAAATCAGCTTCCGAATCGGCCTTGCCATCGTGCTGATGCTGACGGTGTTCGTTACCACCAAGGACATCTGGCGGATCTGGCTGGGCGGGGTCGGCTAGAAAGTCTCCCCGCCGTTCGCCTCAGAACATAAATTACGACCGTTCTTGAAGGCCTGGCGAGCGATTCGCGTGCCCCAAAAATGGCGCGCGTGCGGCATTGAAATCCAATGTGAACCGATCGCGCTGCCAAGTCGGCAGAATCAGCCGAGCTGACGTATTCTTGCCACTTCCAAGGCGGTTGCTGAATCGTTAAACATTTTGCCGGATCGCATTAACGCTTCGGCTCAAAGGCTCGGAAGAGGAGTACTGTTGTAGCGTCCCAGCCCAACAGGGCGGGAACCACGAGCGAACTGCGATAGGGCACTCTGTCCGGCGCCGGCGGGCAGCGTGTGAGAGGGGGATCGGCGAACCAAGAGGCAGACGGGAAGTATGCCCACAAGTCGGATGTGCAAGTCGGGGGGCTGGCGTTACATCCTCGTTGCGGTGCTTGCGGTCTCCGCGATCGGCACTGTTGCGCCTGTAACGCTATCGGACTCTGCGATCGCCCAAAGCAACGTGATCCGCGACATTCGCGTGGCGGGCAACCGCCGCGTCGAACCTGAGACTGTTCGCTCCTATCTTCGCTTTAGCGTCGGCGACTCGTACGATCCTGCTCGGGTCGACCAGTCGATCAAGGCGCTGTTCGCCACCGGTCTGTTTGCCGACGTGCGCATCGATCGCGACGGCGCCGGCGTGCTGGTGACGGTGCGCGAGAATCCGGTTGTCAACGAGGTTACCTTCGAAGGCAACAGGGAGGTCGAGAAGGCGGCGCTGCTGAGCGAGGTGCAACTCAAGCCGCGTTCGGTGTTTACGCGCGCCCGCGTGCAGGCCGACGTGCAGCGCATCCTTGATGTCTATCGTCGGCAGGGCCGCTTCGCCGCCTCGGTCGAGCCCAAGCTGATCGAGCTCGACAGCAACCGCGTGAACCTCGTGTTCGAGATCACGGAGGGCCAGGCGACCAAGGTCAAAGGCATCAATTTCATCGGCAATAAGGCCTTTTCCGACCAGCAGCTGCGCGACATCATCACCACGACGCAGTCGGGTCTGTTCGACTTCCTGAAGGGCACCAACATCTACGATCCGGACCGTCTGGCCCTGGATCGTGAGCTGCTGCGCCAGTACTACCTCAAGAACGGCTACGCCGATGCGCGAGTCGTGTCGGCCGGTGCCGAACTCGATCGTGACGGCTCCGGCTTCTACATCACCTTCGTGGTCGACGAAGGCGAGATGTACAAGTTCGGCAATATCGACCTTGAGTCCTCGCTGCCATCTCTCAATCCGGACTTCCTCCGCGGCGAGGTGTTGACGGTGGCCGGCACGACCTACGACCTGTCGCAGGTCGACAAGACGGTCGAGAAGCTGACCTTGATCGTGGCCGAGCGCGGCTTTGCGTTTGCTCGCGTCCGGCCGCGCGCCAACCGCGACCCCAGTGCGCGCATCATCAGCGTCGGCTATCTGATCGACGAAGGTCCGCGCATCTACATCGAGCGCATCAACATCAACGGCAACGCGCGCACCCTCGACTATGTCATTCGCCGCGAGTTCCGTCTGGCTGAAGGCGACGCCTACAACCCGTCGCTCGTCGACAAGGCCAAGAAGCGCCTGCAGGCGCTGGGCTTCTTCAAAACCGTCGACATCAAGCGGCGGCAGGGCTCTGCGCCGGACCGGGTCATTCTGGACGTCGATCTGGTCGAGCAGTCCACGGGCGAGCTGTCCTTCGGTGCCGGCTTCTCGACCAGCGAAGGTGTGATCGGCGATATCAGCATCACCGAGCGCAACCTGCTGGGCAAAGGCCAGTTCCTGCGTCTGCGACTGGCAGGGTCGGTGGAGCGCCTGCAGGTCGATTTAAGCTTCACGGAGCCGCGCTTCCTGGATCGCAACTTGGCGGCCGGCTTCGACCTGTTCCACAAGACGGTTGACCTGTCCGACAACCAGCAGTTCCGCACGCGCACCAGCGGCGGCTCGGTTCGCCTCGGCTTCCCGCTGACGGAGAACATCTGGATGGTCAATTCGTACACGCTGAGCAACAACGAAATCAGCGACGTACAGGACACCGCCTCGTTTGCCATCAAGGAGGCCGCTGGAGCCTTCTGGACGTCGGCTGTCGGCACGACGCTGTCGTATGACACGCGCAACAATCCGCGCAACCCGACGCGCGGCGTGTTCCTGTCGTCTGGTGTCGAGTTTGCCGGCCTTGGCGGCGACGTGCAGTACGTCCGTGCGAGCAGCGAAGGACGCGTCTACTATCCGATCACCGAAAAGATCACCTTTGTCGGCCGGGCGATTGGTGGGCACATAGCAGGATGGGGCGGCGAGGACGTGCGTCTGCTCGATCTGTTCTACAAGGGTGGCGAGACGATCCGCGGGTTCAACACCAGCGGTTTTGGTCCACGCGATCGGCTGACGGGCGATGCGCTTGGCGGCGATACCTTCTGGGCGACCACAGCAGAGGTCCGTTTCCCACTGCCGTTCATCCCCGAAGAGATCGGCATGGGTGGCGCTATCTTCGCTGATGCTGGCTCGCTGTTCGGCGCCGGCGCCGGAGCCAAGGCCCTGAACGCCCAATGTACCAATGTAGACCCGACTGTTGCCAAGGTCTGTCTCGCCGACAGTTCCGCGGTCCGCGCGTCGGTCGGCGCCAGCATCCTGTGGAACTCGCCGCTTGGCCCGTTGCGCCTGGATGTCGCCAAGGCCTTGCTCAAGCAGGACTTTGACAAGGAGCAGCTGATCCGCTTCGGCGCATCAACCAAGTTCTAGCCCGCCTGGTGGTTGCGGCTAGGTTGCATGCGGACAGAAGGGTCCGGCAGTGCTAGGTATAGGGCCGCCGACGGCAATGCGCCGCGGCGGCCCTCGGTTTTCATAAGGTAGCTGCATGGAGCATCCCGGCTTCTTCGAAAGGGCCGCGCCCGTCCGCATGGCAGATCTGGCGGCCAAGATCGGTGCCGAGCTCGGACGCAATGCCGATCCCGACGCGCTGGTCCGCGACGTCAGACCGCTGGCGGACGCGGGGCGGCAGGATCTGACCTTCATCGACAACCGCAAGTATCTGCCGCAGCTAGCATCGACCCAAGCGCTTGCGTGCTTGGTGGCACCGCAGTTCGCGGCGCGCGTGCCGGCCGGGACCGCGGTGCTGACCATGGATGCGCCCTATCGCGGGTTCGCGCTGGCGCTGCAACTATTCTACCCCGAAGCGATGCAGCCAAAGGCGGCCATGGCCGGCCACGGGGAGCCGCCGGTGCATCCGACTGCCCGCCTCGAGGATGGCGTCGTCATTGAGCCCGGCGCCGTTATCGGGCGCGAGGCGCAGATCGGCCGCGGGACGCGGGTGGCGGCGGGTGCCGTGATCGGCTACCGGGTAGCCATCGGCCGCGGTTGCTACATCGGCCCGGGTGCCTCCATCATGCATGCGCTGGTCGGCGACCGGGTCCTTCTGCACGCGGGCGCTCGCATCGGGCAGGACGGGTTCGGCTTCGCGATGAGCGGTAAGGGCCACGTCAAAGTGCCGCAAATCGGCCGGGTCATTATCCAGGACGATGTGGAAATCGGCGCCAACAGCTGCGTGGACCGCGGCGCCCTTAAGGATACGATCATCGGCGAAGGCACGAAAATTGATAATCTCGTTCAGATCGGGCACAACGTCATCATTGGTCGGCACTGCGTTCTGGTCGGCCAAGTTGGCATTTCCGGTTCCACGGAACTGGGCGATTTCGTCGTGATGGGCGGGCAATCCGGCGCGGTCGGTCACATCAAGATCGGGTCGGGCGCGCAGATCGCTGGAACGGCCCATCCAACCCACGACGTAGCGCCCGGTGCCCGCATGGCCGGCACGCCGGCTGTCTCATTTGCAGACTTCGGGCGGCAGGTCGCGTACTTGAAGCGGGCGATCCGCAGGGGCGGCTCGTCGGATTGAGCAGGTCCAGGGCGGCTTGGACATGGAAGACCGGTCAGGAATGGGCAAGGATATGAGTACGACTGGCACAGCCAAGACGGATCTCTCGACAGCGGACATCATGCGCGTGCTGCAGCTGCTGCCGCACCGCTACCCCTTCCTGCTCGTCGATCGCATCTTCGACATGAAGGCCGACGAGACTGCGGTCGGCGTCAAGTGTGTCACCTTCAACGAGCCGTTCTTCCAGGGACACTTCCCGAATTTTCCGATCATGCCGGGCGTGTTGATCATCGAAGGCCTGGCACAGACGGCGGGCGCGCTATGCGTCAACAACCTTGCCGGAGCGGCGGAATACAAGCCCCAGCTCGTCTACTTCATGGGCATCGACCGCGCCAAGTTCCGCAAGCCGGTGGTGCCGGGCGACCAGCTGTTCTATCACGTCCAGAAGATCCGCAGCCGCGGCCGGGCCTGGCGGTTTTCTGGTCAGGCCAAGGTCAACGGCCAGATCGTGGCCGAGGCCGAAATCAGCGCCATGATCCTGGATCCGGAAGATGCCAAACGCTAACGTCCACCCGACGGCCATCATCGAAGATGGGGCGCGGGTCGGATCGGACGTTCGCATCGGGCCCTATTGCGTGGTCGGTCCCGAGGTCATGCTCGGCGACGGTGTCGAGCTTACGAGCCATGTGGTGGTGGCCGGGCGCACCAGTATCGGTGCGCGCACGCGCATCTTTCCATTCGCCTCGATCGGCCATCAGCCGCAGGACCTCAAGTACAAGGGCGAGCCGTCGACGCTGGCGGTCGGCAGCGATTGCCTGATCCGCGAAGGGGTGACGATGAACCCCGGCACCGAAGGCGGCGGCATGCAGACGGTGGTCGGCGATCGCTGCGCGTTCCTGGCAAATTCGCACATCGGCCACGACTGCAAGGTCGGCGACAGCGTCATCCTGTCCAACAACGTCATGTTGGCCGGCCATGTGACGGTCGGGCCGCACGCCATCCTCGGCGGCGGCGCCGCGGTCATCCAGTTCTCCCGGGTTGGCGCGCACGCCTTCCTCGGCGGCATGTCGGGGCTCGAGAACGATTTGATCCCCTACGGCATGGCGCTTGGCAACCGCGCGCATCTGTCGGGGCTGAACATTGTCGGTCTGCAGCGGCGCGGCTTCTCGCGCGACGACATCCACAGTCTACGCAGGGCCTATCGTGCTCTGTTTGCGGAAGAAGGCACGCTGATGGAACGGCTGGAGGATGTCGAGCAGGAATTCGCCGACCATCCGATCGTCAAGGAGATCGTGGCCTTCATCCGCACCGGCGGCAAGCGCTCGCTGTGCACACCCCATCCCGATCCGTGACACGAGCCCCGGGGGACCGACACGGGGATGCGCGCGATGCCTGACGCCCTTCCGGTTCCAGCTTCCAGGACATTGCCGGGATTGCGGGGCAGCGGCGTCGGCATCCTGGCGGGCGGCGGGCGGCTGCCGCTGATGGTGGCGGAAAGCGTGGTCGCACACGGCGGCCGCGTGCACATCGTCGGCATCGAAGGCGAGGCGGACGCGGACATCGCGCGCTTCCCGCATACCTGGGTAAACTGGGGCCAGATCGGCCGCATGGTGGCGACGCTGCACGCCGAGAACAGCGCCCAGCTGGTCATTGCGGGTGGCGTGCGCCGGCCCGACCTGTGGAAGATCCGGCCCGACATCGGCTTTTTCACCAGCCTGCCGCGCATCGTCGGCTTGATGGCCGGGGGCGATGATTCCGTGCTGACGCGCGTGGTGCGCTTCTTCGAGCAAAAGGGTCTCGCCGTGCGCGGCGCGCACGAGGTGGCACCGGATCTGCTCGCGGGCGCGGGAGCCATCGGCATCCTGGCGCTGTCCGAGCAGGGCCGCGCCGACGCCCGGCTGGGCTTTGCGGTCCGTGCCACCTTGGGTCCGCTCGATGCCGGCCAGGCGGTGGTGGTGGCGCGCGGCGAGGTGCTGGCCATCGAAGGGGCCGAAGGCACCGATGCCATGTTGCAGAGGGTCGCGGGTCTGGCTGGACGCGGCCGGCCCGGCCTGCGCGATGGTGTTCTGGCCAAGGGGCCAAAGCCCGGTCAGGAGCTGCGCATTGACATGCCGGTGATCGGTCCGCGCACGGTTGCGGCTGCCGTCTCCGCGGGCCTGGCAGGAATCGCGGTCGAGCAGGGCGTGGTGCTGGTCCTCGACAAGGCGGAGGCGGTGAGCGCGGCCGATGCGGCCGGGCTCGCGGTCGAGGGGCTATCGGGGGCAGGGCCTCGGCTCGTACTCGGCGGCGTGCCGCCCCGGAGCGGACAGGTGATCGGGCGCCTGCAGCCGAACCGCCGCGATGTCGTCGATATCGAGAAAGGCCTCGCTGCCGTCACCTCTCTTGCGCCCTATCAGACCGGTGCATCAGTGGTGGTGGCGCGCGCCTACATCCTGGCCGTGCAGGCGGCAGAGGATGTGCGGGTGCTGCTCGAGCGGGTCGGCGCTCTGCGTCAGTGGGGTGTGCGGCGCCGACATCGCGTCGGTGTGCTGGTGCGCCGCATCGAGACGGATGAGGACGCCGGTCGGGTCGACCAAGTGCTGGGCGAGGCGGCGGCGCAGGGCCTGGCCGGGGTGGCTGTTGCCGGCCCGGGTGAGGCGCTTGCGATGTATTCCAGCGCCGCCCGCGTCGCCGACGCGCACGGTGTATTTCTGGTAACGTGCTAGTGTCCCGATTGCAAAGTTTGCCCGCGTTCGCCGCTGGGTTCCTGAGCGAGCTTTGCAACCATGCGGAACAAGACAATCATGGAGTTGCTAGTGTGATTGAGGCTGCCACATTCGCCGTCTACGTGGCTGCGAACGCCGGCGAATTGCTCGGTCATCACACGTGGGAGAAGCCGTACGCGGGGTGAGCGTCACGGGGGTCGGGCGAGTATGAACGAGCATGAGATTCCCGCCGAGGGACAGGATTTGTGCCTGTTCATGGTGGCGGGCGAGCATTCCGGCGACGCGCTGGGGGGCCGGCTGATGGCGGCGCTCAACCAGCAGCGGCGCGGACGCATCCGCTATCTGGGTGTCGGCGGCGAGCACATGGCCGCCCAGGGGCTGGTTTCGCAATTTCCGATGAGCGATGTGGCGGTGATGGGCATCGGCGCCATTGCCGGCCGCCTGCCCAGGCTGATGCGGCGCGTGTACGGCACGGTCGCCGCCGCCGTAGCGGCCGAGCCCGACGCGGTTGTCATTATCGACAGCCCGGAATTCACGCATCCGATTGCCCGGCGCATCCGCCAGCGGCGGCCGAAGATCCCGATCATCGACTATGTGTCGCCGAGCGTGTGGGCGTGGCGGCCGGGCCGTGCGGCCAAGATGCGCGAGTATGTCGATCACGTACTGGCGCTGCTGCCGTTTGAGCCAGATGCGCATCAAAGGTTGCGCGGGCCGGCCTGCACCTATGTCGGCCACCCGCTGATCGAACGGCGCGAGTGGATCCAGGCGCTGGATCCAGAGCCGCTTGCGGAGCGCTTGCAGCTCAGCAACGACAGCCCGCTGCTGCTCGTGTTGCCGGGCAGCCGCACCTCCGAAGTGCGGCGCCTGATGCGGCCGTTCGGGAGCGCGCTGGAGCGGCTGATAGAGCGCGGCCGCCGCTTCACGGTGGCCATGCCCGTGGTCGCCTCGGTGCGCAAGCTGGTTGAAGAGGAGTTGCGCCGCTGGCCGGTGCAGCCGCACCTGCTGGAAGGCGAAGAGGACAAGTTCCGCTCCTTCAAGCTGGCTTACGCCGCGCTCGCCGCGTCCGGAACCGTAACGCTCGAGCTGGCGTTGTTCGGCACACCAATGGTGGTGGCCTACAAGGTGGAGCCGGTGATGGCGCCAGTGCTGCGCAGACTGATCACGTCCAAGACCTCAGTGCTGCCCAACCTTGTTCTGGGCGAGCAGGCGATCCCCGAGTTCCATCAGGAGAACTGCACGGGTGCGCGCATTGCCAATGCGTTGGCGCCGCTGCTCGACGAGGGCAGCCGCGAGCGGGAGAAGCAGATCGCCGCTCTGGCGCGCGTCCCCGAACGCATGCTGCTGCAAAGCGGTACGCCGAGCCAGGCGGCCGCCCACATCGTGCTGAGCTATGCCGAGAACGGACGGGGCTGGCCACGTCCTCTCGATCTGTCGAAGGTTGGCACGTGAATAATGCGGCCGCAGCATGCCTGTATGGCCGACTGCGGCGCCGTCGGGAATGGGCAATGCGTCCGCTGTCGGACGCATTGCTTCATGTGTGAGTCGAGAATTAAGGCAGATACCGGCGAGGTAGCCTATGGATTTCTTGCGACCCTACACCCAACAGCTTCTGAGCCTGCTGCGCTTCATGTCTGGCCTGCTGTTGCTGCAGCACGGCACGACCAAGTACCTGAACTTCCCGGCGGGGCCGATGAACAATGCCTCGCCCATGACCATGGGAGGTTTCGCCGGCATCCTGGAGTTGGTCGGCGGCGTGCTGCTCATCATCGGTCTGTTCACGCGCTGCACCGCCTTCGTACTGTCAGGCATGTGCGCGGTGGCGTACTTCTACGGGCACGCAGGACGCGGGTTCTTTCCGCTGTTGAACGGCGGCGAGCTGGCCGCGCTCTATTCCTTCGTGTTCCTGTACCTGGCGGCCGCCGGCGGCGGTGCCTGGAGCGTTGACCGCTCCCGCGGCGAAGCGGCCTGAGGCAGATCCACCATGTCCACGCGTCATCGCTGATGACGCGTGGGTTCGCATGCATCTTGATTCCATTATATAGGAATGTAAGATGCATATATGAGCATCGCAGAAACCGATATCGACGGCCGGATCGGTACGCGCATCCGTGAGTTGCGGGCCGAGCGCGGACTGACGCTTGACGCACTGGCCGAACTGGCCATCGTCAGCCGGGGCATGCTGTCTCGCATCGAGCGCGGAGAATCGAGCCCGACCGCGCACCTGCTGGGCAAGATCTGCAATGGTCTAGGCGTCACGCTGTCAGCGCTGTTTGCTGCAACGGAGGTGCCATCGCGCCCACTGGTGCGACGAGGCGACCAGCCGACATGGCGCGATCCCGCCAGTCGGTACCTGCGCCGCAAGGTGTCTCCAGCCGGTACCGGCTCGCCCGTCGACATCACCGAAATCGAGTTTCCCGCCGGCGCCAGCGTTGCCTTCGACAGTCAGCGGCTGGCCGGCAAGGACCAGCATGTCTGGGTGCTGAGCGGCACGCTGGAGATGCAGCTGGGGGGCGAGCAGTTCCGGCTCGAGACTGGCGACTGCCTGTTCATGCGCTTCGATCGCCCGGTGCTGTTCCGCAATCCGACCAAGCGTATGACGCGTTATGCGGTGATCATTGGCCATGCAGGGGCAAAGTCATGAATGTGCACACGCCATCCGCGGCGGCCTCGATCGCAATCCGCACGCTTGATGCTGCCGAGGCTGAGGCCAGGCTCGATGAGTTGGCGGGCATTCTGGTCGACGCGGTGGCCCATGGTGCCTCGGTCAACTTCATGGCGGGCTTTCGCCACGAGGCAGCGCTCGCCTTCTGGCGCGACCAGCTGCCAGGCATCGCTGCGCAGGAGAAGCGGCTGTTCGTCGGCGACGACGGCCGGCGGCTGGTGGCGACGGCCCTGCTGATGTTCGCGCCGCAGCCGAACCAGCCGCATCGCGCGGAGATCGGCAAGATGCTGGTGCTGGCCGCCGCACGCCGCCAGGGCCTTGGCCGGCGCCTGTTGGCGGCCGCGGAGCAGGAAGCCCGTGCGGCCGGCCGCACGCTGCTGATGCTCGACACCGAGAGCGGCAGTGCCGGCGACCTGCTGTATCGTAGTTGCGGTTGGACCGAGTTCGGACGCGTGCCCGGCCATGCGTTCAAGCCGGACGGGCGCCTGGCTGAGACGACGTTTTTCTACAAGCAGCTGGCGTGAGGCGGGCAGACGCTATTGTCTGCCCGGCCGGAGCAGGTCAATGCGCCGAGCCGGCCAGGAGCTATGGACCAGGCGCACCGCTCCGGGTGCTGGAGATTGCGCTGCCGCAAAATTCCGGCAAGACACGTCAGCTGCGGCGCTCGACGGGGACGTAGGGACGCTCAGTCGGGCCGATGTAGAGCTGGCGCGGACGGCCGATCTTCTGCTCGGGGTCCTCGATCATCTCCTTCCACTGCGACACCCAGCCGACCGTGCGGGCGACCGCAAACAGCGCGGTGAACATCGACAGCGGGAAGCCCATGGCGCGCAGCGTGATGCCGGAATAGAAGTCGATGTTGGGATAGAGCTTCTTCTCGACGAAATAGTCGTCCTGCAGGGCGATGCGCTCCAGCTCCATCGCCACCTTGAGGATGTTCTGGTCCTTGACGCCGAGCGCGTCGAGCACCTCATGGCAGGTCTCCTGCATCACCTTGGCGCGCGGATCGTAGTTCTTGTAGACGCGGTGGCCGAAGCCCATCAGGCGGAACTCGGAGTTCTTGTCTTTGGCCTTCTTGACGTACTCGGGCACGCGGTCGACGGTGCCGATCTCCTCCAGCATCTTGAGTGCGGCCTCGTTGGCACCGCCATGCGCGGGACCCCACAGGCAGGCGATGCCGGCGGCGATGCAGGCGAACGGGTTGGCGCCCGAGGAGCCGGCGAGACGCACAGTGGAGGTCGATGCGTTCTGCTCGTGGTCGGCGTGCAGGATGAGAATACGGTCGAGCGCGCGCGATACGATTGGGTTCACCACGTAGGGCTCGCAGGGCACCGCGAAGCACATCTGCAGGAAGTTGGAGGTGTAGTCGAGGTCGTTGCGCGGATAAATGAAGGGTTGGCCGATCGAATACTTGTAGGCCATCGCGGCGATGGTCGGCATCTTGGCAATCAGGCGGTGGCTCGCCACGATGCGCTGATGCGGATCGTTGATGTCGGTTGAGTCGTGATAGAAGGCCGACAGCGCGCCGACCGAGCCGCACATGATGGCCATCGGATGCGCGTCGCGCCGGAAGCCCGTGTAGAAGCGGGTCATCTGCTCGTGCACCATGGTGTGGCGCGTGATGGTGTTGTCGAAGTTCTCGAGCTGCGCCTTGGTGGGAAGCTCGCCGTTCAGGAGCAGGTAGCAGATCTCGACGAAGTTGGATTTCTGCGCCAGCTGGTCGATGGGATAGCCGCGGTAAAGGAGGATGCCCTTGTCGCCGTCAATGTAGGTGATGCGCGAGGAGCAGTTGGCGGTTGAGGTGAAGCCCGGATCGTAGGTGAAGCAGCCGGTATCGCGGTAGAGCCTGCCGACGTCGATGACATCCGGACCGATGGTTCCCGATCGCACCGGCATCTGCGTCTGCTGGTTGTTGCCCACAATCAGCTTGGCGGTCTTAGTGGCGTCAGCCGTGTCTCTTGCGTTCATGGGATCGGTCCTTGGATCAGCGCGCGCCCGGCGGAGCGTCGGGCTGGGGTTGCGCCCTCCCGAAGGGCATCACCCGCAGTACGTATTATACATTTTGCAGTGCGAAAAGCTATGCAAAGGGTGAAGATCAATGGCCTAGATGGGGGGGTCCGGCGCGATTGTGGGCAGGGGCGTCACAACCCGGTGAAGTGGATTTGAGCGCGCCGGTTTCGCCACCGTTGCACGCCCCGTCAGCGCCTTTTGCCAGGCTGTTGGCATGCGTCCTGTGACGCTGCCGTCAGGAACGTAACGATGTCCCTGAGTACATCCTCGCGGCCAAAGTCGTAGGTGAGGATGTGATTGCCTTGATTGCACAGGACCAGGTTGGCGGGCGAGCAGGCCTGGCAGAACCGTTGGGTGATCGCGAACGAGGCGACGGTGTCCTTCTCTGAAGCCAGGACGAGGGTGGGCACCGCGATGTCCGGCGCGGCGCTGCGCGCAACCTTGGCGAGGTTTGCCAGCTGCAGGTAGGCCCACAGGGACACGAGGTAGGAGCCCGTCTCGTACTGCCGATAGCCCTCCGCATCGAACATCTGCGCCTTCTTGTATTTGGGTATGACGGGCAGCACCCAGCGCAGGATCTTGGCACCCGCCTCGAATATGTCATCGCTGCCTGCGGCGAGACCGAAATAGGGGGCAATGAGCACCAGCCGGCTGACCTTGTGGTGGGCCGCGCCGATGGCTGCCAGCGTGCCACCCATGGACGTGCCGACCAGCATGGGAGGTTGGCCGCCTAAATTCGTTTCGTTGCGGATCAGGTCGCCGAGCCAGGCGTCATAATCGGCCCCGGACCAGCGCCCGCGCGCCAAGGCAAACGATGCGCTGGTTTGTTCGGGAACTTCCGGGACAACCACGCGAAAGCCGCGGTCGGCCAGCCCTTCGGCCAGCGAGCGCAGGTCCCGCGGCGTGCCGCCGAACCCGTGCAGAAGAATGGCCGAAGGCAAGGAACCGGCATAGGTGCCCCTGGCCGGCAGGATCTGGGTGGAGCGCAGCCAGGGCTCCTTGCTGGAGGACGTGGCGTATTCGTAGCAGGCGTAAAGCACGATCGCGGCGTTGGCTGCGATCAGGGGTAGCAGTGCCAAAGCCAGTACGCCCACCCATCCCTCAAGCACGGCTATGGCCTCCCGTGTCGATCAGGCAGGGGGCATTCTGCGTCCTGCTATTTGGCCTGGTCGCCAATGCGCGCCAGACATTCCTCGCGGCCGAGTACAGCCATCACGTCGAACACGGGCGGGGATACGCTGCGACCGGTCAGGGCCGCGCGCAAGGGCTGCGCGACCTTGCCGAGCTTGAGCCCGCTTGCCTCGGCGAATGCCTTTACCGCCGTCTCCAAGGCGGTCACAGTCCAGTCGGCCGCTTCCAGTCGCGCCAAAAGCTTGGCAAGCAAGGCGCGCGCATCCGCGTCGAGCAGCTTGGAGGCCTTATCGTCCAACACGAGCGGGCGCTCGGCAATGAGGTAGGCGGCGCCATCGACCAGCTCCTGCAGGGTCTTGGCACGCTCCTTGAGCGCGGGCAGAGCCGCGGCGAGGCGGTCCCAGCCGACCGTCCCGAAGCGCGCCACCAATGCCGGGCCGTCCGACGCCTCGGGCAGGAATTCGCGGATGCGGCGCAGCAGCTCGGCGTTGTCGCCGGTCTTGATGTAGTGGCTGTTGACGTCGGCGAGTTTGGCGAAGTCGAGCCGGCCTGGCGCCTTGTTGATGTCGGCGATGTCGAACCACTCAATCATCTGCTGGGTAGAGAAGATCTCATCATCGCCGTGGCTCCAGCCGAGGCGGGCGAGGTAATTGCGCAGGCCGGCCGGCAGATAGCCCATGGCGCGATAGGCCTCGACAGCCGGCGCACCGTGCCGTTTGGAGAGCTTTGCGCCGTCCGGCCCGTGGATTAGCGGAATATGCGCGAACACGGGCTGCTCCCAGCCCATCGCCCTGTAGATCTGCACTTGACGGGCGGCGTTGGTGAGGTGATCGACGCCGCGGATCACATGCGTGATGCCCATGTCATGGTCGTCGACCACGACGGCGTGATTGTAGACGGGGTTGCCGTCGCTGCGCAGGATGATCATATCGTCGAGGTCGGCGTTCTGCCAGACGACGCGGCCCTGCACGGCATCCTCGATGACGGTCTCGCCCTCGAGCGGGGCCTTGAGGCGGATCACCGGCTTGACGCCGGGCGGGGCGTCTTTCGCGTCGCGATCGCGCCACAGGCCATTGTAGAGACGCGACTTGCCGGCCGCGCGCGCCGTCTCGCGCATCTCCTCCAGCTCCCGCGGGCTGGCATAGCAGTGGTAGGCCTTGCCTTCGGCGAGCAGCTGCACGGCTACCTCGCGATGGCGGGCGGCGCGCTGGAACTGGTAGATGGGCTCGCCGTCCCAGTCGAGTTCCAGCCATTTGAGGCCGTTGAGGATGGCGGCGATGGCAGGCTGCGTGGAGCGCTCGCGGTCGGTATCCTCGATGCGCAGCAGGAACTTGCCGCCCATGTGGCGCGCATAGAGCCAGTTGAACAGCGCCGTGCGTGCCCCGCCTATGTGCAGGTAGCCGGTGGGCGATGGCGCAAAGCGCGTGACGACGGGCTTGGTCATGGTCTCAACCCTCGATTTTTTGGAGCCCGTCTAACACATCTGTCGGGGACGCCAACTTGCTTATGTTGAGCTAGGCTGCGTTGACGGGTTAACGGCCGGGAATTTGACGCAATATTCGTGTCGATGGCGAAGCGTTCAAGTTCGGTGCTATGACTATCGCCCGGCGCACAGGGCGCAGGTTGGATGGATACGAGCGCAACCCGATGGTCGGGAAGGTCTACACGATCAGCGACATGGTGATGTTTTTTCACCATCAGCCCCTATCGAGTGTAGGGCGGGTGCGACAACAACGCTGAGCGGCGCCGCTTGGCACAAGCGGCAGGCCGCGCGCCGGCCCGAGCGCCTGACCGCAGGCCGGTCATCCGTACCAGCAAACAGTCGCGACAGAGCTGTGACATATCTTGGCGGTGCAGCAAGGATTTGCTAGGCCCGCCGCAAAGTGCGGCCATCATCCGCGCCGAGATCTGGAGATCGAGCCCCATGGCGGCAACTGAAACGGCCACCCGCGAGCCCGGGCAGGACTTCATCCGCGATATCGTGCAGGCGGACCTGGAAGCGGGCCGGCACAAGACGGTCATCACCCGGTTTCCGCCGGAGCCGAACGGCTACCTGCACATCGGGCACGCCAAGTCGATCTGCCTCAACTTTGGCATTGCCCAGGAGTTCGGCGGGCGCTGCCACCTGCGCTTCGACGACACCAACCCGACGAAGGAGGAGCAGGAGTACATCGACGCCATCGAGCGCGATGTGCGCTGGCTCGGCTTCGACTGGGGCAAGCATCTCTATCACGCCAGCGACTACTTCGAGCAGCTCTACGAGTGGGCCGAATTCCTGATCAAGGACGGCAAGGCCTACGTCGACGACCAGAGCCAGGAGGACATGCGCGTCAACCGTGGCACGCTGACCGAGCCCGGCAAGAACAGCCCGTTCCGCAACCGCAGCGTCGAGGAGAACCTCGACCTGTTCCGCCGCATGCGCGCCGGCGAGTTCGCCAACGCTGCGCGTGTGCTGCGCGCCAAGATCGACATGGGCTCCGGCAACATCAATCTGCGCGATCCGGTGCTCTACCGCATCCTGCATGCCACGCATCCGCGCACGGGCAACGCGTGGAAGATCTATCCGAGCTACGACTACGCCCACGGCCAGTCGGATGCGATTGAGCACATCACCCACTCGATCTGCACCTTAGAATTCGAGGACCACAGGCCGCTGTACGACTGGTTCATTGCGAACCTGCCGGTGCCATCACGTCCGCGGCAGTACGAGTTCGCGCGGCTGAACCTGACCTACACGGTGCTCTCCAAGCGTGTGCTGACCGAGCTGGTGCGCGGCGGGCATGTGCAGGGCTGGGACGATCCTCGCATGCCGACGCTCGCCGGGCTCAGACGTCGCGGCGTGCCGGCAGAGGCGTTGCGCGACTTCGTCAAGCGCATTGGCGTCGCCAAGGCCAACAGCGTGGTCGACGTCGCCGTGTTCGACTTTTCGGTGCGCGAAGTGCTGAACCGCAGCGCGCTCCGCCGCATGGCGGTGCTGCGCCCGCTCAAGGTGGTGATCGAGAACTGGCCGCAGGGCCAGATCGAGGAGCTGGAAGCGGCCAATCATCCGGACGATCCATCCGCCGGCACGCGCAAGATCCGCTTCGGGCGCGAGATCTGGGTGGAGCAGGACGACTTCATGGAGAATGCGCCGAAGAAGTTCTACCGCCTGACGCCCGGCAAGGAAGTGCGCCTGCGCTACGCCTATTTCGTCACTTGCAAGGAGGCGATCAAGAACGCCAACGGCGAGGTGGTTGAGCTGCGCTGCACCTACGACCCGGCGAGCAAGGGCGGCAACTCGCCCGACGGACGCAAGGTGCAGGCGACGCTGCACTGGCTGTCGGTCGCCGACGCCGTGCCGGCCGAGGTGCGCATCTACAACCCGCTGTTCGCCAAGCCCGACCCTGATGCCGGCAATTTCGTCGCCGATCTCAACCCCAATTCGCTGGAGGTGCTGAGCGGCGCCATGGTCGAGCCGGCACTGGCGGCGGACAATTCGCCCGAGCCGGTGCAGTTCGAGCGGCAGGGCTACTTCTGCCGCGATGTCGACAGCAAGCCCGGCAAGCTGGTGTTCAACCGCACGGTTGGCCTGCGCGACACCTGGGCCAAGGTGTCGGCGGGCGGCAAGGGGTAGAGCAGCCCCGCGCAAGCGCCTTGCCGTCGGCCAGGCATTTGCCCAGCGGGCGGCCGCAGAGGTCAAGCAAGGCAAACTGCCCTGCATGGGGCACGTCTCGGTTGCACCGCAGGCTAGCGGCTCTTTGCCTGTGCTCTCATTTATTGCGGTGCATGCTGATGCAATATCATCCGGGCACATCTCAATCGTGCCTTGGGAACGGGCTACGTCACACCTCGGATGCATGGCCCGCTTCGCACGGCCTAAGCGACATTCTTGCCCGCGGTTGCCTCCACTCGCTGGCTCGCTGCGACCACTCGTGGGTGGCCAGGCGCGCTGCGTGCACCTGACCACTGGGCGTCGCGGCCCAAACCACCCAGGTGGCGCACCACACGAAGGGCAGAGCAGCTAGTTAGTCGCAGGTCACGCATGAAGCATCAATATCAGCCCGCGCGGCAGTCCGCGTATTGGCGGAGCGCGTACGCGTCAACTTTTGCGCAAATTGCGGGGCTGCGCCTTGCAATTGGGTCTTCTATGCAAGGCGATAGTCCGTGCCTTGGTCTGTCAAGTGAGCAACGGAGGATGCGATGCGGCAATTGCTTATGACACTGGCGTTCGGCGGCGCGGTTCTGGTGAGCGGCGTGCTGATCTGGGGAGCGCAGGCCAACACCGCAAGCGCCGGCGCGCCGTTGCAGGCGACCATGCCGAACATGTCGATAGTCGAACAGGCCGCCTGTCGCGGCTGGGGTCCGCGCTGCCGTCCGGGCTGGACGTGGGCGTGTGGGCCGCGCGGCTTCTGCCGTTGCGTGCGCTGCTGACGCGTTGCCTCGTTTCGTACGCTTGGTCGAGGCGCGCCGAGCCGTTTGCGTTCGTGGGCATCAAGAGGGCGAAACGCGCCGGCCCAGGGTTTGGCTTACCCGCGAGCTTGCAGGTAGAGCCCTCCCATCAGGGCTGCCATCGCGGCGAAGGACGTGATGGAGAGGACGTGGTTCCAGGCCGTCCAGGTCGAGAGATAGTCTGCCCATAGCCGCGCCGCGTCGGCGCTGGCCGGTGTGGCGGCGTCCAGTGCGTTGTTGAGCGGCACATTAAACAGCATCGTCACCAGGAAGGTGCCGACGAAGTAAACAGGGCGCCGGCGAGCATGTAGGCGGCCCCGGCCTCGTTCCAGCGCCACAGGGACGTCAGTGCAAGCAGCAGGCAGAGCATCGCCGTTCCGAGAAAGACGGCCAGGAACAGCGGGTTGAGGATGACGCGGTTGATGGATTGCATGGTCGCGATGCCCTCCGGCGGCTGGATGCGCGCCAGCGCGCCCATCACTGCCACGGAAAAGGCGAAGAACAGTCCGGCCATCAGGCCGCAACCGAGGGCTGCAGCAAACCGCAGGCCGAGAAGGAGTGCTTCGATCATGCGGGATGAAGAGCCCAATTGCGGCTGGGCGTCATTTGGTGATTGCGCGCTCGATGCGGCTCGTTGGCCGTGAGCGCGATATGTGTTGCTGAGCATCCACTGCGCGTGCGCGTCTGCGTCCGCATCGATTTGCCACCATTGCTGGCGCTGGTAGCGAGCCTCGGCGTGGCGCCGTTCGGCATCTACCACCTCCACAATACCTAGCGGTCCGCGACCCCAGCCGACCTGATTGCCATTGCGATCTGCAACCTGGTGGTGATGCGGCTAGCCTGGTAGCGCTGCGCCATGCCGGTCGGTCGCGGCGATGCCGCTGAAGGCGATGGGGGCGGTATCGACGCGACGGTGAGGTGCGCGGCCAAAGTGTGGGCGTTGCCAGGAGCGATGCTGGCGACGACCGACCGCGGCCCGATGTTGCTGCCTGGTCGAGGTGGCGAACCGGTGGACGATGGAGGTTGCAAGCCTGGCTTCCGCCGTGCGCGATGATTGTGCCAACGCCGCCATCCTGGTGCTCAAGGCGGCTCGGCCACGCGGCTCCACCTCGGCGGCCGCCGCCGTCGGCGCGGGCGATGTCCTCGACGTGGTGCGCATGCGTTCCACGCCGAGGCCGGCCGCGTGCGCTTGGCGAGGGTTGCAGCCCAGCGTGGCCAGCGGCCCTGGTCCGCGCGAGATGGCCTTGCTGCGGGCGACGCGCTTGCCGATGATGACTGGCCCGGGCGCAGTCGGCGCCGGCCGTGACGCCGAGAAACCTTGACATCGTCTGGGTGGCGGCGGTCGATGTCATCAAGTGGCGATTCCAGTCGACGCATGAGGCGAAGGAGAGCACATGGCGGGCAATGACGTGATCGTGCTCGGTGCCGGCATCGTCGGCATATCGGCAGCGCTGCACCTGCAGCAGCGCGGCCGCGCCGTGACCCTGATCGATCGCCGCGGCATGGTCGAAGAGACGAGCTTCGGTAACGCCGGCATCATCCAGCGCGAGGCCGTAGTACCCTACACATTCCCGCGCGACCCGGCGCTGGTCATGAAATACGCTTTCAACTTCCTGCCTGAAGCAAACCTGCACTGGAGCGCCCTGCCGAAGATCGCGCCCTGGCTGTTCCGACACTGGCTACAGTCGACACCCGAGCGCAAGGATGCGACCGCGCGCGGTGCCAAGCCGCTGGTCGAGCGCTGCATCGTCGAGCACGAGGCGCTGGCGGCCGAGGCCGGCGTGCTCGGGCTGATGCGGCGCACGGGCTACCTGCGCATCTACCGCTCGGCGCAAGCCTTCGATCAGGCGGTCGCCAAGGATGCGGTTGACCGCGAGATGTACGGCGTTACCTACCAGGCTGTTGATGCGCGCGGACTTGCCGAGCTCGAGCCGCACCTGAAAGGCTCTCTCGCCGGCGGCGTGCTGATGCCGCAGCCGGTCAGCGTCTCGGACCCCGGAGCGCTGGGCCGTGCCTATGGTGAGCTGTTGATCTCCCGCGGCGCAAAGTTCCTGCGCGGCGAGGCGCGCACGTTGGAGCAGGTTGGCGGCGGTTGGCAGGTGCAGACCTCCATGGGTCCGGTGACCGCACCAGAGGTGGTAGTTGCCATGGGCGCTTGGTCCGACGATGTACTACGCGCCCTCGGCTATCGCTTCCCACTCGGCATCAAACGCGGCTATCACATGCACTACCGCGCCGCGGGCAACGCCACTCTGTCACGGCCGGTGCTGGATGCGCAGAACGGCTACGTGCTGACCTCGATGACCAACGGCATCCGCCTCACCACCGGCGCCGAGTTCGCCAATCGCGATGCGCCGCTGACACCGCGCCAGCTCGAGCTGGCCGAACCGCTGGCGCGCGGCATCTTCCCGCTTGGAACGCGCGTCGATGCGCAGCCATGGCTAGGGCGCCGTCCGTGTCTGCCAGACATGTTGCCCGTAATCGGCCGGGCGCCGCGCCATCAGGGGTTGTGGCTCGACTTCGGGCACCATCACCTCGGCCTGACGCTAGGCCCTGTCAGCGGCCGCTTGCTCGCCGAGATGATTACCGGCGAGACGCCGTTCATCGATCCGACCCCCTATCGCGCGGATCGGTTCTAGAGCGACAGCCAAATATGCGCCTATGGGCCAGCAGCGTTCCTCCCGAACGCGGTGTCGGCGATCTCAGGATGGCAACGGACCTAGGCAGGGATGTGGCCCAGGCCAGTGGCGCCTTATAGGGCTTTGCCTAGGCTTGGCACGCGTCGGCAGCCTAGAGTCTTTACGATCGGCGCAGATCGCGTTGCAGGATCGGGCGCACCTTGAGCGGGCCACAGGTTCTGCCGTCCCAGACGCCGCCGGCATCTTGGCATTCCTTGATCAACCACTCGCGCTGCAGCTGCCAGCCCGCCAGCACCAGCAAGGCGGCGGTCGCACAGCCCACGAAGATGAGGCGGCCGCGGCTCATTCACTCACACCCATGGCGTAAAACCCCGTCAGGCCTCGATCATCACATCAGGCCTGCACTCGTCAAGGGCATCCGGTGGACTTTTTGGGCAAAAAAGGTCGTGTCCGGATCGTTGGCCGGTCGAAACAATGATGCCCGCTCAGCAACTTGCGGACCCCGCCGAACTGTTGGCATAGTCAGTCGAACGCCGCTCTCGTTGTGGATCGTGCGGAGCGCCGGGAAGAGGAGAAGATCGATGCAAAGCACAAGACGCGCCCTGCTCATTTCGCAAGCCTTTGCCCTCTTTGCCTTCGGTCTGCCCATGACGGGCGCAACCGCGCAGACCAAAGAGGTCACGTTCGCCCACCAGGACATGATCGTCCCGATGCGCGTGCTGATGGCCAAGGGCGAGCTCGAAAAGGAGACCGGATACAAGATCAACTGGAAGATGTTCGGCGGCGGCGGCGACGTCATCAAGGCCATGGCGTCGGGCGAGGTGCCGATCGGCGAGGTCGGCTCGAGCCCCGCAACGGCTGCTGCCAGTCAGGGCATGGACGTGCAGGTGATCTGGCTGCTGGACGACATCGGCAATGCTGAGCAACTCGTCGCTCGCAATGGCTCCGGCGTGAACAGCCTGGCAGACCTGAAGGGCAAGAAAGTCGCCACGCCCTTCGTGTCGACCGCGCACTATCAGCTGCTGGCGGCACTGACCGACGCCAAGGTCAACCCGAAGGAAGTACAGATCCTCAATATGCGTCCGCCTGAGGTCGCCGCCGCCTGGGAGCGCGGGGACATCGACGCAACCTTCATCTGGGACCCGGTGCTCACCA
>DASTOW010000039.1:0-5362 GCA_035762425.1 Hyphomicrobiaceae bacterium | reverse complement strand
CTAGATGTGAATTTTCAGGAGGTTGTCCATTCGGTCCGGACCGGGAACGCTGATGTCGCCAGACCTCAACGATTCGCCGGGGGACCGAATGAACACCCACAACAATGCTCGCCTCACGCCCAAAGGTCGAGAGGACATGGTCCGATCCGTTGTGGACCACGGGCTGAGCAAGGCCGCAGCTGCGTGTCGCTTCAACACCACGCCAAAAACGGTCGCCAAATGGGTCGCCCGCTTCAAAGCGGAAGGCGTCGTTGGTTTGCGCGACCGATCCTCAAAGCCTCTTTCATCGCCAAGCCAAATCCCGCTTGCCACAGCCGATGCCGTCGAGGATTTGCGCCGTGAGCGCCGCACCCAGGAGCACATCGCCGGCGAACTCGGCATCTCCAAAGCCACCATCTCGCGCATCCTTGCCCGGCGCGGCCTGAGCCGGCTTTCGGCGCTGGAGCCGCAAGAGCCAAGACCACGCTACGAGCGCGAGAAGCCCGGCGAGATCATCCACATCGACATCAAGAAACTCGGCCGCTTCAATGCCGTCGGCCATCGCATCACCGGCGATCGCCGCGGCCAGAGCAGCGCCCGCGGCAGGGGTGAGGGACCCGGCTGGGAGTTTGCTCACGTCGCAGTCGACGACCACTCCCGCATCGCAACCGCGGCCATCTTCCCAGACGAAAAGAAAAACATCGCCGTCGCCTTCCTCCACTCGGCCGTCGCCTATTACAGAAGCCTCGGCGTCACCGTTGATCGCGTCATGACCGACAACGGCAGCTGCTACAAATCTTTCGCCTTCGCCAAAGCCTGCAAGCGGCTTCGCATCAAGCACATCCGCACCAAGCCATACACGCCCCAGACCAATGGCAAGGCCGAGCGCTTTATCCAGACCGCGCTGCGCGAATGGGCCTACGCAACAGCTTTCGAAAACTCACAGCAGCGCCGCGAGGCGCTCCAACCTTGGCTGCATCGCTACAACTGGCATAGGCCCCATGCTAGCCTAGCCAAAATGCCACCCATCAGCCGACTCGGCTTGACCAGGAACAACCTCTTGAGGACTCACAGCTAGAGCCGGTTCGATGCTGGAGCACCTCCCAGCCCCGCCGCTTGGCAGCATGAGCTCGCAGGGATGACGGGACGTGCTGGGGTTGCGGGCATTGCCTAACCCAACCTGGGCCCCAACCCAACCTGGGCCCTCACCCAACCTGGGCCCTCACCCAACCTGGGCCCTCACCCAACCTGGGGCTGGCGACGCGTTAGGCTCGAATTGCCGATGCCCGTCGGCCTGCCAGGGCAATGTGTCAGGGCAACGTGTCAGGGCAACGTGCCAGGGCAACGTGCCAGGGCAACGTGCTTGTGCACGGCTTGGCGGCAGGGGGCCTTAGCTCGCCGCTAGGCAATTGGCGGCCTCGCCAAACAGAGCGCACCAAAGCCGGTAGCTGTTGGGCTGTTGGCCCAAAACCTGCCAACGAAGACCCGTATGGCGCTCAGTTAGGGCGCACCGATCGGCTGCCCTGGCCACCGCTCGCGCCGGTCCGCTGCAGGCTATGCGCACCTCGCGCGCCTGATGCAACGAGCGCGTGTGCGCGTTGGCGCCGTTGGCGCTGGCCATGCCCATTTCGTGCGGGTCATGACGACTGCCGGCCAAAGAAAGCAAAGGTGGCGGTTTGCCGACCGCAGAACTACTGTGCGGCACGTCCATTTTAGAGACGGATGGAGGAATGCCTATGACGCAGTGCAAAAATCGGTCGGTGCTGGCTCTACTCCCGGTGGCGATGCTGGCGACCGGCCTCGTGGCTGCGCCCGCGCAAGCCCAGGACGGCGTGATCCGCATCGGTATCACGCTGCGCATGGTGGTGGAGAACGGCCTCAAGTACGGCCAGATGTCGAAAGACGAGCTGGAGGCGGTGAACGCCGCGGGCGGCATCAACGGCAAGAAGATCGAAGTCATCCTGCTCGATGACGAATGCAAGCCGGACAAAGGCATCGCCAACGCCAATCGCTTTATTCATCAGCACAAGGTGCACCTGGTGATGGGCTCGACCTGCAGTTCGGTGACATTGCCGATGGTCGATGTCACGGCCAAGGAAGAGGTGCCGCAGATCGTTCCGCATTCGACCAACGCCAACGTCACCAAGAAGGGCAGCGCCTGGCTGTTCCGCACCTCGGTGTCCGAGCGGTTCTCCGCCAGCATTCATGGCAAGTACATGTCCGAGAACGTCGGCAAGAAGGTCGCCTACCTCTACACGACCGACGGCGCCGGCATGGGCTTTGCCAAGGACTACATGGCCTTCATGAAACGCACCTATGGCGCCGAGCCGCTGTATGAGACGCAGATGCAGGAGACGGATCTCGATTTCCGCGCGCACCTGCTGAAGATCAAATCGCTCAACCCGGAAGTGATCGCGATCGGCGGCCAGCACGATGCCATTGCCCGCATCGTCCAGCAGTCCTACGAGGTCGGCATCCCCAAGAGCGTGCGGCGCGTGGCCTCCTCGGCGGCGTCGAACGCGCCGGTACCCGAACTGGCCGGCGATTCGGCGGCGGGTCTGATCTTCGCGGCGGCATTCTCCTGCACGGACGACCGTCCGATCGCCAAGGAGTTCGTGAAGATGGTGCAGACCAAGTACGGCGTGCGCTGCCCCGATCACGATTTCAGCCAGGCTTACGAGACCGCGCAGCTCATCAAGCTGGCTCTCAAGAACGCCAAGCTCGAGCTGACGGATGCCTCGCTGAAGGCCGATCGGGCGGCGATCCGCGACGCGCTGGCCAACATCAAGAACTACAGCGGCTTGGCCTCCGGGCCCGTCAACTTCTGCGTCGATCCGACGCCGCAGTGCCGCGACGGCAATCGCACCGGCATTCTCGTGGAGTACACCAAGGGCGGCAAGGACTTCGACATGCGGGTGCTGGCGCGCGTCGGCTTCGAAGCCGACTTCGGTCTTTGAAAGTACGGGCTGATAGCTGATCGCCGGCAGGCCCAAGCGGTGTCTGCCGGCGTCGCATGGAAGAGCGCATGCCGAAATGGACAGCCCTGATCGCCGGCGCAACCGGCGCCATCGGCGGAGCGCTTGCAAGCCATCTTGCAACCCTGCCGGACTGGCGCGTTGTTGGCGTGTGCCGCACGCCGCCCAAACGTCCGATCAAGGGCATCTCCTACATTCACACGGACTTGATGCACGCTGCGGCCTGCCGGACGGCGATCGCCGGGCACACGGATATCACGCAGGTGTTCTTCTGCGGACGCGCACCGCATGATGATCGGGGCCGCGAAAGCATCGAGAACAACGTCGCCATTCTGGACAACGTCATCGATGCCGCGGCAGCAGCATCGAAGCATCTGGCGCATGTCAATCTCGTGCAGGGAGGCAAGTATTACGGCGTGCATGTCGGCCCGTTCGCCAACCCGGCGCGCGAGGACGACCCTCGCTCCATAACGCCGAATTTCTACTACGACCAAGAGGACCTGCTGCGGTCCAGGTCGAAGGACGCACAGTGGGGCTGGTCGGCAGCAAGACCCAATACGCTGCTGCATTTCTCACCCGACAATGCCCGCAATCTCGTCAGCACGCTCGGCGCCTACGCTGCGCTGTGCCGCGAAATCGGCATTCCGCTTGATTTTCCCGCCAGCGAAGGCTCCTACACGAGCCTCGTCCAGGTGACGACGACCACGCTCCTTGCACGCGGCATGGCCTGGATGGCGACGCACGAGCCGGCCCGCAACAACGCGTTCAATCTGACCAATGGCGATGTGTTCCGCTGGTCGCGCCTGTGGCCGCAGCTGGCCGATGCGTTCCACATTCGCTGCGGCACACCCCGCCCCGTGGTGCTGGCGGACGTGATGCCAGAATGGGAGGCGGTCTGGCCTCGCGTCGTGAAAAGACACGGCCTCGTCGATCAGCCGCTGACGGCAGTCGCCAACTGGGCGTTCGCGGATGCAACCTTGCTGCGCTGGTGGGACGAGATCCTGAGCACCAACAAGGCTCGCGACTTCGGCTTCCATGGCTGGGACGACAGCGAGCGCAGGTTCATGGCGATCGTGCAGCAATATCGAGACGCCAAGATACTGCCCTAGGCAAGTGGCAGACCTAGCAGGGTGTTGAACTTTTCGTCTGCTGACAGGCTCAGGCGAATATGATTCCGTTCGGGCTCCACGTCGAGGGGGCACGGCATGCGCGGATCGGACGAGAGGTCGGGGTCACTGTTCTCGTATGTCGACCTCGAGAGCCGGGTGCCGGCGAAGCATCCGCTGCGCACCATCAAGGGGATCGTCGACGACGTGCTGGTCTGGCTCGATGCCGAGTTCGAGCGCCTGTACGAGGGGACTGGGCGCCAGTCGATCGCGCCGGAGCGCCTGCTTCGCGCCTCGCTGTTGCAAGCGTTCTACTCGGTTCGCTCCGAGCGGCAGTTGATGGAGCAGATCGACTACAATCTGCTGTTGCGCTGGTTTGTCGGGCTCGGCATCGACGATGCTGTGTGGGACCACTCGACGTTCTCGAAGAACCGGGATCGGCTGCTCGATGCCGACGTCGCCGCGAAATTCCTCGAAGCCGTGCTGCGTCACCCACGGGTGAAGCGCTTCCTGTCGGACGATCACTTTTCGGTCGACGGCACACTTGTCGAAGCTTGGGCCTCGCTCAAGAGCTTGCGCGCCAAGGCCGGCTCGGACGAGCCGCCATCACCGGGCCGCAACGGCGAGCGCGATTTCCACGGCGAGAAGCGCGCCAACGATACGCACGAAAGCAAGACCGATCCGGACGCGAAGCTATTCCGCAAGGGCAAGGCGCAGCCCGCGAAGCTCTACTTCATGGGGCATGCGCTGATCGAGAACCGGCACGGCCTCGTCGTGCAGGCGGACGCGACAGCGGCGACTGGCAAGGCCGAGCGGCAAGCGGCACTGGCGATGATCGACCGGCACGATCCGGGCTCCGAGCGCCGCCTGACGCTGGCGGCCGACAAGGGCTACGACACGTCCGACTTCGTCGCCGATCTCAGGCAGAAGTGCGTGACGCCGCACGTCGCGGCGAAGATCAAAGGCTCCGCGATCGACGGCCGGACGACACGCCACGAGGGCTACAAGGTGAGCCAGCGCAAACGCAAGCTCGTCGAGGAGGCGTTCGGCTGGGGCAAGACCATCGCCGGCCTCGCCAAGGTGAAAGTGCCAGGGCTGGCGCACGTGCGCTTCAAGTTCACCTTCGCGATGGCAGCCTACAATCTTATCCGGATGCCGAGACTGCTGGCCGCCGCGTGAGCCCAGCGGGTATGGGCAGGCCGCGATCGCGCGCAAGGCACACCCACAACAGCCCAAAGCCACTCACCCGACGCCGTAAGAGCAGACCATTCTACCCAACGCCGAAGTTCAACGGCCTGCTAG
>DASTOW010000038.1:0-18890 GCA_035762425.1 Hyphomicrobiaceae bacterium | reverse complement strand
GTGCGGCACCATCGGCATCGCACCCTCGGCGAACCTCAACCCGGAACGCGACTTCCCGTCGTTGTTCGAGCCCGTGCACGGGTCCGCGCCGGACATCGCGGGCAAGGGCATCGCCAATCCGATCGGTCAGATTTGGTCGGGTGCCATGATGTTGGAGCACCTGGGGCACGCCGAGGCAGCGGCGATGATCGTACGGGCGATCGAGGTGCTGTTTGCCGAGACCGACGTGCGCACCCGCGACATGGGCGGCAAGGCCACTTGCCGCGAGCTGGGCGACGCCATGGTGGAGCTGGTGGGTCGGGTGTGAAGTGGGCGCAATGGGGCAGACGAGGGCGGCCCTAGGGCAGGCGGGGCTTGGCTCATCTACAAGAAACTAGAGCCAGGCTGTCTCCCAGATTGCTCCGTTCCCCTCGGCGACTTCTGGCAGTACTGTTTGGCTTGGTATCCGTGCTGCGAGGCCACCCGCGTGTTCAAGATGGCTCGTATGCGCTCAAACCGACCGCCAGCAGCGGATAGCCCAGTTGGTGTTAACCGAATTGGGGTATAAGCACCTGTTGCTGAGGCTGCCGGTGCAACCCGAATGACGAGATTTGCTATGCGGCGACGGCTGTTGGCAGCGCTTCTGCTGCTCCCGCTGGGAGCGGTGGGAGCTGCTGCGCAGACAGATTCGACCTTCGGCTCGTCGGCAAGCCAGTCGGGCGGGCAACTTCCCCTGAAGCTGCGCGACGCCAGCTTGGCTGTGCAGCGCGGCAGCGTCGACCAAGCCATCACGCTCTATACCGAGGTGCTCGACGACAAGAGCCTGCCCAACGACCGGCGGGCCACCGTCCTGAACGACCGGGGCGTCGCCTACTCGCGGCGGCTGAACTACAAGGAAGCGATCGACGACTTCAACCGGG
Source organism: Hyphomicrobiaceae bacterium (assembly GCA_035762425.1). Lineage (GTDB taxonomy): Bacteria > Pseudomonadota > Alphaproteobacteria > Rhizobiales > Hyphomicrobiaceae > AWTP1-13. The sequence goes on along the minus strand of DASTOW010000038.1, from coordinate 17,991 downwards.
CGATCCAGCTCTATCCCGAATATCCCGCGGTCTACAACAATCGCGGCAACGTGCTGCTTGGCCTCGGCGCAGTGCGCGAGGCGATCAAGGACTTCGACCGGGCCCTGCTGCTGGCGCCTGGTTATGCGGCAGCCTACAGCAACCGGGCCGGCGCCTACATGAAGCTCGGCCAGATCGACCAGGCGATTGCCGGCTACACCAAGGCGATCCAGCTCACCCCATCGAGCCCGGCGGCATTGAGTGGGCGCGGACGCGCGCAGCTCGCGGCCAACCGTCCGCATGGCGCGATTCGCGATTTCACGCGCGCGGTGAGCCTCGATGCGCGCTTCGGTGCCGGTTATCGCAGCCGCGCGGAGGCCAAGCTGGCGATCGAGCGGTACGACGAGGCGATCGAGGATTTCAGTCGCGCCATTGCCTTCGAGCCGCGCAACGCCGACCTGTTTGCGCTGCGCGGGCAAGCGTATCTGGAGTCCGGCAATGCGCCGTCGGCGCTCAAGGACTTTAGTACGGCGGTGGAGCTGTCGACCAACTCGGCGACGGCGCTGGCGGCGCGCGGCTTGGCGTTCGCGCGGGCCGACGCGTTCGACGAGGCGCTGAACGATTTCGCGCGCGCCATCGAGCTCGATCCGCGCTCGCCCAAGGTCTATGCTTACCGGGCCTGGACCTACCGGCAGCAGCAGCAGCCGGAACTGGCTCTTAGGGACGTGGAGCGGGCCTTCAAACTGGAGGCCAACAGCGCGGAAGCGCATTGGGCGCGCGGCGAGATCTACGAGTCCCTGGGACGCACCGAACTGGCGATTGCCGACCTCAAGCGCGCGCTGGTGCTCAATCCGCAGATGAAGGAAGCGACCCGGGCGCTGGAGCGCATGGGCGTCAGCCTGGCTGCCGATGAGCCGGAGGTGGCCAACGCCGGCTACGATCGCTGGCGCGTACGCCGCTATGGCCGCGATTTCATCGCCACCAACGATGAGTTCCCGCGCATCAGGGTCACGCTGGAAATGGTGGGCAAGGGCCAGCCGCGCATCCTGGACTGGGAGGTCAAGCAGGCGCCCTTCGCCGGTATCGGGGTGCTGCGCTTCGATGTGGGCGCGGTGGAGGGGGCCAAGGGTGTGGAGCAGGTGGAGAACACCGCCATTATCGATCTGCAGAGTAACAGCGTAGTGGCGGTGGTGGTGCAGCGCCAGGGTGGCAGCCAGGCGCAGTGGCAGTGGGAGGAAGGCAAGCTCGTCGTCACGGGCGCGGACGGCATCACCGATGAGCTCGAGTTGCGCCAGAAGCCGAAGGAGCCGCCCAAGAAGCTTGCCAACGATCAATGGGGCAAGGGCTGGGGCTCGGAGCGGCGCAAGCCGAAGACGCTGTTCGACCTGCTGTTCAAGTTCTAGCCCATTTCCCTCCAGAACTGGCGATTTTCGACCGGCGCATGAAACCGCACGGCTTGCTCTGCCGTTGCAACTTAGTGTCCGCGATTGCGAAGTTCGGCTTTCCCTGCCGCTGGCTTCCTAAGCGAACTACGGCAATCGCTGAGGCACTAAGCATCATGGACTTGCGCGCATGACCGAGATCGAGAAATCAGCTCCGAACAGGGCCGAGAACTCCAGCGAATTTTTCGATCATCACACCAGAGCGCGCAGTAATCGCAACACTTTGCACCATCCGGATTAAACAATCGGCAGGTGTCCTCCCGCATAGTCCCAAGCAATGTTGGGTCGAGCTCGGGTCCAGTGAGGGTCGTTGGCATGAAACGGATGATGCTCGCAGTAGCGGCGATGCTGGTCGTGGCGGTGCACACTGGCGCCCGCGCCGAGGAGGCAAGGGATGCCGCCGTCACGCAGCTGACGAGCACGGCCGTCGGGGCGGCAGCGACCAAGCCGCAGGGCGAAGGCGAGGTTGCGACGACAGGGGGGTCCCCCACGCTGTTGGCGGCGGTCGCGATCGCCCAGGACATCGCCACCGCGCCATTGCCGCCGCCGATTACACTGACCCTGGATGTAGACCTAAAGACACAGCGTCTGACGGTGATGGAAGGCGAGACCGTGAAGTATGTCTGGCCGATCTCGTCGGGCAGACCGGGCTACGCCACGCAGGCTGGTACCTTCCAGCCGCAATGGACGGCGCGCATGTGGTACTCGCGGCAGTGGGACATGGCCCCGATGCCGTATTCGGTGTTCTTCAACCGCGGCACGGCTTTCCACGCCACCAGCGCAACTGGCCAGCTCGGCCAGCGCGCGTCGCACGGCTGCATCCGGCTGCATCCAGGTAATGCGGCAAAGCTGTATGGTATGGTGCACCGGCACGGGCTGTATGCGACCAAGGTAATTGTGCACAGCTCACCCAGCGAGCCGGCCGTGGTCGCCAAGCGCAAGAATCGCTCCTACCAGCAGGCCAGTACCCGCCAGCGGGCTGCCCGCTCGTACTCTTACAGTGGGTCGGTATGGGGCTTCTGACGCGGTAGAGCGTCACGATCGCGTATAAGCTATTGCACTCGCGGCCGGTTGCGGGCCAGAATTGGCCTTACCACGCAGGGCTGAGCGACCGGGCGGGCTGTCCGATCGCCGGCCTTTGCTACGCCCGGTTGAGAAATTGCGAGTGCAAGGCATGGGTAATCGCTGGTTGTCGATGGTGGTGGTGCTCAGCGCATCCGCCCTGGCTGCCGGTTGCGACTCGCCCGGCGCAACGCCCCAACAGCAGCAGAAGGCGGCAGCTGCGCTGCCGTCGGTGACAGTCAGCACGCCGTTGCGGCGTGAGATCGTGGAATGGGACGAGTACACTGGGCGCTTCGACTCCATCGAGACGGTCGAGATCCGCGCGCGGGTGTCGGGCTACCTCAACGAGGTGCACTTCAAGGACGGCCAGACGGTCAAGCAAGGTGACTTGCTGTTCGTCATCGATCCGCGGCCGTTCGAGCGCACGCTAGACCAGGCTCAGGCCGAGCTCGAGCAGGCCAATACCCGCGTCAAGAACGCCAGCCTCGACGTGACGCGCGGCCAGCCGCTGCTGGAGCGACGCATCATCTCCGAGAAGTCCTTCGACGATCGCGAGAATCTGGTGCGCGAGGCGCAGGCCCAGGTGAAGGTGGCGGAAGCCAAGGTGAAGACGGCCGAACTCGACCTGTCGTTCACCCGCATCACTGCGCCGCTGTCGGGTCGCATCAGCCGCAACATGGCAAGCGTGGGCAACTGGATCAGCGCCGGCGGCACCGCCAACACCACACTGCTGACGACCATCGTCAGCCAGGACCCCATTCACATCTACTTCGACGTAAGCGAGAACAATTACATCAAGTACAAGCGCTTGGCCGAGCGCGGCGAAGGTGCGGGCGCGGCCGACGTTGGCGCGACGGTGGAGATCGCACTGCCCGACGAGCGCGGCTATCCGCACAAGGGCAAGCTTGATTTTCTGGACAATCGCCTCGACCAGGGCACAGGCACGCTCAGAGCGCGCGCCGTCGTCACCAACAAGTCGGGGCTGTTCTCGCCCGGGCTGTTTGCGCGCGTGCGGGTGACGGGCTCGGCTCCCTATGCCGCCGTGCTGCTACCCGACGAGGCGATAGGGTCCGACCAAACCAACAAGTTCGTCTATACTGTCGATGCCGAGGGAGCGGTAGCGCGCAAGGCTGTCAAGCTCGGGCCGCTGTATGAAGGCATGCGAGTGGTGCGCGAGGGCCTGCAGCCCGACGAATGGGTGGTCACCAAGGGGCTGCAGCGGGCGCGGCCGGGCATCAAGGTCGCACCCAACCGGGTGGCGCTGACCATGTCACAGGTCAAGACGCCGGACAGCAAGGCGGCGGAGTGAACGTGGATCGCGTGACAGCTCGGTCGCCGGGAGGGCGGCTCCGGTGAACATCAGCCGCTTCTTCATCGACAGGCCGATCTTTGCAGCCGTGGTGGCGATGGTGATCACCATCATCGGTGCCATCGGCTACACCGGCCTCGGCATCACGCAGCTACCCGAGATCACACCGCCGACCATTACGGTGAGCACAAGCTACCCAGGCGCCAGCGCGCAAACCGTGGCCGATACGGTGGCCGCGCCGATCGAGCAGGAGATCAACGGCGTCGAGGGTATGATCTACATGGCCTCGCAGTCGACGGCCGACGGCAACCTGTCGGTGACGGTGACCTTCGAGGTGGGCACCGACATCGACAAGGCCCAGGTGCTGGTGCAGAACCGCGTCAGCGCGGCCGAGCGACGCTTGCCCGATGAGGTGCGCCGCAACGGCCTCAACGTGCGCAAGCGCTCGCCGGACCAGCTGCTCGCCATCCACCTCATCTCGCCCGACAACACCTACGACCAAGTCTATCTTTCCAACTATGGCCTGCTCAACGTCCGCGACAAGCTCATGCGATTGTATGGCGTCGCCGACGTGTCGCTGTTCGGTGTGCGCGAGTACTCGATGCGCGTGTGGCTTGATCCCGAGCGCATTGCGCTCCGCGGCCTGACCGCCGAGCAGGTACTCGAAGCCTTGCGCGCCCAGAACGTGCAGGTGGCCGGTGGTGCGCTGGGCGAGCCGCCGATCGATGCCAACAACGCGTTTCAAACCTCGCTGCAGATGAAGGGCCGCTTGCGCTCGCCCAACGAGTTCGGCGACATCATCGTCAAGATTGGCACCGACGGCCGCGTGGTGCGCGTCAACGACATCGCCCGCGTGGAGCTTGGCGCACTGAGCTACGCGCAACGCGGCTATGCAGACCGCTTTCCCGCCGTCATCATCGTGGTCGATCAGCAGCCCGGTTCCAATGCCGTGCTGGCGACCCAGGGCATCAAGGACAAGATCGCCGAGCTGGGCCAGAGCTTCCCGAAGGGCATGGAGTACCGGCTGACATACAACCCGACGGAGTTCGTCGAGGTCTCGATCAAGAAGCTGTACGTCACGATCCTGGAGGCCACCGCACTGGTTGTGCTGGTGGTGCTGCTGTTCCTCAAGACCTGGCGTGCCACGCTTATCCCTGTGATCGCCATTCCCGTGTCGCTAATCGGCACGTGCGCCGTGATGCAGGCGTTCGGCTTTTCGCTCAACATGCTGACGCTGTTCGGGCTGGTGCTGGCGGTCGGCATCGTCGTCGACGACGCGATCGTGGTGGTGGAGAACGTCGAACGCCGATTGAAGGACGGCTACTCGCCGCTCGAGGCCGCGCGCGTGTCCATGGATGAGGTCGGCACCGCGCTGATCGCCATCGCCCTCGTGCTGCTGGCCGTGTTCATTCCCACCACGTTCATCGGCGGCATTACCGGCCAGTTCTATCGGCAGTTCGCCATAACCATCGCTACGGCGACAGCGATCTCGCTGTTTTTATCGCTGACGCTCAGTCCGGCGCTGGCGGCGCTGCTGTTCCATCCCCATCACAAGGAGGCGCCCAAATCCGCACTGCTGATGCGGCCGGTGCACGCGTTCTTCCGCTTGTTCGACCGGGGCTTTGATGCGTTGGCCGAGGGCTATTCGCGGCTGGTGCGTGGACTGTGCCGCGGCTGGGTGCCGGTGCTGGTCTTCTACGTCTGCCTGCTGGCGTTCGCCGGCTGGTTCGTGGCGCGCCTGCCCACCGGCTTCATCCCGGCGCTGGACCGGGCCATCCTCATCATTTCGATTCAGCTGCCGCCCGGCGCATCGCTCGGGCGCACGGATGCAGTCGTCCGGCAGGCGACGGAAATCGCCTTGAATACCCCTGGCGTGAAATATTCGAATGCCTTTGCCGGTCGTAACGGTGCGACATTCACGGGCGCCACCAATGCCGGTCTGCTGTTCCTCGTTCTCGACGACTTTGAGGAGCGGCACAAGAAGGGGCAGACGATTGACAAGATCGCGGCTGGACTGCGCGGCAGCCTGGCCAAGATCGAGGATGCGACAACGTTGGTGTTCATCCCGCCGCCGGTGCGTGGCATGGGTGCGGCAGCAGGCTTCTCAATGCGCCTGCAGGATACGGTTGGGATGGACCCGTCCGAGTTCGCCCGCATCACGCAGGAGTTCGTGGCCGAGGCCAACCGCACACCCGGCATCGCCAACGCCTTTACGACCTTCCAGGCTGCAACACCGCAGGTGTTCGTCGACGTGGACCGCGACAAGGCGCAGATGTTGCGCGTGCCGGTGACCGCCATCTTCGAGGCGATGCGCGTGTTCATGGGCTCGGCTTACGTCAACGACTTCAACATGTTCGGCCGCACCTATCGTGTTACAGCGCAGGCCGACGGCGACTACCGCCTCGACCCGGAAAGCGTATCGAAGATCCGCGTGCGCAGCCTTGACGGCGCCATGGTGCCGCTCGGCAGTCTCGTCACGTTCCGCGAGATTGCAGGGCCGGAGCGGGTACCGCGCTACAACCTGTTTCCGTCGGCGGAGGTGCAGGGTGCGGCGGCGGCCGGCATCAGCTCGGGTCAGGCGCTGCAGATCATGCGTGCACTGGCGGCCGATAAGCTGCCGCAGGGCGTGGCCTACGAATGGACCGACTTGTCCTACCAGGAGGCCAAGGTCGGCCGCACCGGCTACTACATCTTCGTGCTGAGCGTGATCTTCGTGTTCCTGGCGCTATCGGCGCAATACGAGAGCTGGTCGCTGCCGCTTGCCATCATGCTGATCGTACCGATGTGCCTGTTCTCCGCATCGTTCGGCGTGTGGCTGCACGGGCGCGAGATCAACATCCTGACGCAGGTCGGCTTCGTGGTTCTGATCGCGCTGGCTGCCAAAAACGCCATTCTGATCGTGGAATTCGCGCGGCAGCTGGAGGCGCAGGGCAAGGATGCGGTGTCGGCTGCCGTCGAGGCGTGCAGGCTGCGGCTGCGTCCGATCATCATGACGTCGCTGGCGTTCACGCTGGGTGTCGTACCGCTCTACCTGGCGGTGGGTGCCGGCGCCGAGATGCGCATCGCGCTCGGCACCGCGGTGTTTTGGGGCATGATCGGCGTGACGCTGTTCGGCCTCATCTTCACGCCGGTGTTCTACGTCGTCATCCGGCGCCTGACGGGCACCAAGCTCGCCCCGCGTGGTGCCGAGGCACCGGCGCACGGGACCATGCAGCCGGCGGAGTGACACCAAGGTGTCGTCCGGCAGTTGGCGCCGCCAATATCCGGCAACCAGCCACGCGATGTCAGTGACGCCCTGGGTCCTGAATATTTGCCTGTGGCAAATTCCGGGACTACAGCGTCATGCCTTCCAATTGGCCGCGCGTTTCTCGGCGAAGGAGGTGAGGCCCTCAACGGCCTCGTGCGAGCGGCGCTTGGCGGCGTGGCTCTCGACCAATCCCTCGAAGGTCGCACGCGAGAAACCGCCCCAGGCGCTCTGCAGGGCAATGTGCTTGGTCTCAGCCATGGCGACGGGGCCGTTCTCGAGTAGTTGCGAGACCATCTGGTCGCCGGCGGTTGCCAGCTCGGCAAGCGGCACCACCTTATGGGCGAGACCGATGCGCACGGCCTCCTCGGCGCCGAAGCGTTCGCCCGTCAGGGCGTAGCGGCGCACCTGACGCGCGCCGATGGCGTCGCTGAGCTGGGGCAGGATGATGGCCGCCGTCAGTCCCCAGCGCACCTCGGAAATGGAGAAGGTGGCGTTGTCGGCGGCGATCACCACATCGCAGGCCGCGATCATGCCGGTGCCGCCCCCAAAGCAGCCGCCCTGCACCAGCGCCACCGTGGGTACGGGCAGCCGGTTGAGGCGGTCGACGGCCTCGGCGGTGGCCCGGCTGGCGCGGACGTTGTCCTCAGGCGAGGCGGCACTGACGTTTCTGATCCACTTGAGGTCGGCGCCGGCCTGGAAGTGACGGCCGTTGCCGCTGAGCAGGACGACGCGCAGAGCGGGCCGTTTGCCGAGGTCGTCCATGGCCGCCAACAGGCCGGCAATCATGGCGCCGTTGTAGGCGTTGCCGACCTCCGGTCGGTTCAGCGTGACGTGGGCTACACCGCGGTCGTCGAGGCGCCACAGCACGGCTTGGTCGGTCATGATCGAGGCCTCCGTCTCGGCTTGCGGCACCTGCGGTGCTCACGTGCGTGGTACCATGATAGACGGCTCGGCCGTGGCGTGTCGGCCACATAGATGTGGATGAGGCACGCCGAGACACGGAAACTCACCGGATGGTGATCGGTCTTTGTTTGGCCATATCTCTGACGCGAGCTATTAAGGGCGCGGCTCGGGGACGCGCGCTTCTACAGCGAAAATTGGGCCAGTGGGGTCGAAAATTGGGCCAGTGGGTAACGTGGGGTGTTTCCCAGACCAGCGTGGCGGCGGCAGGACTAACATTGGACTTGAGATAGGAGTGCTCGGCGAGATGATTGGCGGCATCACCAGGGCCGGGCGGCTCGGCGCGTTGCTGGGGATTTTGCTGGCCGCGATGCCGGTCACCGGGGCCGACGCGCAAGAGGCGCAATGGTGGGAATCCATACCTGGGTTTGGCAGGCAGGGCTCGTCCTACCGCACGACCAGTGAGGAGCGCCGCAAGCCCGAGGTTCTCAACGACCTGCGCGCCGACTCCCACCCGTTCCGCAGCGAGGCCATGATCGGCGCCCTTGAAGGGGCGATCGCCCGCTACCAGGACATTGTCGCCAACGGTGGCTGGCCGGCCATACCGGGCAACCGCATGATGCGCCCCGAGGATGACGACGAGCGCGTGCCGCTGCTGCGCAGGCGGCTGGCCATGAGCGGTGAGCTGGCGCGCGCCAAGGGCAACAGCTTTAGCTTCAACGACGACCTGGAGGAGGCCGTTCGCCGCTACCAGTACAACAACGGGCTGCGCGTCACGGGCCGCGTCGACAAGTCGACGCTCGCTGCCCTCAACGTCCCGGCCCAGGCGCGCCTGCAGCAGTTGCGCGTCAACCTGCAGCGGCTCAGGGACTTGATGGCCCAAAGGATCGAGGACCGCTATGTGCTGGTCAACGTGCCGGCCTTCCAGCTGGAGGCGGTCGAGCGCAACGAGGTCGAGCTCAGGCATCGCGTGATCGCCGGCAAGCCCGAGCGCGAGACGCCGAGCGTGCGCGCGCAGATCCGTGCCCTCAACTTCTTCCCCTATTGGCGTGTGCCTGACAGCGTCGCCAAGCTGGATCTGATTCCGCGCCTGCAGAAGGAGCCGGACTACCTGCAGAAGGAGCAGATCCGCGTCCTGACCGGCTCTTTCAACGGTCCGGTGATAGATGCAAACAACATTGACTGGCGGCAGGCCGACGTGACCAGAATCAAGTTCCGCCAGGACCCCGGTCCGCAGAACGCGCTGGGCTTGGTTCGCCTCGACATGCCCAACGAGCACGGCGTCTACATGCACGACACGCCGATGAAGCCGCTGTTCGGGCAGCGTGGCCGCGCCTTCAGCGCCGGCTGCGTGCGCGTGCAGGATGTGTTCACGCTCGCCGAATGGGTGGCGCGCTACGAGCCGGGCTGGAACGAGCCTGGACGCGCGCAGCAGGTCGTCGATGCCGGCCAGCCGCTGGATGTCGTGCTGACGCGTCCGGTGCCGGTGTATTTCGCCTATATCACCGCCTGGGCGGAGCCCGACGGGCAAATCGTCTTCCGCCCGGACATCTACAGCCGCGACGGTTTGCGCGATCTGATCGCCGGCCACGATCGCGATCCAAGCGAGGGTCCGGCACCGTCGCAGACGCTGGCGCCCTGAGCGAAGGGCTGCAACGTCGTCACATGAGATGCCGGCGCCACCGGTCTGGGTCGGTTTGCAGGGCAACGGGCAACCGATCGAGCGGGACTGCGCAACGGCCACCGAGCACACCGTGCGTCCCTCGGCCAGCGCCTGTGCCATTCTGGCCGGATCAAGGTTCCTGGGAGTGGCTACCTGGGTTGGCTGTAGGCGCGCAGCTGGTCCTTGATTTCCTGCACGGGCAGCCGATAGCCAAGCTGCGACCATGAGTGCCATCGGCCCAGCAGGGGTCTGAGGCCCAGCAGGGGTCGGACAAGCTCAAGCGCGGGTCCCCAGTAGGCTCTTGCTGACGCGCGGTCTAAGCGAGGGCACGGTCTGCGGATCGCGCAGATAATGCCGGGCAAGCAACTGCGGTGACTGCACGATGCGAGGCAGGCGTGATTCGGCATTGAGATCGTGCAGGTAGGCTTCGCTTTCGAATACCGTGACGCACCCGCTCCAGGTGAGCGGGTTTGGGGATTTCATCGCATCTGAGATGAGCACCAGGTCATCGGGTGCCGCCTCTGTAAGTCCTCGCATGATGCCCCGGCAGGAGAGGTGCTCGCGGTCCCACGCGACGCCAAGCTGGGCGGAACCTGCTCCAGCACCACATAGACGATGCTCGGCGGGAAGCGCTGGAAGCGGTCGCGGTAGCGTTCCAAGTGCAGCGCCTCGACGAGCACGAAACGATCAAGCTCGAGGAGATGAAGCTCCAGAATGGTCGAGCTTGTTGAAGAAGGTGAAGCAGTCGAACAGGCGGGCAGGCATCGAGAAGCCCCAGTCTCGAAACCCAACTCGCGCCTGCACAAATCAGGCGATGGGCCGGGCGATGTCCGGCGGCACCTCGCGCTGGTAGGCCTGGCCGATGGCGAACAGCTGCGCCTCGGCATAGGGCCGGCCGATCAGCTGGACGCCGTTCGGCAGGCCGCCATGGCGCGGCACCGGCAGGGCCAGCGTCGGCAGGCCAAGGTAGTTGACGGGGCGCGTGTACTTCACGACCCGGCCCATGGCCGCCTGCAACTGTGGCCCGCCGGCGACGTCGAGCTCGGCAATGGTCGGCAACGGATCGGCGAGGATCGGCAGGATGGCGATGTCGAGGCCCTTGAAGGTGTCATCGAGCGTGCGCTGCAGATAGGTGCCGCGTGCCCTGAGAGCGGTCATGTGGTCGACGGCTGGGATGAAGTGGCCAACCTCGAGCCGGGCACGCACCTGCGGGCCGAAGTCCTGCGCTCGCGTACGCATGTGTGCGTCGTGGGCGGCTGCTGCATCCGGCATCTGCACCAGCTGCACGAGCTGATCAAGCGTCTGCCAGTCGGGAAAGCGGCAGGAGGAGCGCTGCAGGCCGAGCTTGCCGAGGATGGCCAGCACCTCTTCCAGCATGCGCTGCACGTCCGGATGCGCATCGCGGACCACTGCTTCATCGACGCCGACGCGCAGGCCTTTGACGGGGTCGCCGAGGTGGGCGACATAGTCGGGAACGGGCAGGCTGCTGGCTGCCGGATCGCGCCCATCGGGGCCGGCGAGGAAGCCGAGCGTCAGGGCCAGATCCTCAACGTGGCGTGCTAGCACGCCGATCGTGTCGAGCGCGGCAGCAAGCGGCATTGCTCCCGCGCGGCTGACGCGTCCCCAGGTCGGCTTGATCGAAGCAATGCCGCAGGCGGCGGCCGGCAGTCGCAAAGAACCGCCGGTATCGGAGCCCATGCCGGCGGCGATTGCCCCGTAGGCAACGGCGCATCCCGTGCCGGCCGAGGAGCCGCCGGTGATGCGCGTCGGGTCCCAGGGATTGCGCGCGTGGCCCAGCACGTAGTTGTGCCCTGTCGGTCCGAAGGCGAATTCTGTCAGGTGCAGGGCTGCGATCTGCAGTGCGCCGGCAGCCTTGAAGCGGGCGATGGCCGTAGCGTCCTCGGCCGCCGGCTGCTCAGAGCGGATGCGCGCACCCCAGCTCGAGACCTTGCCCCGGCGGTCGAACATGTCCTTGTGGGCGAGCGGCACGCCGGCGAGCGCACCCTTGGCGGTGCCGGCGGCGACGGCGCTGTCGGCCGCCTTGGCTGCGGCCAGCGCCTCGTCGGCTTCGAGTGTGATAATGCAGTTGGTGAGCTCGTGGCAGGCCTTCAGCTCGGCGATGGCGGTTTGCGTCGCCTCTACGCTCGACACCTTCTTGTCTCGGATCGCCTTGGCAAGGCTGCGGGCAGACAGTTCAGCAAGCTTGGTCATGGCTGCTTGGCCTCCGCAACCAGCACCCGCCGGAAGTCGTCGACATCGGCACTAAGCGGCAGCTCCAGCGCGACCCTGCCGGCGGTATTGGACAGTACGGCCACATGGGCCTTGGCGGCAGCGCGGCGTTCGGGCGTCATATCGAGGTACGCGGCGACGTCGGGCGTCGGCGAGCCGGCGGGCGATTGTGCGGGAGGGGCCATACTCACTGCTCCGTTGAAGGCGTTGGCTCGTTGAGCCTAGACGCGAACCCCGGTGCAAACAACACGCCTCGCGGCCCTTTGCGGCCACTCCCATCAAGACGAGCAGGCACGCGCGCCCTGCAGAGGCTCTACACGCGCAGGGCGTGAGCGCGGGAGGCCCGGCGTGGGGGTCGGCGAAGACGGGCGCGCAACATGCCGCCGAACGGAGCGAAAAAGGCGGCCAGGATGCCGGCCGAGAGGATCGCCGCAACATCGGGGACGCGTGGTCCCGCCGTGACGATGATCAACCCGGTCGTCGCCAGGCCCGCGAAGAAGCCCAAGATGTAGGCGATGGAAGCGCGCGCGCGGCCGCGTCGCGATTGGTACATGATGAGGTAGGGCGGCAGCGCCGCCAGCAGCGCCACGGAGACTATGGTGAGCCCAGGCGCAACGTCGATCAGAAGGCCGGCATAATAACTGTCCATGACACCACTTTTTGCTTGCCTTGTTGCTTTGGCTACATGATTCGAGAGGCCAAGCAAGGGCAGCACGAGCTGCTAGTGCAACTCGAAGTGGGTCAGACAACCTGCAAAACAGCAGACGCCGGAGCGTTCAAACGCCCCGGCGCGAAGAGCAGCCGATCCGATTGGAACGAAGCGTTTACCTGCGCTCGCGATCGCGATGCCAGTAAACATACAGCACCGTGACGATGGCGGTGAGCAGCATGGTGCCCTGGATGTCGGGCCGCTGGATGAAGCTGAGCCAGATGTCGAGGCCACGCGAGGAGCTGCCGCGTGCTAGCAGCATGCCGCTGCCCCACACGATGACGAAGGCGACCGCGGCGGTGATCAGGCAGGATGTGAACACTTGAGCGACGCGCTTGACGATGCGCGGCACGATCACATTCTGTCCCGGCATTACGAGGGTGGTCTTGTCGGACATGGGCTCGTCCCCCTGCTGTGGCGGCCGCCAGGCTATATCTGATTCGCACGGGAAATGGCGCCGGCCCGCGCCCCAGCCCAGGCTAGCTGCAACCTTCAGCGCTGGCGCGCGTTGTCGTGCCGGTTAAGGAGGTGCGGTTATGTCACCGAGCGAAATCATCATCAGCAACGGGCCTGGCAAGGATGACTTGCTGCGGGCTGTCGCTAATGCCGACAAGCACCTGCACGTAATGTTTCACACGGCAAGCGAGGCGCTCGAGGCACACATTGATGCGATCGACGAGGAGGGCCTCGACGGCCTGCGCTTTGCCCTGCGCGGCCACCTCAAGTCAGCGCACTTCCGCGGTGCGCACTTCAGCGGTGTCTACGATGCTGAAACGCGCACCGGCCGCCTCAGGCTGCAGGAGACACGGTGAGGCGGCTTGGAATGTTATGGTGCAGCGGCGCACAATGGCCGCTGTGCTGGTGGCAAGCTATTGGCCGAGGTCGTCCGCGATCTCGTCGCATAGCTCCCCGAGGAATTTGTATCTCGCGGGATTGGTCGTCGACGAGCGGCCGCCTCAACGCGTTGACGCAGCGCCGGAGACCGGTCCTACAGCTTCTGCAACTCCCGCTCAGCGCTGCGCTGTATTCGGGGATGAGCATTCAACCATACAGTGATTTGGCCCGTTGCGCGGCTGAGCAATCCGGACGTTTACAACGCGAACGGCACGTAGGCGCGTCAGCATTGCGTTGGCGCTTGGTTGATTGCAACCCGCCGCAAGTGTTCGACGAGTTGTCGCGCGCCGGCCGGCAGTGAATGCAAGTCGCGAACGCAGATGGCAAGCCGCCTGTTTGCCCAGGGATCCTGTAGCCGGACGGCATCGATCCGCATAGTACGCTTCGATCGCTTTGCGGATGCTTCAGGCACGATGGCGATGCCGACGCCCGTCTCCACCATGCGGCAAACGGCGTCAAAGCCATGCACCCGGGCGCGAACCTTCATGATAACGCCAAGACGTGCAGCTTGGCCGGCGAGATGCCGCTGAAGCGCGCTGTCGCGAGGCAATGCAACGAACTCCCTGTCGACGATGTCGATCAGGCGCACCCGCCGCGAGCCGCTTAAGGCATCTCCGCGGGGCATGACGACCACCAGCTGATCGTTTCTGAAGGGAATGGTTTGCAGGGCGTCCGAGACGGCAGCCTCGGACGCAATTCCCACGTCCGCCGCGCCCGACGCGATGGCTTGGGCGATGTCGGTGCTCTCGCGTTCCTCGACATTGACGTTGAGCGTCGGGTGATCCGATAGGAACGACGCCAGGACGCGCGGCAAGTGCTCGCTGATAGCCGCCGTGTTCGATAGCAGGCTGACTGTGCCCGACAGTCCCCTCGCGTAGCAGGCCAGATCGCCCCGCATGCGCTCGGCTTGCTGAACGATGAGCCGGGCGTGCTCCAGGAGACATTGGCCAGCAGGCGACAGTGAAACACCGCGGCGGTCACGAATGAGGAGGGCAACGCCGAGCATCTTTTCCATGCCCCGGATGCGCTCGCTGGCAGAGGCGAGTGCGAGGTTGGCCTTTCGCGCACCGTGCGTGATGCTGTGAGCGTCCGCGACATGGAGAAACAGACGCAGGTCAACCAGATCGAAGCGCATTCTACTAGTCCTTCGCGCAACTCGACATCAGTCGCCGCGGCGGCGAGCTGTGCATCAGTGTGCTTGATCCAACCAGCGCTTGGTCGGGCGAACATCATGGTCGGCGCTTCCGCGCAAATGGGCAAGGAAAGACTACGGCTTTTCCATAGGCAGACTCCGTAACTTCCGCATTGTCTGGGTCGCAGTGGTCAATAGAAAACCAAAGCAGCAATCAACACCCGGAGGTCCCGATGGCCGCGAGCGCAGATCCAGGGCATCTGGAAGAAGTGCGGGGGACGATTGCAACCTATCTGCGCGCGGTGAAAGCCAACGACATCGCGACGCTGCGCAGCCTGTTCGAAGCCAAGGCAAACGTCGCGCACTACCACGTCAAGAAGGATACCGTCGTCACCAACACACTCGATGAGTTTATGGGCATCATTCAATCGCTGCACGCGAAGTTCGACAACGCCGAGGAGATCGGCGAGGCCATGCATGTGCGGCTGGCAAAGCACCTTGCCAGCGTGGAGCTCGACTTCTGCTTTGTGATGGGTGCGAACCGGTTGCGCGGCACCGACCTGTTCAACCTCGCTCGTCAGAACGGGAAGTGGGTGATTGTTCACAAGAGCTATTGGCTTTGATCAGATGGCAACGCCGAGCCCACAGCTTGTCAACTATGCCCGACAAGGGCACGTGGCCACGATCACGCTGAACCGCCCGCACAAGCGCAATGCCTTCAACGCCGAACTGGTGCGAGCGCTGCGACAGGCGCTGGTCGATTTCGACGGTGATCGGCAAGCACGGGTGGCTATCCTGTGCGGAGCTGGCAAGGCGTTCTCCAGCGGGGCCGACGTTCAGGAGCGGCAAATGCGGACACCGGAGACGTTCGCGCGCCTCGGTGGCCCGCAGGAGCCCGACGCCCACACTGGCGATCTGTTCATTAGGGCGGCCAACTGGAAGCCCGTGATCGCCGCCGTGCATGGCGCCGTCATGGGGCTGGGTCTGGGCGTGGCGTTCGAGTGCGATCTCGTCGCAGCCGATATCAACACGCGCTTTCAGATCACCGAAACGCCACGTGGCCTCGGCGGCGCGCGGTTCTGGAGCCTGCTCCACACCTGTGGCGCCGGCGCCTTCGCCACCGAGGTTGCGCTCACCGGACGGTTCTTCAGCGCGGAGGAAGCACACAAGGCTGGCGTCGTCTGCGCTGTCGCGCCTGAAGGGTGCGTCGTTGCGCGTGCCGAGGCACTGGCGCAGCGCATCGCAGCAAATCCGCCGCTGAGCGTACAGTCGACCGTGCGCGTGCGGCGCTGGTTCATGGATCAGGCACAGCGCATGGCCGTAGCCCTCACGGATCCGATGAAGCTGTATTTGACCGACGACTTTCGCGAGGCGGTCGCCGCCCATGTCGAGAAGCGAGAACCATCCGGTTTTAAGGGCTGCTAGATGAGACGCGTGGCAAACTTCCTGCGCACCGTCGCATGGGGGCATGGGCAAACACACGGGCCGAAGCCGGCATTGCCGGGCCAAACTGTAAGCGACGTTCTGCGCGCTCACCTCGCCGAGCGCAGCAATGCGCCAGCGGTGTGGGTCGCGCCGCACGAGTATCGATGCTTCGGTGACGTGTTCGAAATCGTCGGTCAGATTGCGCAAGCGCTGCGCTCGCAAGTGCAGACCGCGCATCCCCGCATCGCCTTGGTTACGCCGCGTGGTTCGGCAGGGCTGTTCGGATTGCTCGGCGCCATCGAGGTCGGAACCTGCTGTCCCCTCGACGCCAATCTCAGGGGTCCTGAGTTCGCCAACGCGCTGGCCGCTCTCACGCCAGATGTCCTCCTCGTCCCTGAATCGGACGCGGCGGCGCTGGCTGCGGCGCGCGCCGCCGGCATTGCGTCCGTTGGCTTTCGTTTGGACGCATCACAAAGCGATTGCACCGTGCGCACCTGGCCCGGCCGGGAGGCGAGCGAAGCACGTAGACGGCGCGTGCCCCTCCTTCTGGGAGGCGTGGAAGCACCGGCGATCCTGATGCGGACGTCTGGCACGACGGCAGACCCCAAGCTTGTCGGGCTTAGCCATGCCAACGTCCTTGCAGCGACCGTTGCCATGGCGTCGGTGTTCCAGCTGGCGCCGGACGACATTTGCTTGACCCCGATGCCGATGCATCATGTGCACGGGTTGATTGCAGGCGCCTTGTCGGCCCTGGCTGCGGGTTCCTCCATCCATTGCTGCGAAAGCTTCTCGCCGCAAGCGTTCGATGCCGCGCTGCGTGGCTTCTCTCCGACCTGGATGACCGCGGCGCCCGCGTTGCATCTCGCCATGTGCGACTACTACGAGAACCAAGGGGCTCGTCCAGCCGTAACGACCTTGCGCCGATTTCGGTCGTCGTCGGCGCCCCTAGCGCCGTCTGCGGTTCGGACGCTGGAGGATCTGTTTGGCGCACCGCTGCTCGAAACCTACGGCCTCACCGAAACCGCATCGACGATATGTTCAAATCTGCTTCCGCCGGGGCAGCGCAAGCTCGGCTCGGTTGGGATCCCGATCAACGCCGAGCTTTTCATCCTTGATGACGCGGAGCAGCAGGCACCGACTGGGGTCGATGGCGAGATCCTTCTCCGGGGTGCCGGCGTCATCCGCGAGTACCTGGGTGTGCAGCCGGATGGCGCCTTCTGGGAAGGCTGGCTGAGAACGGGCGATATTGGTCACGTCGATGACGACGGCTATCTCTATGTCGTTGGCCGAAAGAAGGAAGTCATCAAGCGCGGGGGCCATTCGGTGTTTCCGCTGGAGATCGACAACGTACTGACCACGCACCCCGCTGTTGCCGAGGCCATCACGTTCTCGATTGCTCACGACACGTTGGGCGAGGACGTCATGGCTGCCGTCGTTGGCAAGCCGGACGCCAGCATCGATCCCGGCGGTCTGCGCGAGCATCTTTCGGCCTCGCTCAGCAGCTACAAGATTCCAACGCGGGTGCTTGTGGTAGATCGCATTCCGCGCAATGCGATCGGCAAGGCCTTGCGGCGGGAGATGCCCAAACAGCTCGCGTCACAGCTCGCTCCGGAGTCCCGCAGTCCCTCCACACCCATGGAGCAAGTCTTGCTTGCCATCTGGCGCAAGGTGTTGCGGCGCGACGATGTCGGGGTAACCGACAATGTTTTCCAGTTCGGCGCGGATCCGCTTCGCGCCGAGATGGCATCGGGGCTCATCGATGCGGCCAGCAGCGTGCGCATGAGCACCAAAGCGCTCTACTGCATGCCGACGGTGCGCGAGCAAGCGGCGTACTGTGTGGCTCAGCGAGAACAGCCATGCGCCAGCACAGCCTTGCTGGCAGTTCGCCCCAGTTGATTGGAGACGACGTCTGGCTCGCGCCGACGGCCCAAATCATCGGCAATTTTGTGCTGGGCGGAACGCGAGCATCCGGTGCTTTTGCGATTGTGCGTTAGACAGCA
>DASTOW010000037.1:0-11839 GCA_035762425.1 Hyphomicrobiaceae bacterium | reverse complement strand
CAGCTGTTGCAGTAGCGAGAGATGGTGTGGGCGCATGGCCCACACCCACCTTGATCTTCTCCGCGGCTCAGACGGCGATGACCTGGAGCGCATGCTGCGGCATGTGCCCGGCATGGACATACGGTTTGACGGCGATTGTGCTCAGGCCGGCGGCCTGTATCTGCCAATCGTGGCCATCAATCTCGATCGACGCAGGGATCGCTGGGACACGCTGTGCAAGCGCCTGTCGGTGGCCGGCCTGACCAAGCTCATCCGGGCGCCGGCCGTCGAGGGCGCGCAACTGTCGGATGATCGGATCACGGCACTCCTCGGCGTGTCGGCTGATCGCCTAGACCAGGCGCCGCGCAGCCACCTTGCCCTCACGCGGCCGGCCATCGGTTGCTTCCTGTCGCACCTCGCCGTCTGGCGTTGGGTGCTCGAAATGAACCTCCCGAGGGTGCTTGTTCTGGAAGACGATGCGGCGCCGGCAGCCAACTACGATGTGCATCGCCTGCGCAGCTTCATGACGTCGATACCGCACGAGATGGGGCTTGTTTTCCTCGGCCGCATCATCATGGGCGGCCTGGCCGAACAGCCATTCGGCTCGCCCCTGGCCCGGCTGTATTACTTCAACGGTACGTTCGCCTATCTGATCACGCCCGCCGCCTGCAGGGTCCTGCTCCGGCACCTCCTGCCGCTGCGCTCCCACATCGATCATCAGATCAGCAGGGTCCTGATCGAGCAGCGTCGCATGTTTCCTGCCTACTACAGTGAGCCGCATTTTTTCGAGCCGGACTGGTCGTTGCGCAGCGACTGCTACGTGCCGCTGGCCGAGGATGGTGCTGCCGACCGCGAGCTCGAACAGATCATCCTGGCGCGCCGGCGGGCGCTCTTGAGTGAGAACCGACCCTTGCTCCCCATCTCGCCAGCCGGCTAGGCCGCTGCGCTTCTTGCCCAGCAGCGCGCCAAACCGGTCAGATATATCAATGGCTTGGCGATGTCGCGCGCGCGTCTCAACGGATTTGCCCTCGATCGCCGTTTGACAGCAGGTGCGCGCATGTCGTGCACTCGCGGAGCCCTACGAGAAACGCTAGCTTAGCGGCTCGGCGGGTCGGGGATCGAGGGAGGGAAGACATTTCATGGACAGGCGGTCGGTATTGCGCGCCCTTGGGATTTTCTCGACAACCCCCCTGTGGATGCATGTTTCCGCGTTGGCGCAGGGCAGCCTCAAGGGCAAGTCCAAGCCGCCTGAGATGCCCAAGCCGGTGCAGACCAAGGACTCCGCCGAGCTGATCCGCGTCGGTCTGCCAAGCGACTGGAAACTCGATCTTCCCAAGCAATGGACGAACGAGGGCGGAGTTCTGTCCAGGACACCGCCCAAGCGACAGGGCAGCGGCATCTTCTTCTCCGGCGTGAAGGCAGAGAAGTCCGGTAACGACCTGCGCTTTGGCAGCCTCAATCCGCTCGGTCAGGCCGTGCCGATGACGCCCGAGATGAGCAAGGTGGTCGGCACCGCGGCGGCCCGCCTAAGGCTCGATGCGCTCAACCAGCCCGCTTACAACCACTTCAAATCCACGCCGAAGGACATCACCGGCAAACCGCTGGTCGGCACCTATACGCGCCCCGAGCAGGTCTACGAATCGCGCACGTTTATCCCGGTTCGGCGCATCATGACGGCGGTGCTCGAGCAGGTCGGGCCTGCGGGCGCCGACGCCAAGCCGCTGCTGGCCGCGCTCAATGAGCAGGTTGTGCTGACCACGCCGGCGCATCAGTTCGCATTGCCGGAAGGTCTCGGCAATCGCGTGCTGGCCTACAGCACGGAGGGCACCGGCGGTGTACTGCACACCCACATCGATCAGCTGGTGCATGAGCTAAAGAAACAGCACATGCGCGTCGTCAAGCTGATGACCCTGTTCAGCTGGTATGTCGACAAGGAGAATCCCACCGCTCCGACCTCCTACGCGCAGGGCGGCACCTTGAAGGAGATCCTCGCCGATTCCGTCGGCGCCACCTGGCATTCCGGTGGCTACTCGGCTGGTTTTGACGAGAAGGGCCGGCCCACCACCGTCAAGAGCGACTGGCCGACCGACTACGGCCCGCTGACTGACAAGGCTTACATCAGCTACAACGCCCACTTCATTGGTATCGACTACCAAGGCGGGGTGCGCCGACCGATCCCGGCCGAGACGCTGGCGGCCTACTACCGCAACGCCGATTTATGGGACGTGGCAGCGGCGCTCACCGTTCCCTTCGTCGACGAAGACAAGGACCCGATCTACCGCGAGTACTATTACAACCCGCTCGAGGGCTACGATCGGCGGACGCTGCAGCGCGTCGCCAACAACATGGCCAAGCTCAACAAGGAGCAGTTTCTGAAGCAGAACGGCGCGTTCTACTGCTCCGAGGGCCAATTCACGGTCGCCAACCTCGGGCCGCAGGAATATTCGCTGATCAAGAAGCGTGCTTTCGGCAATACGGCGCTCGGCAAGCTGATCGACACCTTCAATGCCGCCCCCGGCTACAAGGACATGCCGGTCGAGCGGCGCCGCGCCAATCCCATCATCGGCTGGAACTATCTCAAGCAGCTGGGGTCTGAGAAGGGCGGCATCAGCGAGGAGCAGTTCGAGCACGTCGAGGAGACGCAGCGCACCGCCATCTACCTCGAGTTTATCCCCGAGGACGTACGCGGCTGGCAGACCTATGGGCCGCGCGAGAAGGAAGGCCTCATTGCCCGCCCGATGACGGTTGCAACCATGGCCTGGAGCCTGCTGCGCCGCTATATGCCGCGTGAGGGCGTCGCCAACGCCATCAGCGCCGACGTGCTGCGCGCCTATCGCGTCGGCAATCCGAACGTGAAGAAGGCTGCGTTGGCACTGTGCGGCGGGCAGGCTCCCGACACACCCGAAGGGCAGGCCGCGCTTGCCAACATCTCGATTCGTGCCGCCACCGGCACGCTGATCGGTCTTCTCGCCAGCGACGAGATCAAGAACCTCATCCTCCTCAAAGGCGGCTTCGCCGAGGTGTTGACCAGCTGGGACAAGTCGAAGGTGCAGCGCGCCTACGACAGCTTTCTGGATATCCTGCGTGATGCCGATTACAGCTCGCAGGAGAGCCTGGACTCGGCTCTGCAGTCGGCCGATGAGCAGCTCAGCAACCTCAAGGTTTGGCGCCGCCACTACAACAAGAAGATCAATTTCACCTATCCCTGGCGTCAGACGCTCATGAAGTATGCGGCGCCCGTCTGCTTCGTCGCCTGGGCGCAGCAGCCGTTCATGGCTCGTACGGGCTGCATCCGCTACGTGACGACGGCGATGAACGCGCGGCAGGCCAAGACCAGCGGCTGAGCCGGGTCACGGCGCAGGCTCAACGGCCTCGCCGACGAGGATGCGGCAAGCGGGGCGTGCTTGGCGCAGGTCTCCAGCGCGTCCTGGCGCACGTTCTCGACGATTTCCAGCACCTCGCTCCGGTCAGCGCGCAATGTCACGCACAACACGTTCTACGCCCTTGGTGATGCGTGCCAGCCTGGCATAGTCGATCTTGTCCGGCGTATCACTCGGCCTGTGGTAGTGCGGATAGCGAAACGGCGCGGTATCGGTGAGCATGATGGCCGGAAATCCGAACTCGCTAAACGCCCAGTGGTCCGACCAGCCGATGCCGGGGATTGCATCGGGTGCCACCCCGCCGATGGTCGGGAAGGCTGTGTGCTGGCGCAAGGAGCCCAGTACCTCGTGCAGGAACTTGCGCGACGCCGGCATGCCAACCACCGCGATGAAATTGCCGACCGAGGGATAGACCAGGCCGAACGGTGGCGGAAACTCCTGCGACCCCGGCTTGTCTGAATAGTAGCCCATGGTCTCCAGCGAGATCATGCCGCGCACGCGTTCGCCGCGCTGCGAAAGTTGCTTGGCATAGCGCCAGCTCCCCATGTCGGGCGTGCGGAAGTAGGGTGGCTCTTCGTTGACGAACAGCACGTAGCGGATGCGCAGCTGTTCGGGCTTCCAGTCCTTGAGGAGCCGGGCCAGTTCCAGGGTGGCCGCCACGCCCGTGCCGTTGTCGTTGGCACCTGGCGCGTCATCCCAGGAGTCGTAGTGGGCCCCCACCACCAGCGTCTGCGCCCCGGGGGAGCCGTTCTGCGCCTCGCGCGTTGCTTCGATGTTGCGCACCGCCCGCCCCGCGACGTCGAAGATCTGCCGGTTGATGGGGTAGCCCTGGTCCTGCAGGACCCGCTCGATGTACTGCGCGGCCCGCTCCAGCGCCGCGTAATGCTTGACGTTGTGGGGGACGCTGGCGACGGCCGTCACGTGCGTCCGCAACCGCGCCGCGAGATCGCGCTCTTCCGCCGTTGCTTCCGGCAGCGGACCCTCGTGCGCCTTGCCCGGCACCGCCAGTGCATACCAAGCGGCGAAGGCGATGGCCCCGGTCGGCAACAGGATGAGGATGGCGACCCAGGTGATCCAGGACATTCGCTTCTTCATTCAGTCAGGACCCGCAGTCTCGAAAACATGCAATCCGGCGTTGCCGCCCACACACTATGCAGGAACATGTCGGCCTGTCATTGGCGCTGTCACCGAAGTGTCACTCATGGATGGTAGGTGCCGCACATGCGAAAATCACCATGCAAAACCTGCGGCCACCCCGGAAGTGCGGGAGCTGCCACGCATTTCGCAGCTGCGGTCGTGGCTTGCCCCGGCTAGGGAAGGCGCATCAGCGGCTCGCCCATGCGGATGGTGCTGCCGGTGGAAATCGATGCGCACAGCGCAAAGCCCTTCGGCGCCAGCACGATAATCGTCGAGCCATGCTCGAACCAGCCCATCTCATCACCCTTCCGGAACGGCGTGCAGCACGGGATTGCCTGCGGCTCACGGCGCGGATCAACCATGAGATCGGCAAACCGCAGGCGGATGCCGGCGACCAGAATGGCCGCCACCGGGACCAGCGTGACCAGATGACTGGTCGCCTGCAACCGAGTTCGGATCAGTGCGCGCTCGTTCTTGCAGAACAGCTTTGCCACGCGCTTCAGCGCGATCGGATTGACGTTCCAGGCATCGCCCCAGATGTGCGTCACCCGCTCCACCACGCAGTCGTGCGGCGCATGAAAGCGGTGATACATGGCCGCCGTCAGGCGCAGCGTCACGTAGCTGCCGTCGCGGTAGAACTCCACGAGGTCACGGTCGAGCAGCAGCTCCTCCAGGGCGTAGGCCGACCCCTTGATCTGCAGCAGCTCGCTGCCGGAGATCGTCCCGCCGGCACCGACGATGGCATCGCACGGGCTGACCAGCTCACCCGGGTCGGCATCGATCGGCCGCGCGCCGTCCTTGAGCTCGCGAATGAAGCAGTCGCGCAGGCTCTTGAAATGCGTCTCTTTGGCCTCGCTCAAGTCGAGGTCGCAGAACAGGCGCCAGACGCGGATCGACAGATCGCGCACCATCGGCTGCTCGATCCGGCTGAACCAGCCGACCAGGCTGGTTGCCAGCCTTCGCGGAATCCGATTGGTGAGCACGAAGTTGATGCCCTCGTGCTGGGTGATCTTGTCGATGACGGATCGGAAGGTCATGCCGCGTCGCTTCTTCCCATCGCATAGGTAGGCGGAGAATGGATCAGCTCTACACCACATACGCGCTCTACGGTCTCGGTGCAGTGGGCCTTGGGGTCGCTCTGGCCAAAGTCAGACGCCGCCTGCAGCTGTCGAAGGCCAAGCATCGCTCGCTGGCCGGCCATTCGCGCATGTCGCGCCGGCTTGCCGCGCTCATTCCGTTCTATGAGTTCGATGAGACTGAGTTCTTCCGGGCCGACAACGCGCCGGAACACGTTGCCGTCAGCCGGCGCGATGGGTTCATGCGTCTCGCGCAGATCTATCGGCAGCATTTCCCAAAGACGCGCCAGCTCACCTCCGAGGTCAGGGATACCGTCTCCGATCTGCAATTCACGTCTACCTATCGTGTGCCGTTCCAGTTCAGCCGCGTGGTGCGCGAGCACTTGAGCGCCGGATCGTTCTGGCAGTCGTCGGCCGGCGTCACGCTGACCGATCTCGACGGCAACACCTTCTACGACCTGGCCGGCTCCTACGGCGTCAACGTGTTCGGCTACGACTTCTACAAGGCCTGCATGATCAAGGGCTCCGAGCGCGTGCGTGATCTCGGTCCTGTGCTCGGCGCCTACCATCCCGTGGTCGCCTACAACGTAGCGCGTCTGACGCATATCTCCGGCCTCGACGAGGTCTCGTTCCATATGTCTGGCACCGAGGCGGTCATGCAAGCGGTGCGGCTTGCTCGCTATCACACGCGCCGCACGCATCTGGTGCGCTTCTGTGGCGCCTACCACGGCTGGTGGGGCGATGTGCAGCCGGGAGTCGGCAACCCGATCCCGGCGCGGGAGAGCTTCACGCTGAAGGAGATGTCGGAGGATACCCTGCGCGTGCTGCGCACACGGCGCGACATTGCCTGCGTGCTCGTCAATCCGGTACAGGCGATGCATCCCAACGCGTCGCCGCCGGGGGACTCGGCGCTGGTGGACAGCTCGCGCAAGGCCTGCTTCGACCGGCAGGCGTACACGGCCTGGCTCAAGGAGCTGCGCGCCGTATGCGATGCGCGCGGCATCGTGCTCATTTTCGACGAGATCTTCGTCGGCTTCCGGCTGGCTCCGGGCGGGGCACAGGAATACTTCGATGTGCGCGCCGATCTCGTCACCTACGGCAAGACGCTGGGCGGCGGCCTGCCCATCGGCGTGGTGTGCGGCCGCAAGCACCTGATGAAGCGCTATCGCGATGATCGCCCGGTCGACGTCTGTTTCGCGCGCGGCACCTTCAACTCGCACCCTCACGTGATGGGTGCGATGTACGAGTTCCTGCAGCGCCTCCATGACGCGGACGTCCGTGCCCTTTATGACAATCTCGACGAAATCTGGAACGGGCGCGCGGAGCGCCTCAATCAGCGGCTGCGCGAGCAAGGTCTGCCGGTGCAGGTCGCCAACATGTCCACCATTTGGACCGTCACCTACACACAACCCTCCCGCTACAACTGGATGCTGCAGTTCTACCTGCGGAGCGAAGGGCTGGCGCTCAGCTGGATCGGCACCGGCCGGTTGATCTTCAGCCTCAACTACACCGAGGACGACTTCCAGGCCGTGGCGGACCGCTTCGTCGCAGCCGTACGCACCATGCATGAGGACGGCTGGTGGTGGGCCGATGGCAGTTCGCAGGCGACGCCCATCAAGCGGCAGATCCTGCGGGAGATTATCTCGCACGTGCTGACTGGCCGTCCCCGCCAGGCCGCGCCGCTGAAGCCCGCGGCCTCGGCCACGTAGAGCTGCAAGCACGGCAAAGCCGTCGTCCTCTGGCTTGTCCTGAGGATCCAGCCGTCCACAGTCGCCCGAGCAATCTGATGGGTGCCTGGTCGGGGCGAGCCCGACCAGGCGCAATAGGCTTTGCGTCGACTGCATCGGCACCGCGAGCCGGCGTTGCCCTAGCTAGCCGCGCTTGCGTCCGGCGGCCGCCACAGCCTCGTCCTGTTCGTCGAGGTGATGCTGCCCGTGCCGCGGATCGATCAGCTCGCCGCGCGCCAGGTAGAGCGGCGCCCTGTAATAGAGCTTGATGTCGTGGAATGGGTCGGTGACGATCTTGGTCGCCCACACGAGGCCGGTCTGCACGTCCTTGAGGAAGAACAGGTGTACGGTGCGGAAGATCAACCCGCCGATACCAATCGCAAGCCACATCAGGGCAACGTTGTGCACGAAGCCGGCCGTGTCGGTGTGCGGCTCGAAGATGCCAAACAGCGTCGGATCAATATAGAGCGCCAGCGGCGACAGTGCCCAGATGCTCATCAGCACCACCTTGCGTTGCAGGTTGTAGCCGACTTTGATCTCTTCCTTGTGCTCGTGCGTAGCCTGATTGATCTCGTCGTAGTGCCTGGGCTCGAAGAAGAAGTGTCCGGCCTGCCGGCTGGTCATGCCGATCAGCCACGCGATCAGCACCGCGGTGGCGGGACTCTTGAACACGATTACATAGGCGCACACGAAGCTGAGTGCACTCAGCAGGTGCAAGGATTGATTGATGCGGCTGTGGTGATAGTAGCGATGATCATCCCACCGTTGCTCGCGCAAGGCGTCAAGAAAGCCGCTCATCTGCTCGATCCTCATTCAGCGTTAGGGTTCAGGGCTTAGGCTCAGGTGCACTCAAACGATGTCGCTTGCTTCCAGCCGGCCAGCATCGGCTGCAGTCGCAGTCTTGCCGAACCGAATCAGCGAGAAATGCCCGAGCGGCGGAACGGGCTGGCGCTCGATCAGGCGCACGTTGTGGCGTGTGCGCTGTGCCCACTGCTCGAACCGTTGCCAGGGAAACTCGGAGCGCCAGCCGAGCTTGGTGGCCAGCGGCTGGAACCATGCCTCGAACTTGCGCCGGGCGCCGTCCTCGGCACCCACACGATTGATGATCACGATCTCCCCGCCCGGCTTCAGCACGCGGGCGAACTCGTCGAGCGCCATCTCCGGATGCGGCACGGTGTTGACCACGTAGTGGGCGACCACGACATCGAAGGACGCATCGGGGAAATCGAGATGCTCGGCATCCATGATGGCGAGGTCCTCGACGTTGCTCAGCCGTCGGGTTTCGACCTTCTGCCTGGCCTTGCGCAGCATCTCCTCGGAGAGGTCGATGCCGAAGATGCGGCTGTCGCGGGAGTAGTAGGGGAGCGACAGCCCCGTGCCGACGCCGACTTCCAGAATGCGGCCTCCGACCCGGTCACTGGCCGCGATCGCAGCTCGCCGGGCCCTGGCAAAAACGGCGCCGAATACGAAGTCATAGACGGGTGCCCAGCGCGCATAGACTCGAGTTACGGCCTGCCTGTCGATGTCCACTGTCATTGCGTGTCGTGCCTGCTGCCGTATTGAGGACGCGTGACATTTGCCTGTTGCTCAGTCGTCATCATGGCGCACACTGGGGTATACGCTCCCTACTGTCGGTCCATGGTTGGAAACTTGTCCGCTTCCGATACCTGCCCGCTCCGCAGACAGACGAATCTGCGTGGCATGCGCAAGCAGGCTGGCTTGTAAGCAGCTTGGGTGACAGTTTGATGTCGTCACAATCGCGCAGGCGTAGCGTGGCGATGCATGCGACGCCTGCGCAACACGTCGCTGGTCGCGTCGGCTGCTGAGACAGCTTGTTTGTCTACGGTGCCAAGTGCTGCGGCATGGCCGGGCGCGTGCCGGCGCGCCGGGTGGTGCGCGCCGCCGCTACGCGGGCTGCCGCGGCGGCGCTGACGTTGCCGATGTTGTTCAGGAACAGCTCGGCAGTCCTGGCCCAGGTGAAGCGGGATGAATCCTCCCGCACCTTGGCACGATCCAGCGTGAGTGCCGCACGTGCCGCCTTGCCGAGGTCCTCGTCGAGAAATCCGCTGACGCCCCGTTCGACGATATCGATCGGACCCGTCACCGGATAGGCGGCTATCGGCACACCCGACGCCATCGCCTCCAGCAGGACAAGGCCAAACGTGTCCGTCCTACTCGGGAAGACGAACACGTCTGCCGATGCATAGTGACGGGCCAGATCCTCACCGGCCTTGGGCCCGGTGAACGTGACGTCGGCAAAGCGGTGCTTGAGCGCCGCCAAGTGCGGCCCACCGCCGACCACGACCTTTCTGCCCGGCAGATCGGCTGCCAGAAATGCTTCGATGTTCTTTTCCTTGGACACACGGCCAACGTACAGGAACACCGGCTGGTCCGAGCCGAACAGGCGAACTTCGCGCGGGCGGAAGAGTGCGGCATCGACGCCCCGCGTCCACGGCATCAAATGCTTGAATCCGCGCCGGCGCAGTTCCGTGCCCAGGGACGGGGTCGCTACCATCGTGCCGGCCCCGGCATTGTGAAAGCGGCGCAGCAACGTGAAGCTCCAACTGGTCGGGATGGAGAGCAGAGCGCACGCGTACTCAGGGAACTTGGTGTGGTAGGCGGTCGTAAACGGCCGGCTGGCGCGTAGGCAGAACGAGCGCGCCATCAATCCAACTGGCCCTTCCGTGGCTACGTGCACGAAATCGGCACGGGCCGACTCGATCAAGTCGTCGGCGCGCCTGCGGTCAGGGATCGCCAGGCGAATGCTGCTATAGGCCGGGCAGGGCAGCGAGCAAAACTCCGACGGCGACAAGAAAGTAATCTCGGTGCCTTGCGCGCGCGCCTCTCCGGCAAGCCTTTCATAGGTGCGCACCACGCCGTTGACCTGCGGGTGCCATGCATCGGTCGCGATCAGGATGCGCATGCCGAGCGCCCGTCTCCGATTCGTCACGTTGACGTGGCGAACCAAAGCGCACGTGCATTGCAGTGGTGTGACGGCGATGCTGCCGAGAGCGATCCGAGGCGGCGCATCCGGCGTAATCTGCCTTTTGCCGCAGCAACCTCACGCGACCTTCACCGAGCTGTCACGCAGCCTCGCCAACACGTGCGTATGGCAGCTCACACCCGCAAGAGACGATTGCCCGTGCAATACACACAGTCGTGGTTCGATCGGCCGGCGCAGGTGCTGCTGGGAACGATCGTTGCGCTCGGTCTGTTGCGCGCGGTGCTGGCAGCATTTATCGGACTGACCGACGATGAAGCCTACTACCGCCTGTGGGCGCTCGCGCCGGCGTGGGGCTATCTCGATCACCCGCCCATGGTCGGCTGGATGATGGCAGCGGGCCGGTGGATCGCCGGCGACACGGCATTCGGCGTTCGCTTGGGCGCGGTGCTCACGGCATTGCTGGGACCGCTGGTGTTGTGGCGTTCGATGCACATCCTGTTCGGGCCCGCAATTGCGCGCCGCGCCGTGTGGATCGCGCTCGCCATGCCGCTGATGGCCGTCGGTGGCATTATCATGACGCCCGATACGCCCTCGGTTCTGTTCTGGGGGCTTGCGGCGTGGGCGTTGGCGGAGCTGTACGCCACGCGCAACGCCTATTGGTGGCTGGTCATCGGAGTGTGCGCCGGCCTAGGGCTGCTGTCCAAGTACACCAATCTGTTCGTGGGTGCCGGCATCGTACTGTGGCTGGCCTGGGGTGCGGGCAACTGGCGTTGGCTGCGGAGTTGGCAGCCGTGGACCGGCGGCGCGATCGCTATTGTGCTGGCGTCGCCGGTCGTGTTGTGGAACGCGCAGCATGAGTGGGCGTCGTTCGCCAAGCAGTTCGGCCGGGCCGGACGCGGACAGGGCTGGACGCTCACCTATCTTGCTGAGCTGATCGGCGCGTTCGTCGGTCTCGCGAGCCCGATCATTGCCCTTTTTGCCATCGTCGGCTTGGCACAGGTTGTCTGCCTCGCCGTCCGAGAACGCAGGCCGGCGCCCATCCTGCTCGTCTCGGGGCTCGTTCCGCTGCTTGCCTATTTCTTGCTGCATGCACTGCACAGCCGCGTGCAGGCCAACTGGCTTGCACCGCTTTATCCTGCATTCGCCATCTGCGCCGCGATCGCCATGGCGCGCGCGTCCGGCGCATGGCTGCACCGGCTCGCAAGCTGGGCGGTGCCGGTGGGATTTCTGTGCTCGGCGCTGCTCTACGCGCATGCGCTATATCCCCTACACATCCCGGCATATAGTAAGGACCCGAGCGCGCAGATGCACGGCTGGCTGGCACTGGCCGAGGAGGTGGATGCGATGCGGCGCGCGCACGGTGCCTGCCGGATCGCGACCTCCAGCTACGCCACCACGGGACAACTGGCATTCCAGCTACGAGGGCGGGCTACGGTGGCGCAGCTCGACCAACACTTGCGCTACATCCATCTGCCGCCGCTGGACACAAGGACGCGCAATTGTTCCGCGCTGTATGTGGAGCTTGGGCGCCGGCATGAGCGCGATTTGCTCGACGCCCAATTCGCCAGTGTCACGGACCTCGGCGTGCTCGAGCGT
>DASTOW010000036.1:0-8191 GCA_035762425.1 Hyphomicrobiaceae bacterium | reverse complement strand
GGCGCGCCGGCCCTCCGCCGCGGGCTTCGGCCATCGTCGCCATGGTCTGCAGGAACGGAATTTTGCCACGGTCGGCGGTCGCGAACAGATAGCCGCGACGGTTCATGTTGATGCGGTTGTCGGTGGCGCGCGCAATGTCTTCCAGCAGGTCGATGCTGCGGTCCATGAAGGAGGTCATGGCTGTGTCGGGACCCGGCCACCAGTTGCGGTAGGCTTCGGTCGACTTGTCGGAGGTGAGCGAGAGCGGATTGCCCTGCTCGACAATCACGATGTTCTGGCAGCCATGCTCGAGGGCGAGATAGTAGGCGGCCGAGATGCCGGCCAATCCCGCCCCGCAGATGACGATCCTCGCCGACTGATGGCCCATGCCGACCTCGTGTGCGGTGCTACGGGCGCAGTGTGCAGCGCTGCGTCCGGCGTGCCTAGCCCGAAGTTGGGGCAAGCGGCGAGCCTTACTGCAGCTGGGCGAGCTGGTCGATCAGGGCCTTGTTGAAGCCTTCCGGGTCCTGCAGGTGCGGCGCATGTCCGAGCTCGGGGAAGGACACCAGCGTCGCATTCTTGATGCGCTGCTGGGCTTCCCAGGCGAGATCTGGATAGTTCCCGAGCGTCTTGGCGATCTCGGGCGGTGCGCGCTCCTTGCCGATGGCGGTGGTGTCTTTGAGGCCGATCATGAGCAGGGTCGGTACCGAGATCAGCTCCAGCTCGTAGACGACGGGCTGGGTGAAGATCATGTCGGAGGTGAGCGCCTGGTCCCATGCCACCAGCCGACCGCCGGCGCCCCTGTACATGCTGGCCAGCATGTTCACCCAGCGATCATACTCGGGCTTCCACTCGCCGCCGTAGTAGGTCGACTGCTGGTATTGCTTGATCGTCTCGACCGAGGTCTGCTGCTCGCGCTCATAGACCTGATCGACGGGTGCGAACGGCACGCCTTTGGCTTTCCAGTCTTCCAGACCGATCGGATTTACCAGCACCAGGCCCGACGTTTCGCCGGGAAAGCTGATCACGTAGCGCATGGCCAGCATGCCGCCCATGGAGTGACCCATGATGATCGGCTTGTCGACGCCGATGCTGGCAAGCAAGGCCCGCGTGTTGAGCGCGAGCTGGTGCAGGCTGAACTGATAGGCCTGCGGCTTGGTGGATTTGCAGAAGCCGACCTGGTCCGGCACCACCAGGCGA
This sequence comes from Hyphomicrobiaceae bacterium, assembly GCA_035762425.1. Classification (GTDB taxonomy): domain Bacteria; phylum Pseudomonadota; class Alphaproteobacteria; order Rhizobiales; family Hyphomicrobiaceae; genus AWTP1-13. The sequence goes on along the minus strand of DASTOW010000036.1, from coordinate 7,012 downwards.
TAGCCGGCATCGCGCAGCGGCCGGATGGTCTCCTCCCAGGTGGCGCCACAGAAGTTCTTGCCGTGCAGGAGGACGATGGTCTTGCCGTTTGGCTGGGCGGGATGCACGTCCATGTAGGCCATGGACAGCGGCTGACCCTGCGAACGAAACTGGTAAGTCTGCATCGGATAGGGATAGGGGAACTCGGCGAGCAGCGGGTCGGCCAGCGCTGGGGCGGATGCCCAGCCGGCCAAGGCGAGCGCTGCAAGGGCAGTCCGGAACACGCGCAACGGTCACTTCTCCTCGTTGAATGCTCGCTTGCTGCGATGCTTTGCCGGCTGGGCCTGGCTTGCCCGCGCCTTGTCTGCCCGCGTTTGGCTTGCCCGCGTTTTGCTCGGAGGATCGATGATGACGGGCTTGCCGACGGTCGGGCGCTGCTTGGTGGGATCGCTCTTGGCAATGGCCCGTCTCAGCAGCTTGCCGGCGTTTGGCGACGATCGTCTTGGCATCATAAGTGATTGAATGCTTGCAGCAAACCGCGAACTACGGCCCATTCATAGTTAGAACAGCACGGCACGTCTTAAAGTTCCCTGCGCGCAAACACCGCACAATTTATTAAAGGTCCGGTGTCGTGCGGTACGCAGGCTATCCAGCGGCGCGCTGTGGAAAGCGTGGGCAAGCTGTTTAAATCGCGCACGCTCGCATTGCGGGGGCCCAGCAAACGGGAGCAACTAGCAGCGTGCGAGTTTGGCCCGGGGGGGCCGATCCAACCAGTAGAGGGTGAATCGCGATGTCCAAAAAGTTCGCCACTGTCGCGCTGCTGTGCGCGGTCATTGCTCTCGTCGCCTGCCGGCGAGAGGAGCGCTATTACGCGCCGATGAAGCTTGGTGCAGACGCGCCGGCTTCGCAGCAAGTTGCTGATTAGTGCGTACCTAGGTCTTCCCTCCATTTCCAGGCAACGCAACTTTGGGCTCCAGCAATGGGCCCTTTTTGCGTTTCAGGATCGGATCGGCGCGTGCGTCTCCGCGGCGACCCATGGCCGCCAGTGCAGCAGTGCCAGCACGATGAACGCGGCGAACAAGAGGTAGGACTGGGCGAAGTTGAACGGCGTCGGCGCCAGCAGCATGGTGGCGGGAATGTAGACGCTGGCAAGCGCGTAGGCCGCGGCCAGCAGTCCGAGCGCCAGCGGCTTGGGCTCGACCGCCACAACCAGCACGGCGAAGATCGGCAGCAGGATGCCGTAGTGGTGCTCCCAGGCAATGGGCGAGGCCACCGTGCAGCTGAGCGCCATCAGACATACGTCGTACAGGCGGTCGGGATCGCCGACTGTGCTGCGATGCGCAAGTGCGGCGGCAAGAATGACAATCGAGCTCGTCACGGTGAGCCCATAGATCCAGGGATTGAACGGCGGAAACTGGCCGGCGATGAACTCGAGGATCGAGTATTGCTCGGGATCGTAAAGGCCCATGACGCGGTTGAGCAGGCCGTTGATGGAGTGATTGGGGTAATAGGCCTCGCCGCGCTCGCCCAGAAACGAGACCACGCGCAGGTAGTCGATGTGGTTGGCAAAGCCAAACACCAGCACCGAGGCGCCAAGCACGATGGCGACCGTGGCAGCGCACGCCACCAGAAAGCGCCACTCCATCCGCAGCAGCGCCCAAGGCAGGAAGAGGACGTATTGCGGCTTCATGAGGCAGGTCAGCCCGACCAGGATCCCCGACACAGCTCTCCAGCCAAGTGCCCAACCGAGCAGGGCCACGGCAAACAGGCCGTTGATCCAGACCTGCAGTTGGCCGAGCGAGTAGGCTTTGACGACCGGATAGAAGGTCAGCGTGAACCCCGCCGCAATGACGACGCGGGCCACGGTCAGCGCACGCGCGTGCACGTCGTAGCGCTTGCGAACCTGCAGCTCGAGCAGCGTCGCCACGGCGGCAGCAGTCGCCAGAATAAAGACCCAGCCGATGATGTCGTTCAGGGTTACTCCGGGAAAGTTCTGGTTCTCATCGGTGCGAACATTGTCGGGCGCCAGCCATTGCATGCCTTGCAAGGCAAACAGCGCTGATGGCGGGTACTGGAAGCGAAACAGGCGATTGAAGAAGATCTCGGAATAGAGCGGTGTCGTGTTGGGTGTCTTGAAATAGTCGAGCGCGGCCTGCATGGCGCCCCAGGAATCATCCGAGCCGCGGCCATGCACGACATCCCAGCTGTGGTTGAGCGCGTTCTCTTTCAGCTGCTCGGGTGCCGTCACGTAAATCAGGCCGTTTAGGACGACGACGCAGAACAGCAGGAACAGGCCCAGGCGCAATGTGAAGGGCGCGCTTGTGTCGCTCCATGTGTAGCTATGGCGTGACATGGCTACCCGCGTGATTGGGTTGCAACGTGTTCGACGGCACCAACTTCCACAGCGCGCGCAGCAGCGCTGCCAGCATCAGCAAGCCCCCGAAAAACCAGGCCGACACGACCGTGCGCGCCAGTACTTCGGTGATCAAGTTGGGAGAATGCTCCGGAATAACGACCGGCAGCGAGGTCAGCGCCAGGCTCATCCACATCAGCCAGCGGGTGGTGCGGTCATCCGGCACCGACAGCTGGCCGCCCAGATAGAGGCCCCAGGCAACCAGAAGCAGGAGGTAGTAGTGCGTCCACGAGATGGGACTCGTGATGATGGCGATGGTGATCACCAGCACGAATTCGAGCGTATCGCGCGCGCTGAGCCTGCCGTTGATGGCGGGCGGCGGCTCGGCGCGGGTGGCACGCCAGCCGAGCCAGATGGCGCCGCCGTAAACAAGCAGGAAGAGAATATTGCGGATCACCTTGTGCAGCACCTCCGGCACCATCGGATCCCAGTCGTGCAGGCGGCCTTCGCCGGTCCAGAGGCGAACCAGAAAGCCGTCGATGGACTGCACGTTGAAGGCCGGGATGACGCCGCCCAGGAACGGCTCGACGCTGTCCTTGTACCAGCCGATGTTGCCCTGCAGGCCATAGTCGGCGAGCGATAGCAGCACGGCCGTGGCAATCGACGTGACGCCGCCCACCACCACACGCCACTTGCCGCGCAGGACGTAGTAGGCACCAAACAGCAGCAGCGGCAGCTTGATCACAGCGCAGAGCCCGAGCAGCAAGCCGGCCGTGAAATCCCAGCCCGACCGCCACAGCACGAACGCCAGCACGATCAGCAGCAGAATGATGTGAGTGGTGTTGCCCTCACGCAGGCTGTTGATCATCGGCCCGTTGGCGAGGCCGAGCAACAGCAGCAACGGCGCCGTGTTCATTGCCTCAGGGCGGCGCATGCGCGCCAGCAGCCACCATGCGGCCAGCGCGGTGGCCGCGCCGAAGGCCAGGAACGCCCATCCGGCTTCCTCTTCGCCCAGCATCACGAACGGCACGAACAACCAGGCGACGATCGGGATGTTGACGAAGCCGCCGGCGGCGGCCTCGGTGAGCGGCCAGGTGGCGCTCAGGCCTTTTTCCAGGAGGTATTCGGCGGCCGGGTAGTAGGCCTTGTAGAAATCGCTGAACAGGTCCGGCGGCTCGGATACCTGCCACAGGTAGAGGTGGATGGCACCGCCGCCGAGCACGCAGGCAATCCAGACTGCGATGCGGTTGCTGGCCAGCTTGCGCGCCAGGGACGCTGCGCTCATTGACGCTACTCTTAGATCAGACAAGCCATGCCAGTACGAACGACAGCGTAATGGCGGCGCTGAGCCCCAGGCTCACCGCGTCGCGAATGGCAAAGCGGATCGGATCGTCGTCCAGCTCATCGCGGCCGGCCAGCAGCCAGATCCGGCCGAGCCACAGGAACAGCAGGCCTGGCACGGGCCAGAGCAGCAGGGGCGTACGGTAGAAGGTGGCGCCGAACGCCTCGTTGATGAGATAGAGCACCATGATCAGCACCGCACTGGCAGCCGTCGATAGGCCGAGGCCGAAGATCAGCGGTGCGTCCTTGGCAACATAGCCACGCCCCTCGACCGTCTCGCGGCCGAAGCTGCCACCGCGGCCGACCTCGGTGTAGCGCTTGGCCAGCGACAGCGACAGGAACACGAACATCGAGAACACCAGCAGCCAGGGCGAGTAGGAGATGGCGGCCAGCTCGATGCCGAAAAACAGGCGCAACGTGTAGAGGGACGCGAGCAGGAACACGTCGATGATCGGCAGGCGCTTCAGCCACAGCGAGTAGGTGATGGTCAGCACCGCGTAGGCGATGAGGATCAGGAGCGCGCCCACGGTGAGCGTCCAGCCGATGGCGAAGCTGGCGGCGATACCGGTGATGGCCGTTGCCACCGCAAGGGGGATAGGCAGGGCACCGCGGGCGATCGGCCGGCGCCACTTTGACCAGTGGCCGCGATCGGATTCAAGGTCACGCAGATCGTTCAGCAGATACGTGGCCGAGGCCAGGATGCCCCAGGCAAAGAATCCGATCACGCAGGCGATCCACGCGTCGAGGCTCTGGATGGTGCCTGATAGCAGGAGCGGGACAAAAATGAGGACGTTCTTGGCCCATTGATGAAGCCGGAGCCCCTCAATGAGAGCCGCCAACACCCCCTGCTTGGCGGAGAAATTCTGCTCGACCCGGTTTATGGCAAAACCCCTCGCGCACCGGACCCAGGGCCGGCAGTGGAGCAGCTGATGCTGCAAGATAACAGCGCGTACGGGTTACTTGGGCAACCGTGTACGCACCCCCGAATGTATCCGCGCACCAACTCGTCCGCGAGCGTCGCAGGCTAGCCCGCGAACCGTAAGGTCGCAACGGACCAGGACATAATGCGCTGACGCCAGGCCCCGGCGGAAGTCGAAAGTGTGTTCTTGCGGTCACAAATTTTGTCGGATCGCCTGAGTTCCTGAATGTCCATTCATCGGCCCGCGTCTGCCGTCCGCTGTCGGGTGGCGTCAGCTCGGCCGTGCTCGAGCAGCGGTTGCGACCGTCCACACACAGGCAGTGGCGTACACAACCAGCGCCGCAAACTCCATGTGGTGGGGGAACGGCTCGCTCCACCAGGCGGCGAGCGTGAACGGCATGCTGAGCGACACGCCGAACACGAACCGGGAGAGCCACCAGTCGGGAAGCAGGGCGGCCGGCGCCAATGCCCAGATGGCATACCAGGGCCAGACGTGGCTGACCGCGGCGAACAATACGGCGGCCATGATGGCGATCACCGCCTTTTGCAGACTTGTCACGGTCGGCGCCCAGAACGAGACGGCGCTCCAATAGGCGGCGAGCAAGACGAAGAACGCGGCCACGGCGATGCGCAGCGCCAGCGTGTAGAGGCCGGTCGCCTGCTCGATAGCCAGCAGGGCATCGCTCGGGCGCAGGAAGTGCCACTCGCTGACGACCCTGATGCCCTCAAAGAAGGCGGGCGACCGGTAGAACACGGCAAGCGTGCCGAGCCCGAGCAGGACTGGCGCGACCTGCCGTGTCAGGAATTGCGTCCAGCCGGCGCGCTGCCGGCGCCAGGCGGCGATTGCATCGATCAGCAGCAGAGGTGCGGTCACGTATTTGCACAGAACCGACGCCACGAGTGCCACCGGTGCGGCCGAGTGCGCCCGTAGCAGCAGGAGCAGCCAAAGCAACGCAAAGGCGACCAGCACGATGTCGTTGTGGCCCTCAGCCAGGGACTGCGACACGCTCGAAGGTGCCCATCCGAACATGGCCAGCGCCACACACCGCTCGCGCACGGGCCGCGCCTGCGTGATCTGGTCAATGAGGACGAGCGAGCCGGCCCAGGCGGCCGCCAGCACGGCCTTGAACAGGATGCCGGCGGCGAGAACGCTGTTGCCGGCCACCAGCATGACTATGGTCGACAACAGGCCCCACAGCGGCCCGTACGACATGACCATCGGGAAATGGTCGAGCGGCAGTCCGGCCAGCATCTCCGGCGTGAACATCTGGTAGTAGGGATTGACGCCTGTGGCGATCATGCGGCCCCACACCGCCGACAGCCACATGTCCTGCGTGAACACCGGAAACGCCAGCAGGCAAACGCCAGCGAAGGCGAGCGACCAGTTGAAGATGAGCTGCTGCACGGCGGCGTCCGCCGGCGTTGCCGGGCGCGCGAGCAGCAGGACGAGGAGGACACACGCCAGTGTCACCAGCCCAAGGGGGGCCCAGGTGCTGACGATCACGGCCTCGCTGGACGTGAAGGAGTGATAGTAGCCAAGAACGGGAAAGCGCAACGCCAGCTCGGCGAAGAAGGCCAGCATGTTGCCGGCATTCTCGGCCCGCCACAGCGCCGGCGCCTGCACCCAGGACAGCACGGTCAGCACGGTGTAGCCGGCCAGTGCTGCGCAGCCGAGCAGGTTGACACGCAGGCGAAGCGACGCGGTGTCCACGCTAGTGCCCTGATCGCGAGTGCCCTAATCGCCAGCGTCCTGATCGCCAGCGTCCTGATCGCGCAATGCGTTGCCGTGGGTGGCCGATGTTGAGCGACTCTGGCGATCTGCAGGACACGGATAGGATGCACGTGCTGGGGCCATTGCGATCGACAAGTCCGCCGCTCAGCCTGGCCGCATACATGGTAGCGGACGTCTCGATCATCACAGCAGGCTCCTTGGAGGTGTTATGGCCCCGCGAGCATTGCATGCGCTCGCAGGTCAGACGAGCAGGCCGTGCAGAACCGGGGCCGCCGGCAGGTCGCGGCGCAACGAGCGATAGTTGGATTTGGGCACGTCGAACAGCGCATAGACGGTGTTAACGACCGAGCCGATGGTCAGATAGTCCTTGATGTCGAAGGCGTCCGGCTGGTCGGGCCGGGATTTTAGGGTGGAGAAGTCAAAGGGCAAACCCATGGTCTTCTCCAGCACGCCGTCCAGGGCGAGGTGCGCCTTGGAGACGGTTGCCTTCTCATCGGCGAGGTCGGAGGCTCCGATCACCAGGCCGGCGCGGATGCCCTTGCCGCCGATCAGGATCGAGTTGGAGAACTGGTTGTGGTTGGTACCGGTCTGGTCGATCGGCAGGTCAACGCCGCGCATGGTGCGGCCGAGCTCGCTTGCAACCATCACGGTCGTTACCTCGAACAGCGAGCGCTTGGCATCGAAGGGC
>DASTOW010000035.1:0-9094 GCA_035762425.1 Hyphomicrobiaceae bacterium | reverse complement strand
GCCATCATAGTGCGTTGCCACCATGGCCTTGCCTTCGATCAGGTCCTCGACCGGCACGTTGGTGGTGTAGCCGCCGTCGCAGTGGATCATGGCATAGGCGGTTGGCGCCTCGTCCAGGCCCGCAGCCTCGAGCAGCGCATCGATGGTCACGCCCCGCCAGCGCGTGTCGAGCTTCGACCACGTGGTCACGCAATGGATATCGACAGTCACTTCCGTCTGCGGCAGCGCGCCGAACTCATCCCAGCTCCACTTGCCGAGCAGCGAGCCCTCTTCCTGGAGCGCGAAGCTCCAGCTGTGAAGTTTGGGCTCCGGCGTCGGACCCGCGGACAGCACCGGGAAGTCGGAGGTGAGGTGCTGGCCCGGCGGCACGCGCCCTGCCTGCACATCTTGGCGTTTGCGACCCTTGAAGCCGCGCGAAATCGGAGGCTCGCTCATGCTGCTCGCTCAATTCGCCGATCTGTCGACCAATCCGTAACCCAATGTCGCATGATAATGCTGCACTGCATATGCGCTCGCAATGATCGTAAAGACCGAATAGAACGATCATCCGCAATTCGTTGGACGTTGCTTATGGGCCTGGTCACCTTCACCGTGCACGAGCCGCCGAACCCGCCGGCCGACCGTATCGAGCGGGCCGACAAGCTCACCTTCGTCAAGGACGGTTTCTCCTGGATGGCCGCGCTGTTGGCGCCGCTGTGGATGCTGGTGCACCGGCTGTGGTGGGCGTTGCTGGGCTACATCTTGGCAGTCGCGGCTTTGCGACTTGCGCAAAAATACGGCGGGCTCACCGAGAGCACCGTCGGGCTGGTGATGTTCGCTCTGAACCTGCTGATCGGTTTCGAGGCGGATACGCTGCGCCGCTGGGCGCTCGATCGCAAGGGCTGGCTCATGCTGGGCGCAGTGTCCGGGCGTAACCGTGACGAATGCGAGCGGCGCTTCTTCGATGGGTGGCTGCCCGCGCAGCCGATCCTCAGGCCAACAGGGGAGGATAAACCATCGTCGAGCCGCCGCTGGCCCGTGATCGGCTCGTTGAGGGGAGCGCGGGCCTGACCCCGAAAGCTGCATGCAGCGCGTTGTGATCATCAACTACGGGTCGGGCAATTTGCACTCGGCCGCCAAGGCTTTTGAGCGGGCGGCGCGCGAAAGCGAGGCCGATGCCTGCATCGAGGTGAGCGACAACCCAGCCCATGTCACCGCCGCCGACCGCATCGTGCTGCCGGGTGTCGGCGCATTCGCCGATTGCCGGGCCGGTGTCGACGCCGTGCCCGGTATGTACGAGGCGATTGAGAGCGCCGTGCGCAGGCAGGGCCGGCCGTTCCTCGGCATCTGCGTTGGCATGCAATTGATGGCAGAGCGCGGCCTAGAGTTTCGTGTCACGCCGGGCTTCGGCTGGATCAAGGGCGACGTGCGGGCGATCGAGCCGAGCGACCCGGCGCTCAAGATCCCGCATATGGGCTGGAACACGCTGGATGTCGTGAACCCGCACCCGCTGCTGGCCGGTATTCCGACCGGACCCAGCGGGCTGCACGCCTATTTCGTGCACTCCTTTCACCTGGCCACCACAGATCGGGCGGCGGTCGTGACGGAAGCGAATTACGGTGGACCGGTGACCGCGATGGTGGGGGCAGACAACATCGCGGGCACACAGTTCCACCCTGAGAAGAGCCAGACGCTGGGACTACGGCTCATCTGCAATTTCCTGAAGTGGCGGCCCTGAGAGCGGCCCGGGGGAGGCCGCCGAGGGGCTCAGGCCGCTTTGGCTTCAGGCAGCTGGCTTACTGGGAACGCAACAACGTTGGCGGTATGGCTCGCGACCTCGGGGCGGCGCTTCTTGAACCAGCGCAGCGCCGTGTTGAGCAGCACAGCATTGGCTTCGACCTGCTGGATCAGCAACCCATCCTCGCTGTCCAGGTGATCCTTGAGCCGCTCCTCCAGGGCGCCGGGACGCTCTGAGCTTTGCACGTACCAGGTGTTTTCCAGCGGCCGGGCCCAGGCTTCGCCAAGCTGCATGATGGCGCTGGAGAGGCTGTGGCGGGCCGGATTGGCGATGTCGTAGGTGATCAGGTAGGTGCGCATGGCGGGGCTCGTGGGCAGCGAGTTGGGGAGGGGGCCGTTGCCGCCGGACACCACTACTTGCCGGCGAGAACGTAGAGGGAACATTGCCGCGATTCGATAACCACGTCGAGGCGAAAGTTCTAAGTTTGTTCTTTTGTGTTTGGTGATGCCTGTTTAGTGGCGCCGGTTTGCTGACACCGGTTTGGTGACACCGGTTTTGGTGATGCCAGTAGGTTGGCGCGTTGCGCTAGGCTTGGTCGAACAGGCCTGGCTGCAGTTCCGGTGGCACGGCCCGGTGAATGGTGCGGTGCCGGCCGTAGTCCACGCGGTCGGCCAGGCCCGGATAGCGCTCATTGAACAGCTTGAGCGCCTTGGTGCGACTGCCGGCAAAGCGTTTCTCTTCCCAGATCTCGTATAGGCGTCGCGGGTCGCAGCCATAGCGGATCAGCAGGTCTTTGCGGCGGATTCGCAGCCAGCGCGCGATCCAGATAGCCACGGCATCGGTTTCGGTGAGCGGGCGTCGGACCAGCACCGGCGCGGCAATCAACTCGGCGGACATGCGCGGACGCGACCTTGACTAGGGGACGATGCAGCGCCCATTGATGCCCGACAACTTGAGCAAACAGATGGCCACGGTTGCATCGCGCACCATCGGCCGGGCCGGACCTTAGATGATCCTTTTTCCCGCCATCGATCTGAAAGACGGCCAGTGCGTCCGGCTCAAGCTTGGCGAAATGAGCCAGGCCACTGTTTTCAATGACGATCCGGCCGCGCAGGCGGTTGCCTTCGAAAGGCAGGGCTTTCGCTACCTACACGTCGTCGACCTGAACGGAGCCTTTGCCGGCAAGCCGGTCAATGCTGCGGCGGCCGAGGCCATCCTAGGCGCCGTGCAAATGCCCGTGCAGTTGGGCGGTGGGATTCGCGACCTTGCCACGGTCGAGATGTGGCTTAGCAAGGGGGTCCGCCGGGTCATTCTCGGTACGGTCGCGGTGCGTGATCCGGGCCTGGTGCGCGAGGCCTGCCGCCGCTTTCCGGGCCGCGTCGCAGTCGGCATCGACGCCCGCGGCGGCAAGGTCGCGGTCGAGGGCTGGGCGGCGACCAGCGAGCTGGCCGCCGTCGATCTCGGGCGGCGCTTTGAGGATGCCGGTGTCGCCGCCATCATCTACACAGACATCGATCGCGACGGCGTGCTCAAGGGCCTCAATCTGCCTGCCACCCTGATGCTGGCAGATGCCATTTCCGTGCCTGTGATCGCCTCCGGCGGGCTCGCCGGCCTCGACGACATCCGCGCGCTGCTCCAGCCCCGGTATGCCAAGCTCGAAGGTGCCATCACCGGCCGCGCCCTCTACGATGGCCGCCTCGACGCCAAGGCCGCGCTGGCGCTGATGGCCGCAACCGACGCTTAACCGCGCATCGCCCAGCATGCCGAGCGAAATGCCGATGGCGGATCGATTGTAGGTGTGCGTCCTCCATCGAGTCTCCCCAAGCCGGCCGCAATTGCCGATCACCGTTTCCTGCGCTTGCGCGGGAACACGCTACAAACAACACGGAGGAAGACTCATGACAGCGAACAAACTTTCGCGTCGTCAGGCGCTGCTTGGCGTGGGTGCCATTGCTGGCGGTCTGTCGGTCGGCGAGCGGTTGCAATTGCCGCACGCGCACGCCAAGGCGCTTTTTGCCAAGGACCAGGCTCCGTACTTCTATCGTTTCGCGCACGGCAAGATGCAGGCCACCGTTGTCTCCGACGGCATCCTTCCGCTCGGTGAGCCATCGGGCTCATTCCTTGGCGTCACCAAGGACGAAATTGGCAAGATGCTGACCGACAATTTTCTGTCGCCGGCCAACGTGGTGCTCGAGCAGAACGTGCTGGTCTTGAACACGGGCGACAAACTCGTGCTGTTCGACACCGGCATGGGTTCATCGACCATGTTCGGCCCGACCACCGGCAAGCTGCCGGCCAGTCTCAAGGCCGCCGGCATCGATCCCAAGGACATCGATGCGATCGTTGCCACGCACGCCCATTGCGACCATGTCTGGGGGATCATGTCGGATGACGGCAAGCCCAATTTCCCGAACGCCCAGATCTATCTCTCGCAGGCCGATTTCGACTACTGGACCGACGAGGCCAAGCTTTCGCTCAAGGAGCCGGCCTTCATGAAGGCGTTCGTGGAGGGCGCCCGCAAACACCTGCTGCCCAACCGGGACCGCATGGTATTCGTCAAGGACGGCCAGGAATTCCTGCCGGGAATCCAGGCCATCGCCGCCCCGGGCCACACCGTCGGCCACATGATCTATATGATCACCTCGGACGGCAAGAGCATGGCTGCGATCGGCGATCTTACGCATCATCAAGTGTTGCTCGTCGAGAAACCCCGCATCGAGTTCGCCTTCGACACTGATCCCAAACAGTCGGCCAACACTCGCGTGAAGCTGCTCGACATGCTGGCTTCCAATCGCATCCCGCTCTTGGCCTACCATTTCCCCTGGCCTGGGGTAGGTCACGTGGCCAAGCAGGGTGACGGCTTCCGCTACCACCCGACGCCGCTGCAGATGGTGCTGGACCAGAAGGCCTGAGCCGCCGAGTTCGTGACAGAGCCCTGCCGGGGCTCTGTCACCGCCGACCCGTGTCCCCCGTGTCGTTTGTGGTTGCAGGGCGCACGCCGGGCAGGCAAAACGAGCCATGCTCAAGGTCCGCATCATCCCCTGCCTGGACGTGAAGGACGGCCGCGTCGTCAAAGGCGTCAATTTCGTCGACCTGATCGACGCCGGCGATCCCGTCGAGGCCGCAGCCGCCTACGACCGGGCCGGCGCCGATGAGCTGTGCTTCCTCGACATCACGGCCAGCCACGAGAACCGCGACACCATTTTCGGCATTGTCGAGCGCACCGCCTCGCGCTGCTTCATGCCGCTCACCGTCGGTGGCGGGGTGCGTACGACCGAGGACATCCGCAAGCTGCTGCATGCCGGGGCCGACAAGGTGTCGATCAACACCGCCGCTGTACATCGGCGCCAGTTCGTCGCCGAGGGCGCCGACAAGTTTGGCGCCCAGTGCATCGTGGTGGCTATCGACGCCAAGAAGGTGTCCAAGCCGGGCGAGCAGCCAAGATGGGAACTCTTCACCCATGGGGGCCGCAACCCCACGGGCTTTGACGCGATCGCCTACGCCCAGGAGGTCGTCGGGCTGGGGGCGGGTGAGATCCTGCTCACGTCCATGGACCGTGACGGCACCAAGGCTGGCTTCGATATCGAACTCACCCGCGCCATTGCCGATGCCGTCAGCGTGCCGGTCATCGCCTCAGGCGGGGTCGGCACGCTCGACCACCTGGTGGAAGGGGTGCGCAGCGGCCATGCCAGCGCGGTGCTGGCCGCCTCGATTTTCCATTTCGGTACCTACGGCATCGGTGAAGCCAAGCGCCACATGGCGGCCGCCGGTCTGCCGATGCGCCTGGACGGGGTTGCCCAACCCTAGCCCAATTGCCCGGGAATGCGTCGCGGCGGTGCGATTCGGGCGCGCGCAAGCCCGCCGGGGTGAGGGGCCTTCTTAACGGTGGACGTGTATAGTTCGGCCGACGCGCGGCCGGACGTACGTGCGGTCAAGCCGCACCTCGATTTGCACTGGTTTTGCATGGGGTAAGCGTTTGTGTTGAAGGCGGGCAATCCCCATCTGCATGACAGGGGTTTAACTTGAGGAACCCGGCGAATGACGCCATCTGGCAACGCAGGCAAAGCAAAGTTCCGCACATCTTATGCCGGCCGCACTTTTTTGGTCTAATCTGACTGGAACACGCCGACGCAGAGGCGATGCGCAATGACGACAAAGGAAAACATCTTCGACCTCTATGCTCAGGCATATGAGAGTCAGAAGCAACACCGACTGACGCTGAAGGAATACTTGGAAGGCTGCCGCGCCGATCCGGCGATGTATGCCAGTACTGCAGAACGTATGATTACGGCTATCGGAGAGCCGGAATTCGTCGACACAGCCAAGGATGCGCGGCTCGGGCGCATCTTCATGAACCGCACCCTCAAGGTCTACCCGGCCTTCAAGGACTTCTACGGCCTCGAGGAGACCATCGAGCGCATCGTCGGCTTCTTCCGCCACGCCGCCCAGGGCCTCGAGGAAAAGAAGCAGATCCTTTACCTCCTGGGCCCGGTGGGCGGCGGCAAGTCCTCGCTTGCCGAGCGTCTGAAGGACCTGATGGAGAAGCGCCCCATCTATGTCCTCGCCACCAACGACGGCATCAGCCCGATCTTTGAAAGCCCGCTCGGCCTGTTCGATCCCGTCTCCATGGGCCCGGCGCTCGAGGAGCGTTACGGCATTCCGGAGCGCCTGCTGCTCGGCAACATGTCGCCGTGGGCGGTCAAGCGCCTCGATGAGTTCGGCGGCGACATCTCCAAGTTTTCGGTCGTCAAGCTCTACCCCTCCAAGCTGCGCCAGATCTGCGTGGCCAAGACCGAGCCGGGCGATGAGAACAACCAGGACATCTCCGCCCTGGTCGGCAAGGTCGACATCCGCAAGCTCGAGCACTTCGGCCAGAACGATGCCGATGCCTACTCCTACTCGGGCGGCCTCAACCGCACGACGCAGGGCCTTCTCGAGTTCGTCGAGATGTTCAAGGCGCCGCTTAAGATGCTGCACCCGCTTCTCACCGCAACGCAGGATCGCACCTACGTCGGCACAGAGAACGTCGGCGCCATGCCCTATCAGGGCCTGATCATCGCCCACTCCAACGAGAGCGAGTGGCAGAGCTTCCGCGCCAACAAGAACAACGAGGCCTTCCTCGATCGCATCAGCGTCATCAAGGTCCCGTACTGCTTGCGCGTTACCGAGGAGAAGAAGATCTACGAGAAGCTGCTCGCCAGCAGCGAGCTCAAGGATTCCGACATCGCCCCTGGCACCCTTGACATGCTGGCACGCTTCTCTGTGCTGACGCGCCTTAAGCCGCACGAGAACTCCTCGCTTTATTCCAAGATGCGCGTCTACGACGGCGAAAGCCTGAAGGACAGCGACCCGCACGCCAAGACCATCCAGGAGTATCGGGATGCGGCCGGCGTGACGGAGGGCATGGATGGCGGCTCGACCCGGTTCGCCTACAAGATTCTGTCGGAGACCTTCAACTTCGACACGCACGAGGTGGCCGCCGATCCGGTGCACCTGCTCTACGTCATCGAGCAGGCGGTGCGTCGCGAGCAGATGCCGGAGGAGACCGAGACGCGCTGGGTCGAGTTCCTGAAGGAGGAGCTGTCGCCGCGTTATGCGGAATTCATCGGTAACGAGATCCAGAAGGCGTATCTGGAGTCCTACAACGATTTCGGACAGAACCTGTTTGACCGCTACGTGGCCTACGCTGACGCCTGGATCGAGGATCACGACTTCAAGGACCCCGATACCGGCCAGCTGATGAGCCGCCAGGTGCTGGAGCAGGAGCTGTCGAAGATCGAGAAGCCGGCTGGCATTGCCAACCCGAAGGACTTCCGCTTCGAGGTGGTCAAGTTCTCCCTGCGCGCCCGTTCCAAGAATGGCGGCAAGAATCCGAACTGGACCAGCTACGAGAAGATCCGCGAGGTCATCGAGCGGCGCATGTTCAGCCAGGTCGAGGACTTGTTGCCCGTCATCAGCTTCGGCAAGAAGCAGGACAGCGAGACCGAGAAGAAGCACGACGAATTCGTGCAGCGCATGGTGGAGCGTGGCTACACAGCCCGCCAGGTGCGTCGCCTCGTCGAATGGTATATGCGGGTTAAGAAATCGAGCTGAGCTGGCGCGCGGGGGCTCGCCTGTCACTTGCCAATCCCGCGCCGGCAGGCTCAGCTGGCGGCCTCCGCGACCGAACGCATAGCCGCGGCGCGGAGATTGACGTGGGAGGAGCGGGCAGCAGCCCATGCAAGTCGTCGATAGGCGTCTCAATCCGAAGTCCAAGAGCCTTGGCAACCGCCAGCGCTTCCTGCGCCGTGCTAAGGCCGAGATACGCGAGGCCATCAAGGACTCGCTGAAGTCGCGCAAGGTCTCGGAGGCTGAAGGCTCCGAGAAAGTCACCATCCGCTCCAAGAGCCTGCGCGAGCCGTCCTTCTCGCTTGGCCGCAATACCGGCTCGCGCGACTACGTTCTGCCCGGCAACGAGGAATACAAGGTCGGCGACGAGATCCCCAAGCCGCAAGGCGGTGGCGGTGGTCGTGGTAGCCAGGGCGTTAACGACGGCGAAGGCCAGGACGAGTTCACCTTCACGCTGACCAAGGAAGAATTTCTCGACCTGTTCTTCGACGACCTCAAGCTGCCCAACCTGGTCAAGGTCAAGCTCAAGGATCTGAAGGCACCCAAGGTGGCGCGCGCCGGCTTCACCATGGACGGCTCGCCTGCCCGCCTGAACCACGCCCGCACCATGCGCAAGAGCCTTGGCCGGCGCATTGCCCTGCGTCGTCCCTCGCAGGCCGAGATCGATCAGCTCATGGCCGAACTGGCCACCGCTGAGGCGGAAACGCCCGTCGACGATGCTAAGGTGACGGCGCTGCGCGCCAAGCTTGAGCACAAGCAGCGCCTGCGTCGTGGCATCGCCTATATCGATCCCATCGACCTGCAGTACAACCGCTTCGAGCGCGTGCCGAAGCCGACCACGCAGGCCGTCATGTTCTGCCTGATGGACGCTTCGGCCTCCATGACCGAGCCGCTCAAGGACCTGGCCAAGCGCTTCTTCATGCTGCTGCACGTGTTCCTCTCGCGCTACTATCGCGAGGTGCATATCGTCTTCATCCGCCACACCAGCACGGCGGCCGAGGTCGACGAGGAGACCTTCTTCCGCAGCACCGATACCGGCGGCACCGTCATCTCCAGCGCGCTCGATGAGATGCTGAAGGTGGTGCGCGATCGCTATTCGCCGTCCGACTGGAACATCTATGCGGCGCAGGCCTCCGACGGCGATAACTTCCACGACGACATGCCGCGCTGCCTGGAGCTGCTCGACGAGGAGATTCTGCCTGTCTGCCAGTACTTTGCCTATATCGAGACCGCGCACGGCGAGCGCTTCAACGACACGGTGGAGACGCC
>DASTOW010000034.1:0-15532 GCA_035762425.1 Hyphomicrobiaceae bacterium | reverse complement strand
CACACCGGCTCGCCCCGCACGCGCCCCAAAAGATCCCACAGCGCCATATCGATGCCCGACAGCGTGTGCGCGGCCTGCAAGAGATCGAGACTGCGCGCGCGCACCCGCGTGTTGATGCGGCGAATGCACTCTGGCCCCTCGATCGCCTCACCCAGCACGCTCGCCGCCACCGGATGACACGCCGAATGCGACATCGGTGCGACGAGCGCCGCGATCGACGGCAGCGGTGCGGCCTCGCACTCGCCCCAGCCGACGTGCCCGCCGGCCGCGACGCGCACCACGCACGCATCCTGGCTGCCGTCGCCGATGTCCTCGATCCGCGGCATCGCCAGATAGAAGACATCCACCGCCTCGATCTTCAAACCAGCCATCGCGCCTCACTCCCCGTTGCGCTCGTCTCGCGCTCTTGTCGCCTGCTGGGCTCGACCGGAGACCCCCGCCCACGTCAGTCTGCCAAAAGCTCCTCGAGGCACCATCTTGGTCGCCGGTCCGTGGATCGCCTCCAGCGTCACCCCCTCCGACGCC
Source organism: Hyphomicrobiaceae bacterium (assembly GCA_035762425.1). GTDB lineage: Bacteria > Pseudomonadota > Alphaproteobacteria > Rhizobiales > Hyphomicrobiaceae > AWTP1-13. The sequence continues at coordinate 15,007 of DASTOW010000034.1, read as the reverse complement.
TCGAGTGGCTATCCTCGCGCGTGCTCCCAAATACGGCAAGATCACGCCATGGCAACATGATGCACCACACCACCCTCTATGCTCCGCCCCGTCCCTGTCCTTGCATCGCGCAGTTCACGCAGGAAGGTGCTCCGTGGCACGGTTCGAGGTGTTGGGCTTGGCACCAGGCCTCGTAGTCCTGGTGGATCTGACGCATCGCGAGGCGCGCACCTTCCTGATGCCGCAGGCGGGCGTTGCAATAATCGTGTGTGCTGGCTGATTCTGGGGTCGCACCTTCCGGTGCGGCGGGTGGGTTATCTGTGCCGCGGCAAGCTGCGCTTCTCCCTGCCAAACGTCTGACGCGGAGGACTGACCAGAGCGGTAATGGCACTCTACGGCTTCTTGAAGGTTCCGCCGCCGCAAAACATGCAGACCGCAGGCGTCGGATGGTCGCTCACGACCAGCTCCGAGCATCGCCTGCATATCCAGCATAGGGACTCGCGTTGCTCTCGGCAATTCAAGGCTGCAATGACATCGGCGATGTTGGCCAGCTTCGAGCTCTTCATGTGTTTAGTGGGTAGGCGAGTTCGAGCTACGCCTCCTCCTCTGGCGTCGGTATGGGGCAAACGACCAGGAGCTCCCCGAGTTCGAAACAGTAGACCTGTTCGTCCTTGGCGCGGCGCGCGCGTTGGTCGGGAAGTATTGCGCCTTGATATGACGGCACCGCATGCATCCTTCATATTGGGTGTGCTCGACTGACTTGCGCTTGGATGCTGAAGCTCGCCATGCACCGCGGCGCGTTGACGTGTGCACCCTGCTTCAGCCACTCTTAAGTCATGTCGCTCAAAGCGAGGAGATCAAGAGAACATAGCGCGAGGTCGTAGCCGTGGAGCATGTTCTTGAGAAAATCGCGAACACTGCAGGATGTTCGCTTCTTCCTTCCAAGGGGATGCCAACCTTGGGAGCCAAGTACCGATTGCCTGACGACCTTGCGCGATTCTACGAGCTGTGTGGGGGCGCGATGCTATTCCAGCATAAAGACTATCACGCGTTGATAGTGCCCCCAGATCGGGTTGTTCCAGCCAATCCCGTCATCGTCGGGCAAGAATATGCGGATGACATAACAGCCTCTTGGCACATCATCGCCGACGATGGAAACGGGGACTATCTGACAATTGACCTTCTCCCAGAACGTCTTGGCCGCTGCTATGACAGTTTTTCTGAGACACATGGACTAGTCGGCGATTGCCCAATAATCGCACGTTCGTTTTCGGAACTTCTTCACCAATTGCTCGAAAATGCTGGCGCCCATTGGTACTGGTTGAGGCCGGGCTTTGTCCCGATTGGTGACGCCTACGATGACGCCTGAGAAGGCCGTTGGTACAGGAACTCGCTTGGACAAAGTGGGCCCTCGGCCCTAGCGCAGCAGCTTGCGCATGCTCTGGCACATCTGCATTGGTCCGCCCGATGTCGTCAGCCTGGTGCCGGTCATCACGTGCATCTTCGCGCCGGTCGGCAGCTAGCGCGCAGCCTACTGCCTCTCCTCGAACGGGGAGGGGATAAAGGTGACTGGTAGGGCCGGCGACGCGCTTGTCCACCAATTGCGTGCATAGGGCAGACGCAAACCTGCGGCGAACGCGTTGAGAAGGATAGCATGCAGCAACCCTGATTCAAGAGCACGCCATGAAGACCCTGCTACGCACCATTGCCGCCGCAACCGGCTTCGCCGCCCTTGGGCTCCAGTACTGGCTGGAAGTTCACCTGCCCAGAGGCCCAGGCCTGCTCGCTTCCACCATCAATTTCTTCAGCTACTTTACGATTCTTGCCAATACGGGGGCGGCCTTCGCGATGCTGCTGCCGCTAATCGCGCCGAATAGCACGGCAGGGCGGTTCCTTGTGGCGCCATCGGTGCGCACGGCCATTGCCGGCTACCTGATGGTGGTGGCCGCCACCTACTTTTTCTTCTTGCGCTTTATCGGCAACGACTATGGGCTCGAGCGGCTTGCCGATTGGCTCATGCACTACGTCACGCCGTTGCTGTTCATGATTGACTGGATGGCTTTCGTGCCAAAAGGAAGCGTTCCTTGGCGTATGGTTGCGACTTCGCTTCTTGCCCCCCTTGCCTACGCCGTCTGGACCTTGGTTCACGGCGCGGTGGCCGACTGGTATCCCTATCCGTTCGTCAACATGACATCACTTGGCTATCAGCAGGGCTTGGAGAACATGGCCGGCTTCGTGGTCGTGTTCGCGGGCATCGCGTTCGCCCTGGTCGCCCTCGACCGCATCCTGGGATCCGTGCAACAGCCGCGCGTGTAGCCGGCCTACGCGGAACGCTACCCGGCTTTGCGCAAGAAGGGCTGGACCACCCGCCACAGGGCGCGTAATCGGAAGGCTGACGGCTTCTGGCATGCAGCAAGCGGACCAACAATGACAGGAATCACCGGCGAGCAGCGGCAATGGCTTCTGACGGCACCGCTTCCCGTGCTCATGACTGCGGCCGCCGACCTGCGCGACCAGGGCCACGGCCGCATCGTCTCCTACTCACGCAAGGTGTTCATCCCGCTCACCAAGCTGTGCCGCGACGTATGCCACTACTGCACCTTCGCCAAGGCGCCAAGCAAGGTTGAGCGCCCCTATCTGCTTCCCGAGCAGGTGCTCGACATCGCGCGCCGCGGCGAGCAGGCCGGCTGCACCGAAGCGCTGTTCACCCTCGGCGACAAGCCTGAGCTGCGCTACCGCGCGGCGCGCGAGGCGCTCGACGCGCTCGGCCACGGCTCCACGATCGGCTATTTGCGCGCCATGTGCGAGTTGGTCCTCAAGGAGACAGGCCTGCTGCCGCACGTAAATCCGGGTGTCATGACGGGCGAGGAGATCGCTGCGCTGCGCGAGGTTTCGGTCAGCCAGGGCATTATGCTCGAGTCGACCAGTGAGCGACTGTGCCAGCCGGGTGGCGTGCACTACGGCTCGCCCGACAAGCATCCCACCCGCCGCCTGGAGACGCTGGAGCTCGCTGGCCGGCTGGCGGTGCCGTTCACCACCGGCATCCTGATCGGCATCGGCGAGACGCGCCAGGAGCGCATCGATGCGCTGCTGGCCATTCGCGATCTGCACCACCGCCACGGACACATCCAGGAAGTGATTGTGCAGAACTTCCGCGCCAAGGCCGACACTAGGATGGCCGGGGCCGAAGAGCCGGACTTCGATAACCTGCTGTGGACGGTGGCGGTGGCGCGCATCCTGCTTGGTGCGGATAGCAATCTGCAAGCCCCTCCGAACCTGACGCCATCCGGCTACGAGCGTCTGATCGGCGCCGGCATCAACGACTGGGGCGGCATTTCGCCGGTCACCATCGACCACGTGAACCCCGAAGCCGCGTGGCCGCAGATCACTGCGCTCGCCGAACGCACAGCCGGCGCCGGCAAGGCGCTGGTCAATCGCTTGCCCGTGTATCCGAGCTACGCTCTGGCCCCGGACAAATGGCTGGCGCCGGCGCTCGCCGTTCGCGTGCGCCGCTGCATCGATGCAGATGGCCTTGCGCGCCAGGACCGCTGGTCGCCCGGCACCTCGACGAAGCCGCCTGTCGCGACGCCGCGCCTCGGCTCGCAGGATCCGAAGGTACAACACGCCATCACCAGGGCCATGGACGGGCACCGCCTCGATCCGCCAGACATCGTACGGCTGTTCTCCGCCCGCGATGCCAGTTGCGAGCTGGTGCTGCACTCCGCTGACAGCCTTCGTCGCCAGGTGAGCGGCGATGTCGTGCGCTACGTCGTCAATCGCAACATCAATTACACCAACATCTGCTACTTTCGCTGCGCGTTCTGCGCCTTCTCGAAGGGCAAGAAGCACGCGGCCCTGCGCGGCGAGCCCTACGATTTGCAGCTCTCCGAGATCATACGCCGCGCGCACGAAGCCTGGCAGCGCGGCGCCACCGAAGTGTGCCTGCAGGGCGGCATCCATCCCGACTACACGGGTGCCACCTACCTGGCCATCGCGCGCGCTATTCGCGAGGCGCAACCAGGCCTGCACATCCACGCCTTCTCGCCGCTGGAGGTCGCGCAGGGGGCAGCCACGCTCGGCATCCCAGTTGGCGATTTTCTGCTGCAGTTGAAGGAGGCCGGCCTCGGCACGCTGCCAGGCACCGCCGCCGAGATCCTCGACGACGAGGTGCGCGCCGAGCTGTGTCCGGACAAGCTGAAGACCGGCGCATGGCTTGACGTCATGCGCGCGGCGCATCGCGCCGGGCTGCGCAGCACGGCCACCATCATGTACGGCCATATGGAGCGGCCGGTGCACTGGGCCCGTCACCTGCTCGCGATCCGCGACCTGCAGGAGGAAACCGGCGGCTTCACTGAGTTCGTGCCGCTGCCGTTCGTGCACATGGAAGCGCCGATGTATCTGCGCGGACGCGCCCGCAAAGGGCCGACCTACCGCGAGGCCGGGCTGATGCATGCGGTGGCCCGTCTGGTACTCAACCCGCTGATCCCCAACATCCAGACCTCGTGGGTGAAGATGGGACAGGAGGGCGCGGCGGCCTGTCTCAACGCCGGCGCCAACGATCTTGGCGGCACACTTATGAACGAAAGCATCTCGCGCGCCGCCGGCACCGAGCACGGCCAGGAGCTTGGCCCCGAGGCGATGCAGACGCTGATTGGGTCGATCGGCCGAGTGGCGCAGCAGCGTACCACGCTCTACGGCGAGGTCAGCGACGAGCGGCGCACCGCCTCCTTCAACGCGCCGGCGCTGGCTCCGCTCGTGACGGGGGCCAACCGCAAGCTGGCAGCAGTGGAATAGCGCCATGACCGCGCCTAGACTGTCGCTGACTGCACTGCCGGACGTGCCGGAGGTGCGGCCAGGCGATGATCTCGCGGCGCTGATCCTGGCCGGCGTTGCGCGCGCCGGCGAGCAGCTTTGCGACGGCGACGTCGTGGTGCTGGCGCAGAAAATCGTATCGAAATCCGAGGACCGCTACGTCCGCCTGGCCGATGTCACTCCGTCGGCCCGTGCCAACGAGCTGGCGCACGCCGCGCGCAAGGACCCACGCGTTGTCGAGCTGATGCTGCAGGAATCGCACGAGGTGGTGCGCCATCGGCCCGATGTGATCGTGGTGGAGCACCGCCTGGGGCTCGTGCTCGCCAACGCCGGCATCGACGCGTCGAACCTGGAGCCAGCCGGCGCGGACGAACGCGTGCTCCTGCTGCCGCGCGATCCAGACGGCAGCGCCACCGCGATCCGCGATCGCCTGCAGAAAGCGACCGACGCCAGGCTCGGCGTGGTCATCAACGACAGCCTCGGCCGCGCCTGGCGCAACGGCACGGTCGGCACCGCCCTTGGCGCCAGCGGGCTTCCGGCACTGCTGGACCTGCGAGGCAAACCGGACCGGCACGGCCGCACGCTGCGCTCGACCGAGGTCGGCGTGGCCGACGAGGTGGCCGCCGCTGCCTCCCTCCTGATGGGGCAGGCCGATGAAGGCCGGCCGATCGTGATGGTGCGCGGCTTTCCTTACCCACCAGGCGACGGCAGCGCGCGGGATCTGGTCCGCCCCCGCACGCTGGACATGTTCCGCTGAGCCGGCGGCCATTGACACGGCAATTGCCAGGCAGGACGCCAGCGCGGACCTGCTATGATCCTGTTGCGGAAGAGCGCTCTGGCGTGATGGACTGCGGCGGCCTGCGCTCGCAAGATGAGTTGGCGACACCCCAAGGAGAAGGCACTTGAGCTACGAGACCATCCGCTACGAGGAAGACGGTCCGATCGGCACCATCACGCTCAACCGGCCCGACGACGGCAACATGTTCACACCGGTCATGTGCCATGAGATCCGCGACTGCATCAACGACATCCGCCGTGAGACACGCACCCGCGTCATCGTGCTGACCGGTGCCGGCGACAAGTTCTTCTGCATCGGCGGGCGCAAGGAGGGCATGGAGGACACCACCCTCTACGCCGGCACGCTGCCGACCCTGGAGATGTACGAGTCGATCGAGAAGCTGCAGAAGCCGGTGATCGCCTCGGTGAACGGCTTCGCCGTCGGCGGCGGCAATGTCCTGCAGATGCTGTGCGACTGCACCGTCGCCAAGGAGAGCGCGGTTTTCCGCCAAGTCGGGCCGATGATGGGTTCGTTCGATGCGGGCTACGGCACCTGGTACCTGGAAGACCTCGTTGGCAAGAAGCGCGCCAAGGAGATCTGGTTTCGCAATCCCAAGATTAGCGCGCGCGAAGCGCTTGCCATGGGCCTCATCAACACGGTGGTGCCAGACGCCGAGCTGAAGGCTGCAACACGCGCATTCGCACTCGAGATCGCCGAACGCGGCTCGTTCGCGCTGGCCTCGGTCAAAGCCGCCTTCAATGCCCGACATGGCGGTGTGTCCGGCCTATCGCGCATGGCGCACGATCTGTTGCTGCGCAGCTATCTGCACAGCGACGAAAGCAAGGAGCTGTCGCAGGCATTCGCTGCCAAGCGCAAACCCGACCCGTCCAAGTTCGGAAAGTAGCCGGGGCTTCCAGCCGTGCGTCCATTCCTGACCCTGCACCATCCAGCTGCGGCCCGGCGCTACTACGATCAGGGCGTCTGGCGGCCGGACACGTTCTACGCGCTGATGGCGCGGCAGGCGGCCGAACGGCCGCACGCGGCGGCGCTGCAGGACGGACGGCGCACGCTGACGTGGGCCCAGTTGCTGAACTGGGTGGATGGGGTCGCCGCCGAGCTGCGGAGCAAAGGCATCGGCGGCGGTGACCGCGTATCGATCTGGATGTCGAACCGCGCCGAAGCGATCGTCATGTTTCTTGCCTGCGCGCGCGAGGGGATTGCTTGCAATCCGTCCCTGCACCGCACCTTTACCTGCGGCGAAATCGGCACGCTTCTGCAGCGACTGAGCGCCCGCGCGCTGCTGACCGAACCGGGCGCGGGCGCCGATCGCGCCCGCGTCGATTTCGACAAGGTGCTTGCCGGCGTCACTTCCCTGAGGGCCGTCTACACGCCGGACACCATGCCGGCTCCGGGTGCCAGCGACCACCCGCCCTGCGATGATCCCGACAAGGTCGCCTATCTGGCCTTTACCTCCGGCACCACCGGCGCGCCAAAGTGCGTCATGCACTCGGACAACTCGCTGCTGGCCAACGCACGCGACCTGGTGCGCGACTGGAGCCACGGTCCCCACACGGTGCTGCTCAGCCTGTCGCCGCTGTCGCACCACATAGCATGGGTGGGGATCGCGCAGTGGCTGCTGGCCGGCTGCCTGTTCGTGACCAACGATCCACCGGCGGGCAAGGCCTCCCTCGACTGGATCATCGACACGGGCGCCACCTACGTCTTGGGCGTGCCTACCCACGCCATGGACGTGCTCGCCCAGCAGAAGGCGCGCGGCATCGAGCGGCTCGGCAAGGTCGCCGTGTTCTACATGGCGGGTGCGCCGATTCCGCCCTCGCTGGCAGCCGGCTTCGTCGCCCAGGGCATCCAGCCGCAGAACATCTATGGCATGACGGAAAACTCCTCGCACCAGTACACACACCCGGACGATGACACTGACATCAGCGTGGCGACCTGCGGACGCGGCGGCCCCGGTTACGAGGTGCGCCTGTTCGATGCCGCCGATCGCGACCGCCCCGTGGCCATCGGCGAGGTGGGCGAGATCGGCGGCCGCGGGGGCGCGCTGATGCTCGGCTACTTCGACAACCAGGTGGCAACCGAGATGAGCTTCAACCGCGACGGCTGGTTCATGTCCGGTGACCTCGGCGTGCTTGATGAACGCGGCAACCTGAAGGTGGTCGGGCGGTCCAAGGATCTGATCATCCGCGGCGGCCACAATATCTATCCGGCGCACATTGAGGCGCTGGCTCTGCGGCATGTGCAGGTAGCCCGCGTCGCTTGCTTTCCGGTGGCCGACGAACGGCTGGGCGAGCGCGTTTGCATCGCCATAACCGGCAGCATCCTGGCCAGCGAACTGCTCAGCCACCTTGGCCGCGAGGGCCTGTCCAAGTATGACATGCCTGAGTTCTTCGTCCGCCTCGACGAGTTCCCGCTGACAGCCAGCGGCAAGATCCTGAAGCGCCATCTGGTTGAGATGGTGAAGCGCGGCGAGCTGGCGCCGGAGCCGGTCCGCCATCCGTCAACAGGAGCCCAGTGATGTCTGTCGAGCTGTCTACCCGTGACGACTGCGCCATCCTGGTGCTCAACCGGCCGGAAGCGCTCAATGCGCTGTCCTTCGACATCATCCGCCGCATCGGTGCGGCCTTCGACGAGGTTGCTGCCTCCACGGCCCGCGCCCTAATCGTGACGGGCGCCGGCCCCAAAGCTTTTTGTGCCGGCGCCGACATCAAGGAGCTGCGCAATCGCGACCTGGTGGCGCAGAAGCGCGGCGCCGAGCTGGGCCAGGCCGTGTTCGCCAAGCTCGACACCCTGCCGCTGCCGTCGGTCGCCGTCATCAACGGCTTTGCATTTGGCGGCGGCCTCGAACTGGCGCTGGCCTGTACCTTTCGCCTGGCGACGCGCAACGCCAAAATGGGCCTGCCCGAGATCAAGCTGGGGCTTATTCCGGGTTACGGCGGCACGCAGCGCCTGCCGCGCGTGATCGGCGAGAGCCGCGCGCTTGAGATGATCATGACCGGCCGCACCGTGCTGGCTGAGGAAGCCGAGCGCATCGGCCTCGTCAACCGGCTGGTGGAGGGCGACCCCATCGAGGCCGGCCTGGCCTTCGCGCACGAGTTCACCGGCTATAGCCTGCCGACCCTGGGCTTTGCCCGCTCGGCCGTGCAGCGCGCCCTCGACGTGCCGATCCACGAGGGTCTGAAGATCGAGGCGGATCTGTCCACGGTCGCCTTCCAGACCAAGGATGCCGAGGAAGGCACCGCCGCCTTCCAGGAAAAGCGCAAACCGAGGTTCATCGATGGCTGAAGGCTATATCATCGTCACGGGCGCGACACGCGGCATCGGCGCGGCTATCGCCAAAGAGCTGGCGGCCGGCGGCGCACGCGTGGCAGGTCTGACCCGCTCGGGCGAGACGGCAGCCGGCGAAGGCTTTGCATGCGATGTCGCCGACGAGGCTGGCATCGCCAAGGCCATAGCGGCGGTGGCGGCGCGCGGGCCGATCGCGGGCCTCGTCAACAACGCCGGCGTGTACGAGGAGCACAAGAGCGATCGGATGTCGGCGGCCGACTTCGAACGCGTCATGCGCATCAATGCAACGTCGGTGGTGGTGGCCTCGCGCGAAGTCTACCCGCACCTGAAGCAAACCGGCGGCGGGCTCATCGTCAACATCGGCTCGTTCTTCGACAAGATGGGCGTGTCGCGCAGCGTCGCCTACTGCGCATCGAAGGCGGCGATCGGCGCCATTACCCGCTGCATGGCGGTCGAGTGGGCGGCCGACAACATCCGCATCGTCGATGTAGCGCCAGGCTACATCGCTACCGACCTCAATGCCGAATTCCGCGAAAAGGACAGCGTCAAGGCCTGGATCAAGCGGCGCATCCCGGTGGCCCGGCCGGGCGCTCCGGAGGAAGTGGGGCGGCTGGTCGGCTCGCTGTTCCGCGCCGACCTCGGCTTTCTGACCGGCGAGACCATCTACATCGACGGTGGCCAGGGCATGTTCCATTGAGGACCAGCCCATGAACATCTTCCAACAGCTGGAGCGCCAGCGCCAATGGAGCGAGGAGGAGCAAGCCATCCTCGACGCCGTGCAGCGATTGGCCGATGACGTGATTGCACCGGCCTCCGCGGCCCACGACAGGACGGGTGCGTTTCCTGACAACAATATCGCGCACATCCAGGCGCTTGGCCTCAACGGCCTGTTCATGCCGGAGGCCTATGGCGGCAGTCCCGCGCGCTACAAGTTGTATCTGGCGGTGGTGAAAATCCTGTCCGAAGCGTGCGCCTCGACCGGCATCATCTACGCCACCAATTTCCATGCCATGAAGCCGTTGATCGACTTCGGCAGCGAGGAGCAGAAGCTTCGCCTGCTGCCGCGCATCGCCGACGGCGGCCTTGCCTCCCTTGCTATCACCGAGCCGGAGGCTGGCTCGGATGCCACCGCAATGCGCACGCGCTTCAGGCCCGATGGCGACTGCATCGTGGTTGACGGCGGCAAGACCTTCATCACCAGCGGCGACAAGTCGGATTTGCTGCTCATATTCGGTAAGTGGAGCCAGATCGACGACGCCAAGGGCGCCATCTCGGCGTTGGTTCTGGAGATCGGTACACCCGGTTTCAGCACGGGCCGCGCCGAGGACAAGATGGGGCTGCGCGCCTCTTCCACGGTGGCGCTCAATTTCGACAAATGCCGCGTTCCCTGCGCCAACCTGCTGGGACAGCCAGGCGACGGCCTGAAGATCCTGTTCGCTTCCCTCAACAAGTCGCGGCCCAGCATTGCCGCGCATGCACTCGGCATCGCCACCGCCGCCTTCAAGGACATGACGGCCTACATGAACCAGCGGCGCCAATCGGGACGCCGCATCGCCGAGTTCCAGGCCAATCAGTTCCTGCTCGCCGACCTCGCCAGCGAGCTTGCCATGTGCGAGGCCTGGCTCGATCATGTCGCCGACCTCATCGATGGCGGAGCCAGCGGCGTCGGCATTGAGGCCTCCATCGCCAAGCTGCGTGCCTCCGACCTGGCCATGCGTATGACCACGGAGGCCGTGCAAATGCACGGCGGCTACGGCTATATCCGCGACAACCGCGTCGAGCGCCTGATGCGCGACGCCAAGATCACCCAGATCTGGGAAGGCACCAATCAGGTGCACCGGCAGCTGATCGGACGGAGCTTCGTCACGAAATGAGCAAGATCAGGACCGTTGCCGTGTGCGGAGCCGGCGGCACCATGGGCGCCGGTATCGCCATCGTGGCGGCGCGAGCGGGCTTCTCCACCATCTGCTACGACGTGGCTATGCCGGCCCTCGATCGCGCCGCGCGCCAAACCGACGGCTTCTTCGCCAAATCGGTGGAGCGCGGCAAGATGAGCGCTGCCGACAAGGACGCGGTGCTGGGCCGCCTCATGCGCACCACATCGCTCAACGAGCTAGCCAAGGCCGACCTCGTCATCGAGGCCGTGTTCGAGGACCTTTCCGTCAAGCGCGAGCTGGTCGGCAAGCTGAACAACATCTGTCCCGCCCACACCATCTTCGCCTCCAACACCTCGACGCTGTCGATCACCGAGATCGCCGGCGCGTCGGGGCGCGATGACCGCGTGGTCGGGTTGCACTTCTGCCTGCCAGCCCAGCTCATGAAGCTGATCGAGGTCTCGCCCGGCATCGCCACCTCCAAGGACACCCTCGCACAAGCCTGGGCGTGGTGCGAGGCGGCCGGCCAGCTCCCCGTCAAGACGCAGGACAAACCGGGCTTCATCCTCAATGCACTGCTGATTCCCTTCAACAACGACTGCATCCGCGCCGTGGAGGCCGGCGTCGCCGACCCGGCCGGCATCGATGCAGCCATCAAGATCGCCTTCGGCTACAAGATGGGCCCGCTGGAGCTCATCGACCTGATCGGCCTCGATACGCAGGTGCGTCTGTGCGAGGCGTTTCATCCCATCACGCTCGATGCGCGCGCCGCCGCGCCGCCGCTGCTGCGCCGCATGGTGGCGGCCGGCTGGCTGGGCCGCAAGACGGGCCGCGGCTTCTTCAAGTACGACGGCAACGCGATGTTCGGAGGCTGAACCATGCGCTATGCGATCAGGCAGGCCGGTGCGAGCCGCTCGTTCCCGCAAGGCGATGGCTTCCTTGCCGCCGCCACGCCGGATGGAGAGATCGTCCTGCATCTGGGCACGCCCGTGCAGAAGGACGACAGCAAGGCGGCGATCCTGGTCGAGCTCGGCACCGAGTGCCTCGGCGTGCATACGGGCGAGGCCGCAGGCACGGAAGGCTCCAACGTCCTGGGCTTTGCGCGCTATCGCAACGGCAGCGAGGCGCCCAGCCCGCTCATCGAGCTGGTGCGTCAGCCCAACTCCACACCCAAGGCGATCGCCGCCGCCACCGCGCTTTTCGAGGAGGCGGGCTTCACAGTGGTGGTGTGCGCGGATCAGGCAGGGCGCATCGTCGACCGCCTCGTGCGCCCTAAATACAACGACGCGCTGCGCTTTCTTGACGAGGGCCTCGCCACTGCCAAGGACATGGATGTCACCTGCCGGCTCGGCCTCGGCTACCGCGACGGTCCAATCGAGCGGGTCGAGCGCGGCGGGCTTGCCAACCACTATGATGTGACAGCCGCGCTGTTCGAAGTGTACGGCACGCCGGCCTATGCGCCCGCACGCCGCGCCGTCGTGGCCAAGCAGCGCCGGGATCGCAGCTGATGCCTCCGCTCGACGGCATCCGCGTTCTCGACTTCTCAACCTTGCTGCCTGGGCCGATGGCTTCGCTGCTGCTAGCCGAAGCCGGCGCCGAGGTGCTCAAGATCGAGCGCCCCGGACGCGGCGAAGAGATGCGCAGCTACGAGCCGCGCTGGGGTAAAGAGAGCGTCAACTTCGCCCTGCTCAACCGTGGCAAGAAGAGCATTGCCGCCGACCTGAAGGACCCGGCCACCCGCGATCGCGTGCTGGCGCTCGCCAAGACCGCCGACATCGTGCTGGAGCAGTTCCGGCCCGGTGTGATGGACCGCCTCGGCCTGGGCTACGCAGCCATGCGCGCGCAAAACCCGCGCATTATTTATTGCGCCATCACCGGCTACGGCCAGAGCGGCCCGCGCCGCGATCGCGCCGGGCACGACCTCAACTACATTGGCGACACCGGGTTGCTGGCCCTCTCGTCCGGCCCACCAGGCTCGCCCGTGGTGCCGCCGGCGCTGATCGCCGATATTGCCGGCGGGGCCTATCCGGCCGTGATGAACATCCTACTCGCCCTTCGCCACCGCGATGCCAGCGGCCAAGGCGCCTACCTCGACATCGCCATGACCGACAGTCTGTTCACGTTTGCATACTGGGCGATCGGCAATGGCTTTGCAGCCGGACAATGGCCCGGCAATGCCACCGATCTCACCACCGGCGGTACGCCGCGCTATCGCCTTTACGAAACAAAGGACGGGCGTGTCGCCGCCGTTGCCGCCATCGAGCAGCGCTTCTGGGAGCCCTTCGTTGCAGCAATCGGCTTGGAGCCGTGTTTGGCGGACGATGCGCGCGATCCCGCGGCCACCGCGGCCCGCATCGCCGAGATCATGCGCGCGCGCGACGCGGCCGAGTGGGCGCCGATCTTCGATGCCGCCGACTGCTGCTGCTCGATCGTGCAGGACGTGCAGACGGCGCTGGCGGACGCGCACTTCCGAGCGCGCGGCTTGTTCGCGCATGGGCTCAGCAACGAATCCGGCGCACGCATGCCAGCCCTGCCCGTGCCGATCAACAATGCGTTCCGGGCTGCACCTGCGCATGCAAAGTCGGCGCCGGCGCTCGGCGCCCACAACCCGGAGATGGAGACGTGAAGGCGGCCATCGTTCGCGAGTTCGCCCCCATTGACAAGCTTGAGATCGGCGACCTTCCCGATCCAGTGCCGGGCAAAGGCCAGATCGTGATCGACGTGAAGGCGGCCGAGATCAACTACCCCGACATCCTGGTCATCTCCGGCCAGTACCAGATCAAGCCGCCACTCCCCTTCGTGCCTGGCAAGGCTGCCGCCGGCATCGTAGCGGCGGTCGGTGCCGGTGTGGCCGGCCTCAAGGTCGGCGACCGCGTTGCCGCGCAGGTCGAATACGGCGCGTTCGCACAGAAGCTGCTTGCTGCAGCCGCCAACGTGTTTGCGATGCCGGCGGCGATCGACTTCACCAAGGGCGCGGCGCTCGGCCTCGTCTATCAAACGGCGCATTTTGCGCTCGTGGAGCGCGCCCGCCTGCAGAAGGGCGAGGTGGTGCTGGTGCTGGGCGCGTCGGGAGGTATCGGCGTTGCCAGCGTGCAGATGGCCAAGGCGCTCGGCGCCAGACTGGTGCTGGCCGGCGTGCTCGGCGACGCCAACGCCGAGGTTGCGCGCGCAGCGGGCGCCGATGCGGTGATTGACCTCGGCAGCGCTGATCTGCGCGATGCCCTGCGCGAGCGTGTGCACCAACTCACAGACGGAGACGGCGCCGACATCGTCATCGACCCGGTCGGCGGAGCCGCCAACGGTGCAGCCCTGCGGGCCATGGCTTGGCGCGGCCGCATGGTCATCATCGGCTTTGCCGCCGGCGAGATTCCGAGCATCAAGGCCAACTACCTGCTGGTGAAGAACATCGAGGTGTCCGGCCTGCAATGGTCGGACTATCGCGACCGCACGCCCGAGTGGGTGGCGCGGGTACAGCAGGAAATCTTCGCCCTGTACGTGGCCGGCAAGATCGATCCCTACGTCAGCCGCACGTTCCCGCTGGCCACCATTAAGGAGGCGCTCACCTGGCTCCAGCAGGGCAAGGCGCAGGGCAAGCTGATCCTGGAAATCGGATAGCAGCGCCGCACGCGCCCCTGTCATCGCGGGCAAGCGCGCTGCAGCCCCTGGGTCCGGCTATTGGCTGCGCGAAATTCCGCGCTGACATCTTTCGAGAATATCGGAGTTAGGCATCGTTCAGGTGGCAAGCCGAACGGCGTCCCGGCGCGATCACTTTCAAGACCGGCGCTTCCTCGGTGCAGCGCGGCATGGCCATCGGGCAGCGCGGATGGAAGTGGCATCCGCGCGGCGGCTCGAGCGGCGAGGGGATCTCGCCCTTGATCGGCTGGAACTGGCGCTTCTCGTAGGAGATGCGCGGTACCTCGGCGAGCAGGGCACGCGTGTAAGGGTGGTTCGGCGTCTCAAACAGCGCCGCCGTCGGCGACGCCTCCACCACCCGGCCCAGGTACATGATGACGATGCGGTCCGAGATGTGCCGCACCACGCCTAGGTCGTGACTGATGAACAGGTAGGTCAGGTCGAAGGCCTGCCGCAGGTCCATGAACAGGTTGATGATCTGCGCCTGGATCGACACGTCGAGCGCCGCGATCGCCTCGTCGCAAACCAGGAACTCCGGCGACACCGCGAGCGCGCGGGCGATGCCAATGCGGCTGCGCTGGCCGCCCGAGAACTGGTGCGGGTAGCGCCCCTTGAAGCCGGCATC
>DASTOW010000033.1:0-9312 GCA_035762425.1 Hyphomicrobiaceae bacterium | reverse complement strand
TCACGAGCGTGCAGGATTTCGTGGCAGCAGGTCAGGTGCGCTCGGGGGAACAACTCATTGATGTGCAGCAAGTGACACGACCAGGCACGCTCACCGTCTTCCTCGAGCCTCTGTATGAAGGTGGGTTGGACGGTGTGACAGCCGGCAGCAGCTGTATCGCCAACGCCTACACGAACAACCACGACCTGCTGGCAAAGCCCGATGTTGGATTTGTGAGAAGAGTGTGGCTTCACCTCATCGACACGATCGGCATCGTGCACGCAATGATCCTGCGTCTGCAGGCGCTGGTTCTGCCGCTCAAGGTACTGATAGGTGCGGCCCACTAGGACGAGTGGTAACGGACCAGGGAGGGAGTGATGCTCGACTGGCTGGTTGAGAAAATCCTGGCCATCGTCAATTTCCTGCCCGCGCTGTTCGTTGCGCAGGACTCGCCGAGCTTCGTGCTGGTGCGGGGACTATTTGGGCTGTTGTTCGTACTGCTGGTGCTGTGCGCATTTGCGCTTTGGCCCAGGCGCTCGGACTGAGGGCGCGCGCGCTGCAAGGACTAGGATCGCCTGCAATGGAACTGGGCCATGCGTATGGGCATGCATAGTATCCTGACGGAAAGCCAGCTCGCGCTGCGCGCTGCCGTGGGTGGAAGCATCGCTTGCTATCTGGCCGCATTCCTGCAACTGCAGCGCCCGATCTACGCGCTGGTCGCCGCGATCATCGTAACCGACTTCGCACCGTCGCAAACCAAGCGCCTGAGCCTGCAAAGGTTGAGCGCCACTGGTATCGGGGCAATGTGCGGCGTCGCTGTTTGGAGTGCATTTGGGCAGGCGCAATGGAGCGTGGGGCTCGGCATCCTGATTGCCATGGTGCTAGCGCACGCGTGCAACGCAAGCGCTGGCGCAAAGGTCGCCGGCTACGTGTGCGCGCTGATCATACTCGACAGCGCCGATGATCCGCTCACTTATGCATGGTACCGTGTGCTTGAGACAGTGCTGGGCATTGCCATTGCCTGGCTACTGAGCCTGGTGCCCCGGCTCATTGAGCTCAAGGAGCCGGCGGGTCCCGAAAACGGATCATAAGTCGATTGCACCCATGCGAGCGCGCGCCAAGCAGCGCTCGGCGATGCGCCACAGACCAGCCGCGCTGGCGGGCACGGTAGCATCGGTAGCCGCGCTTATGGCTTCTGCCGATCCGATAGAGAGCGTACTTGCTCGGCGCCGAGCCGCAGCCTGATCCGATCGGCAAGCTGCTCGATCGTGTCGGCGTTGACCTCGATCGTCTTGGTTCCCAGCCCGAGGAAGCGCCCGGCCTCGATCTGTATCGACTGAACCTGGCCATCGGGCCCTCGCTTGACGTCGACGACTTGGCCGATATCCCGGTTGTCGGAGCTGAACACGCGCATGCCTCTCAGGTTGGCGAGCTGTCCAGCAGCTGTTTGCAGGGTCGCCACCACACGCTGGCAAGGACGCGACAGCGTATCGCGCTTGTCGACCACGCACTGGCCGATCCGTTCAGCGTCGCCGCATTTGGCCTGGATGTCGTTCCAGCAGGCATCGGCAATGCGCTCGACGCGGTGAATGGCGTTGCCGAGCTTGCGCGACGCCCGGTACAGGGCGAACTGGCATCGCAACGACAGCTGATCCTCGTGCGCCTGCATGCACAGGAGAACTCGACCTTGGCCGCGTGTGACGGCCCCGCAGAATTTCTTGATGTCCGCGCCGCAACTGCTGGCAACGGCATCCGTCGCGGCCGCTATACGATCCCTCAGGGTGCTCTCCCTAACGGCGCTCTCCCTAACGGTGCTCTCCCTAACAGTGCTCTACCTAACAGTGCTCTACCTAACAGTGCTCTCCCTAACAGTGCTCTCCTAACAGTGCTCTCCCTAACAATGCTCTGGGCGACTGCTTGCGTGGACCAGGTCGCAGCCCCCAGCATCGAGGCGATGAGGATTAGCCTGCCTAAATCGCACATGCCACGTCTCCTTGCTCAATCCTAGAGCGCTTTCCTTGTGCCTGTCGGCGAGCCGGGGAAATCGTCACAAACCCGCAGAGTTGCCGGCACGATTCCCAGGCAACAATTGGCGGGGGGGCCACCGCTGTGCTTGGGGCAGCGGGCGCCAGGACGGCTCGATGATGGCTCTGGTCGAACCACCTCGCTCAGCACTACCCGCCGCGAATATCCGGGAAAGTATCGATAGGTGACTGACGCCAACGGTGCACAGTTGTGCCGAGGTGGGCAGCACTGAACGCTGCTCAAAGCTCCAATCCGTATGGAGCCACCATGGGACAACGCGTCGGTCATTGGGGCAAGCGACGGCATGGTTGAGAACGGAGCCACGGCGATCCCGCGAGATGCGTGGGATTACTGGATCGACGCCTGGCAGCGCTGGGTGCTGCTGCTCGATGTGCTGGCGACGCGCAGCAAGAGCTACAGCGAGCATCTAGCCAAGCCGGCACCGCACGTACTCAAGTTCCCATTTGAACTGATCATGGACGGACGCGAGTTGGCGCGGCCGGTCAACTACGTGCTGATCCGCATCACTCCGCCCGAGGGCGGCCACGCGGTCGACCCGCGCAAGCGCCCGTTCGTCATTGTCGATCCTCGCGCCGGTCACGGGCCCGGCATCGGTGGCTTCAAGGCGGACAGCGAGATCGGCGTTGCCTTCAAGGCGGGGCATCCGTGCTACTTCATCGGCTTCCTTCCCGAGCCAATGCCGGGGCAGACCATCGAGGATGTCGCACAGGCCGAGGCGGTGTTCCTGCAGCGCGTTATCGCGCTACATCCCGACGCCGAGGGCAAGCCCGCCGTCATCGGCAACTGCCAGGCCGGATGGGCAGTCATGCTGCTGGCGGCCGTGCGACCGGAGCTATTTGGTCCCATCATCGTTGCCGGCTCTCCGCTCTCCTATTGGGCAGGGGTGCGTGGAAATCATCCCATGCGCTACACGGGCGGCCTGCTAGGTGGCAGCTGGTTGACGGCGCTGACAAGCGACCTCGGCAACGGCAAGTTCGACGGAGCTTGGCTGGTCAGCAATTTCGAGAACCTCAACCCGGCCAACACCTACTGGACCAAACACTACAATCTCTATCGCAAAATCGACACCGAGCCGCCGCGCTACCTCGAGTTCGAGCAGTGGTGGGGTGGGCATGTGCTGCTGAATGCCGCCGAGATCCAGTTCATCGTCGATGAGCTGTTCGTCGGCAACAAGCTGGCCTCGGCGCAGATCAGGGCGCGTGATGGGACGCGCATCGACTTGCGCAACATCCGCTCACCCATCGTCGTGTTCTGCTCCAAGGCCGACAACATCACGCCGCCGCAACAGGCCTTGGATTGGATCCTCGATCTGTATGACAGCGTCGATGATATTCGCGCGCACGGCCAGACCATTGTTTATGCGGTGCACGAGTCAATCGGCCACCTGGGCATCTTCGTGTCCGCGTCCGTGGCCAAGAAGGAGCACGGCGAGTTCGCCAGCAACATCGACCTGATCGATGTGCTGCCGCCGGGTCTCTACGAGGCGGTGATGACCCCCAAGGATGCCTCTGGTGCCTTTGCCGATCTCATCGGCGGCGACTATCTCGTGCGCTTCGAGGCAAGAAGCCTCGAAGACATCCGAGCGCTCGGCTGCAACGATGAGGAGGACGAAAGGGAGTTTGCGACCGTCGCGCGGTTGTCGGAAATCAATCTCGGCCTCTATCAAACCTGCGTACGGCCTTGGCTGCAGGCCTGGGCCACCGAAGGTGCGGCCAATTGGATGCGCCAGCTCCACCCCCTGCGACTGCAATACGAGGCGTTCGCACCTGGCAATCCGCTCATGCGCCCGCTTCTGAGCTGCTTGGAGCATGTGCGCGCCAACCGACAACCGGTATCAAGCAACAACGTCTTCTGGCAGGCGCAGGAACAATTCGCAGAGCAAGTAGAGCAGGCGCTGCATGCCTGGCGCGATGCTCGTGACCGGTGGTGCGAGGCTTGCTTCCATGCGATCTACGGGGCGCCGCTGGTGCAGGCCATGGTCGGTCTGAAGGCTGCCAACGCCGATGTGCATCGCCGGCCGGGCAAGGATCCAGCGCATGCCGCCGCGGTCAGCCGCCGCATCGGCGAACTTAATGCGGATATCGACAAGGGCGGGCCACGCGAGGCCATTCTCCGTGCCCTCCTGTACGTTCGCATGCCCGAAGGTTTGGTTGATGAGCGCAGCTTCAATGTGCTGCGTCGCGCACGGGCGGAGGCCGCAGAGGGCCTCACGCTCGGCGAATTCAAGCAGCTGGTGCGTGAGCAGTTCTTCATGCTGCTGCTCGACGAGCGCCGCGCAATTGAGGCCATACCTGGCATGCTCGCCAGGGATCGCGACCTGGCGCAACGCATGACGGACAACCTCCTGCGCACGATCGAGGTGGTGGGTGTGAGCAGCAGCTTGGCCGAGGCCCGGCTCGAGGAAATCAAGACCCTGATCGAAGCGCGTGAGCGAAGCGCTCGGCCGGCCGCTCCGCGCGAAAAGCCGCGTGCGGCGGAAAGCAACCGTTCTGAGCGGCCAAGCAAAGCCGCAGGTTCCAAACAATAGAGACGACCCCGCGCACTGGAAACACAAGGTGACCCTCATGGCTGCACTGCTGCGTCCCACCGACCTCAAGGAGATCTCAGCCGAGGCGGAGGTGGCAAAGATGGACAAGGAAAGGGACCTCAAGCGCAGGAAGGAGAAGCGGGCCGCCGAATTGCGAGAGGCGTTCATGGCGCGCGATGTGCTGCCGGATGCCATCGACCGCGTCAACAATGCGATTCGCATCGCAGCTGAGCAGGGCCTGCACCAGATCGAGGTGGTGACGTTCCCCGTCAAGTACTGCAACGACAGCGGCCGCAGCATCAACAACCTCGACCCCGAGTGGCCAAAGTCGCTCGAGGGCTATGCCAAGAAGGCTTACCTCTTCTACGACAAGGAGCTGCGGCCACTTGGCTACAAAGTGCACGCCGAGGTGATCAGTTTTCCCGACGGCATACCAGGTGAAGCAGCGCTGTATCTCAAGTGGTGATCGGCATCTGAGGTGAGACAACGCGAAATTGGGGCCGCTGCCATGACGCGCAAACCCTTGATGTCCGAGGTTCGAGAGCACGCCAAATACGAACGCCTGGTGGCGGCCACCAAAAACCTACCGCCTCTGCCGACGGCCGTCGCCCATCCCTGCGACGAGACTTCCCTGCGCGGCGCCCTGGAGGCAGCCGCGGCGGCGATGATCGTTCCTATCCTGATTGGCCCGAGCGGCCGCATCGAAAACCTGGCCCAAACCCTGCGTCTCGACCTCGGTGCGGCCAGGATCGTCGATGCTCCACACAGCCAGGCAGCGGCCGAACGAGCCGTAGCGCTGGTGCGGGCGGGCGAGGCCGAACTGCTGATGAAAGGTAGCCTGCATTCCGACGAGCTTCTTGCCGAGGTCACCAAGCGGGACACCGGCCTGCGCACCGGACGGCGCATCAGCCATGTGTTCGTCATGGATGTGCCGAGCCACGCTCGGACGCTGTTCATCACCGATGCGGCGGTCAACATCGCCCCCGACCTGATGGCCAAGCGCGACATCATCCAGAATGCCATCGACCTGTACGCCGGTCTTGGACTGGGCGTTGCAAAGGTGGCGCTTCTGTCGGCAGTGGAGACGATCAATCCGAGCATTCCTTCGACGATCGAGGCGGCCGCGCTGTGCAAGATGGCCGAGCGCGGCCAAATCACCGGCGGCGAATTGGACGGCCCCCTAGCGTTCGACAACGCTATCAGTCTCGAGGCAGCGCGCATCAAGGGCATCCATTCGCCGGTTGCAGGCCGGGCCGATATTCTGGTCGTACCCGATCTCGAAGCTGGCAACATGCTGGCCAAGAATCTGACATTCCTGTCGGGGGCCGATGCGGCCGGCATCGTGCTTGGCGCGCGCGTGCCCATCATCCTGACCTCGCGTGCCGATAACGTGCGAACGCGCCTGGCGTCCTGTGCCGTGGCCATGCTGCTCGCCCACAGCCAAAGGGCCAAACCGTCCATTCAGGCCTAGCGATGCAAGACACCATCCTGGTCATCAACGCGGGCAGCTCGAGCATCAAGTTTCAGCTCTTTGCCGTAACGGGTCGCGATCATCTCGAGCGGCGTGTGAAGGGTCAGATTGACGGCATCGGCACCCGCGCCCGATTGCTGGCCAAGGATGCGCAGGGGCGCACGCTGGTCGAGGCCAACTACTCAGGCGCCGACGTGCCTGGTGTACCGGCCGCGCTCGACAAAGTCATCGCGTTCCTGCGCCAGCAGATCGGTGGCAGACTGCCCGTTGCGGTGGGTCATCGCGTCGTGCACGGCGGTCCCCACTACCGGCAACCGACGGCGATCACACCTGAAATCGTCGAGCGCCTGGATCGCTTCGTCCCGCTTGCGCCCCTACATCAGCCCAACAACCTGGCACCGATCCGGGCGATCCTGGAGAGGCAGCCCGGTGTGTTTCAGGTCGCCTGCTTCGATACAGCCTTCCACAGAGGCCACCCCGAGGTAGCCGACCGCTTTGCAGTTCCTGAGCGCCTGTACGAGGCAGGCGTGCGCCGTTACGGCTTTCATGGCCTCTCCTACGAGTACATCAGCATGCGCTTGACGCAAATCGCACCGGCGACGGCCAAAGGTCGGGTGGTCGTCGCCCATCTCGGCAGCGGGGCCTCGATGTGCGCAATCGTGGCCGGCAAGAGCGTTGAAAGCACAATGGGGTTCACGGCGCTCGATGGGCTGCCAATGGGCACACGGTCGGGTCAGCTCGATCCCGGCGTCGTCCTCTACCTGATGAGCCAGAAGCACATGAGTGCAAAGGACATCGAACACTTCCTGTACAACGATTGCGGCCTGAAAGGTCTATCCGGCGTCAGTAACGATGTGCGCGAATTGCTCGCTAGTTCGGTGCCTGGTGCCAAGTTGGCGCTGGATTGCTTTACCTATCGTATTGCGCTGTTTGCCGGCATGCTGGCGGCTGCCATGGGCGGCATCGACGGCTTCGTGTTTACCGCGGGCATCGGTGAAAATGCGCCGATCATTCGCGAAGCCGTGGTCAGGCGTCTGGCATGGCTCGGCATCGAGCTTGATGCTCCTGCCAATGCACGTGGGGCAATGATCGTCTCATCCGAGCAGTCGCCCGTACCCTGCTACGTGGTGCCAACCGATGAAGAGCTGATGATTGCCACGCACACGGTGCGCTTGCTGCGTTCCCACCCATCACAGGAGAGGCATGCATGAATGATCTCACCGCTCTGGCCCTTCTCAAAGGGAAGAAGGCCCTGGTCACCGGCATTGCCAACGACCAGTCGATCGCCTGGGGCTGCGCCAAGGCATTCCGCGCTTTCGGGGCCGATGTTGCCGTCACCTATCTCAACGACAAGTCGAGGCCCTATGTAGAGCCGCTGGCCAAGGATCTGGACGCCAAAATATTGATGCCGCTCGACCTGCGGCAGGAGGGTCAGCTGGAGGCCGTGTTCGCGCGCCTCGAGAAGGACTGGGGCAAGCTGGACCTGTGCCTGCACTCCATCGCCTTTGTCCCGAAGGAGGACCTGCAGGGCCGCGTCGTCGACTGCTCCAGGAGCGGCTTCCTGCTGGCCATGGACATTTCCTGCTGGTCGTTCATCCGCATGGCCAAGCTGGCCGAGCCGCTCATGAAGGACGGCGGCGCGCTCTTCACCATGACCTACTACGGCTCGCAGATGGTGGTCGAGAACTACGGCGTCATGGGCCCGGTGAAGGCCGCACTGGAAGCTGCCACGCGCTACATGGCAGCTGAGCTCGGCCCCAAGGGCATCAGGGTACACGCAATCTCGCCAGGGCCCCTGAAAACGCGCGCCGCCTCCGGGATCACGGCTTTCGACGAGCTTTTGCACAAAGCCCAGTCGAAGGCTCCGGCGCGCAGCCTTGTGTCCATCGATGATGTGGGGACGGCGGTGGCATTTCTCGGCATGGACGGGGCCAAGCTAATCACCGGCGAGACGCTCTATATCGATGGCGGCTATCACATCGTCGATTGACGCACCGATCGTGCTTTGGCCCGACGATGCTCCCAGGATTTCAGGTTGGCCAAAGCCTGCTGGCGCTCCAGGCAGCGTTGGGCGACGGTTGTTTCCGACCCTGGCACACAGCGTGCCGCTTCATCACCGCACCGGCACTGATCGCGGCTCCTACCGGCGTTGATCAACACGCCGCCCTTGATCGTCGCCTGGTCTAGGCGGTGCCGCGTGCACGCAATGTTGCCATGCCATCGAATTCATACACCGTAACGCCCGCAGCCGGCGTGACGGCCGCGGCAAGCATTGCCCGCGCGATGGTGGCGGCCGCGATTGGGCGATATTTCGACAGCCGAGCGACCATGGCAAACGAGAGACCCGTTGCCACCACCATGCCAAGCCGCTCCCCTAAACGGGGGGCATCGCGCGGCCCGAGAATGAACGACGGGCGAAAGATCGAGACACTCTCGATCCCGAGCTTGGCAACCGCGCTCTCGGCTTCGCCTTTGACGCGACTATAGAATAGGCGCGAGCGCGCATCTGCCCCGACCGCCGACACCATCAGGAAGTGCGGCGCGCCGTGGCGCTTGGCGAAGCTGGCGGCGTTGACGACGTAGTCGAGGTCGACGCGGCGAAAGGCTGCCTGCGAGCCCGCCGTCTTGAGAGTCGTGCCAAGGCAGCAGAAGACATCGTCCACCGTGCCGAGCGTCGGATCATCAAAAGCCGCAACGGTATCCAGCGCGGCACGTCGAACGACCAGCTTTGCATCAGATTGCGCCGGCTCGCGTCGGCCGATCGCAAGGATGCGAACGTAGCGTGCATCAGCCAGCAGGAGATCCAGGCACGCGCGCCCGACGAGCCCGGTCGCGCCGAAGATGGCCGCGGTCCGCCTGTGCCCCATGCCTCACCCTCGGAGTATTGTTCGGCAAACTCATGCAAGGTGGTGCGACAGTACAGCGGCGTGAAGGTAGATTTCAAACGCTTGCCTCTGCCTCTACCTCTGGCAGGCGGTGGGCAAGTTGGCCGATCTCTTGGGCTGCCTGCTCCTAGGCTGCCTGCCTGGCCGGCAAGCAACGCCCCGGCTTGGCCAAGGTTGCAACTGCCGGCGCATGCGGACCGCTACGAACGGCCACTTGGACCGGCCTTGATCATGTCGGCTGCCTTTTCGGCGATCATCAGGGTGGTGGCGTAGGAGTTGGCCGAGGGCAAGCTCGGGATCACCGACGAATCGACCACGCGCAGGGCGGCCAGGCCGCGCACTTTAAGGTCGGGGCTCACCACGGCCATGCGATCATGCTCCGGCCCCATGCGGTTGCTGCCAGC
>DASTOW010000032.1:0-31654 GCA_035762425.1 Hyphomicrobiaceae bacterium | reverse complement strand
GAGTTGATGAGCGGCAATCTCTGTCGATGCGGCGCCTATCCCAACATCGTCGCAGCCATCCAGCAAGCGATGAGGCAGTCATGATCGACTTCGGCTATGCGCGGGCGAGCGATGTCGCCGATGCCCTGCGCCGCATCGCCGACGACCCGCGGGCCAAGTTCATCGCTGGCGGTACCAATCTCGTCGATCTGATGAAGGTGGATGTCGAGCAGCCCTCGCAGCTGATCGACATCTCCCGCCTGCCGCTCAAGACGGTGGAGGCAACCGCCGACGGCGGTCTGCGGATCGGCGCGCTGGTGCCCAACTCCGACCTCGCCTACCACCCGCTGGTGGAGCAGCGTTATCCGTTGCTTGCCAGCGCCATTCTGGCCGGCGCTTCCCAGCAGCTGCGCAACATGGCTTCGACCGGCGGCAACCTCTTGCAGCGTACGCGGTGTGCCTATTTCTACGATACGGCGACGCCCTGCAACAAGCGCCAGCCCGGCAGCGGCTGCTCGGCCATCGACGGCCTCAACCGCGGCCATGCCATCCTCGGTACGAGCGATGCCTGCATCGCGGTACATCCCTCCGACATGTGCGTGGTGATGGCGGCGCTGGATGCCAAGGTGCGCGTGCTGGGTGCGGCGGGCGAGCGGGAAATCGCGTTCGCAGATTTCCACCGGCTGCCGGGCGACACGCCAAACATCGATACGAACCTCAAGCGAGACGAGATCATCACCGCGGTCGAGCTGCCGGCCAAGGGCTTCGCCTCCAACTACAGCTATCTCAAGATCCGCGACCGGCTGTCCTATGCATTCGCGCTGGTGTCCATCGCTGCGGCGCTCGAGCTGGACGGCGGCGCGATCAAGGACGTGCGCCTCGCACTGGGCGGGGTTGCGCACAAGCCCTGGCGCAACGCGGAGGCCGAAGCGGCCCTGCGCGGCCGGCCGGCGGACCAGCGCACCTTCGCCCAGATTGCGGACGCGTACCTCGCTGACGCCAAGGGCTACGCGCACAACAAGTTCAAGATCGAGCTGGCGCGCCGCGGTATCGTTCGCACGCTGACGCAGGCGGCGCGTGGTACACCGCAGTCGCAATCGAACAAGAAAATTCTATGACCAAGCGCAGATCACGCAAGGCGCAGTCCGGCGCGCCCGCCGCAGCCAAGGGCGTTGCGCGCAACGTCAGTCGCCGCCGCGTGCTGGCCGGCGCGGCATCTGCAGGAACGCTTGCCTGGAGCGGCGGCGCCGCGGCCATCGAGGTGCCGGGTTCCAGCACCGTTGTTGTGCAGCCAAGAGGGAGCAGGCCGATGAATGCCTATATGGGCGCCCCGACGTCACGCATCGACGGTATAGCCAAGGTCACGGGCGCCGCGAAGTATGCTGGCGAGTTCAATGTGGCAGGCCTCGCCCATGCCTGCATGGTCGGTGCGACCATTGCCAAGGGGCGCATCGCACGCATCGACACGACGGCGGCCAAGGGCGTTGCCGGCGTGATCGACGTGCTGACGCACGAGAACCGTCCGCCCTTGCCGGACAACGATCAAGCCTACAAGGATGACGTGGCGCCCGACGGCTCGCCCTTCCGGCCGCTGTACGACGGCAAGGTCATGTTCAACGGCCAGCCGATCGCACTGGTGGTGGCCGAGACGCCTGAGATCGCGCGCTGCGCGACGGGGCTGGTCGAGGTGTCCTATGACAAACAGCCTTCCGTCACCGACATCTTCCGCGAGCGCGACAAGGCCGTGCCGGTAAAGGCCCCCGCCAATCCGATGGAGGCCGCGTTCGCGCCGCCGAAAACGCGCGGGACGCCGGACCAGGCTTTAGCTGCGGCCGCAGTGCGCCACCAGGCCGAGTACTTCGTGCCGATCGAGCACCACAACCCGATGGAGCTCTATGCGTCGACCGTGGTCTACGAGCGCGGCGGCAAGCTGACGGTGTACGACAAGACCCAGGGCGTGCAGAACGTGCAGAAATATCTGTGCGGCGTGTTCGGCATGCAGCCCGAGGACGTGCGCGTCATGTCGCCGTTCATGGGCGGCGGCTTCGGCTCGGGTCTGCGCCCACAATTTCAGGTCGTTCTGGCTGGGTTGGCGGCGCGCGCGCTGCAGCGTTCGGTGCGCCTGGTGCTGACGCGCCAGCAAATGTACGTGCTGGGCTACCGACCGGCCATGATCCAGAGCATCGCACTGGGTGCCAACACCGGCGGGACGCTCGACGCCATCGCGCACGACGCGGTGACCATCACCTCGCAATACGAGGACTTCCATCGGCAGGAGACGGGCTGGTCGGGCGTGCTCTACAAGTCACCCAATGCAAAGTACGCGCACCGGTTGGCGAAACTCGACCTTGCAACGTCGTGCGACATGCGTGCGCCGAGCGCGTGCACCGCGCTGTTCGCGCTCGAATCGGCGATGGACGAGCTCGCCATCAAGCTCAACCTCGATCCCGTCGAGCTGCGCATGCGGTGCTACACGGATCGCGACCAGAACGAGGACAAGCCTTTCAGCAGCAAGGCGCTGCGGCAGTGCTACCAGCAGGGCGCGGAGGCGTTTGGCTGGGGCCAGCGCAATCCCGTGCCGCGCTCGATGCGCGACGGCAGCGACCTGATCGGCTGGGGAATGGCGACCGGCGTCTGGGAGGCGTTGCAGGTGCCGATCACGGTGCGCATCGCGCTGACTGCCAATGGCCACGCCGAGGTAGCGTGCGCGACCTCCGACATCGGCACCGGCACCTACACCATCATGGCGCAGGTGGCGGCCGATATGCTGGGCCTGCCGCTGGACAACATCGCCATTAAGCTCGGCGACTCGAGTTTGCCGCAATCGCCGGTCGAAGGCGGGTCGTGGATCGCTACCTCGGTGGCTAACGCAATCGCGGCAACGGCGGAGCAGGTACGCGGGGACCTGTTGCGGCTCGCCGCACAAATGCCGAACTCGCCGCTCGCCGGCCTTGCGGTGAGCGAGGCGGTGCTGGTCGATGGCAAACTAGCAAGCCGGGGCGATGCCGCACGCGCGGTGCCGATCGCCGATGTGATGCGTCACGGGCGCCTGGATCGCCTCGACAAAGAGCTGACCACCAACCCGGCTCAGGATCAGTCCCAGGCGCACAACACGCATTCGGCGGTGTTCGCCGAGGTCAAGGTGGACGAGCAGCTGGGCGTCGTTCGTGTGACGCGCGTCGTCAACGCGGTTGCCGCCGGGCGCATCCTCAACCCGAAGACGGCCGGCGGCCAGATCCTGGGCGGCGTCGTCTGGGGCATCGGCATGGCGCTGCATGAGGAAACCATGATCGATCACCGGTTCGGCCGCATCATGAATGCCAACATCGCCGAATACCACGTGCCGGTGCACGCCGACGTGCACGACATCAAGGTGATCTTCGTCGACGAGCCGGACAGCAGCAACCCGCTGGGGATGAAGGGCGTCGGCGAGATCGGCATCGTGGGCGTGGCTGCGGCCATTGCCAACGCGGTCTATCACGCAACGGGCAAGCGTGTGCGCAATCTGCCGATCACGCTCGACAAGCTGCAGAGCTGAAATATCGGTGCTATCCGCAAGTCGAAGCGACGAATCACGGTAGAATCGGTCGGGCAGAGCTCATCGCTCTGTCCTTACGCACCGGTACTTCCCCTACGAGGACCGATGCGTTATCCAGTGCCCCGAGGCCCCGACCTTCGCCCGAAGGTCGGGGCCTTTTCACGTGCGGGCCGGCACTACTTCGGCGTGGCCAACTGACCCGTCATATCGACGATCGGTTGCGTGGTGGCGACAGCCAGCAGCTTGACCTTCGGTGCACCACTGATCGCCAGGCTGGGTTCCGTCAGCTTCAGCGCCTTCATGTCGATCATACGGATGGTCTGGTCGTCTCGGGCGAGACCGCCTTGCTGCGGTTCTGGTCTGTGACCTGCGTGTACTCGGCGAAGCCCGGGAAATAGAAAATGCCGGCCGCCAGGCCTGCCTCGTTCAGCCCATCCGCCAGCGCCACGTCCTTGAACGTGACCGCGCCGATGGCCGCGTATTTGGCCGTCTACTTGAGGCCGTCGCCGCCGGGCACACGCCCCTTGAACTCGACGCCTCGCGGTATCGCCGCGATGTTGATGTCGATCTTGGTGCCGAACTCGACGGTGCGGCCGTGCACGGTGGTGCCATCCGTATTGGTGAGCTTGATGCCGGTGCAAGCCTGGGCCGTCGCAGCAGCGGCGAGGGTCAAGGCTGTTGTGGCGGCGAGGATGTTCCGCAAGTGTCGTGTGCTCATCAGGGCCCCGGCGAACAGGCTAGGGTTCCCTGCTTACCGGCATCGACGTCGCCACCGAATAAGGTGTTACCCCCATCCTCGATTGGACCACTACCGATCGAGCCTTGCCACTGCAGTGCGGGGTTGGGTGTATGCAAAACGCATGGGGCTTGCGCCCCGTACTGGGCTTAGTCCTTCCTTCGCACTCGCGGTGGCACCATTGAGACGGTGATGTCTCTGCGCCCTCAGGAGAAAAGCTGGCTATCGCCATGATGACACCTGATATCTCGCGCTCACCGCGCACCCAGACCGACGAGGCTGCGCAACCAGGCCAGATCGGCCTCGCCGCAGCCGTGTCGATCGGCATCGGCGGCATGGTCGGCGCCGGCATCTTCTCGATCTTGGGCGTCGTCGCGCAAGCCGCAGGCAACGCGATGTGGATGGCGTTCGCCATTGGCGGCGTGGTGGCCCTGCTCTCCACCTACTCGTACGCCAAACTCGGCGCGACCTTTCCGTCCGCGGGCGGAGCGGTGCATTTTCTCGTCAAGAGCTTCGGCGACGGCGTGCTGGCGGGCGGGCTCAATTTGTTCATGTGGGCGGGCTAAATCATCTCGCTTGCGCTGTACGCCACGGCATTTGGGAGCTATGCCGCGACCTTCTGCGCCGATCCGCGCGCGCCCTTGCTGATCGAGGTGCTTGCGGTCGGCTCGGTGCTGGTCCTGACCATCGTCAATGCCTTCGGCGCCACGATCATGGGGCGCGGTGAAACGATCATCGTCGCAGCGAAGCTTGCCATCCTGATCCTGTTCGCGGTGACTGGCCTATGGTTCGTGAAGCCGGACAATCTCTCGCCGGCACGTTGGCCAGAGGCGCAGTCGGTGCTGTTTGGCGCGGGCGTATTGTTCATCGGATACGAAGGCTTCGGGCTCGTGACCAACGCGGCGGCCGCCATGCGCAATCCACGTTCCCTGCTGCCGCGCGCGCTGTATACCTCGGTGCTGCTGGTCATCGCCATCTACCTGCTGGTGGCTGTCACCGTCAGCGGCAACCTCACCGATGCCCAGATCGAGCACGCCCGCGACTATGCGCTCGCCGAGGCGGCCAGGCCGTTCCTGGGAGAGTTCGGATTTCGCCTGATCGCCATCGCCGCCCTCCTGTCGACGGCCTCCGCCATCAACGCCACGCTCTTTGGTTCGGCCAATGTCTGCTACATGATCGCGCGTGACGGCGAGCTGCCCGCGCGCTTGACGCGGACGACCTGGAAGGATGCCACCGGAGGGCTGCTGCTGACGGCGGGGCTGGTCGTCGTGGTGATCCTGTGCTTCGACCTGCAGGGCATCGCCATGATGGGCAGCTCTGCGTTCCTGCTGGTGTACGCGGCGGTGAATGCGGGACACCTGAGCGTGCTCAAACAGACGGGAGCGAACGCCGCGATCGTCTGGCTGTCGCTCATCACGTGCCTCATCATGTTTGCGATTCTGAGCCTCTACACCTACCAACAGCAGCCGGCTGCGCTGGTGGCGCTCGTGCTCATCGCCGCGGCAACGTTCGCAGCCGAATGGGCATACCGCCGCCTGGTGGGTCGGCGGATTTCGACCGACCCTTGAGCGACGTCGCTGCGCGCTAAGCTCAGCCGGTGCGCAGCAGCCTGGACGTGACGTTGCGGAGTCGCCGGGCTGCAATCGACAGAGGCCTTGGGTTCGGCGTGCGGTCGCGCACAATCCTGGGCTCGCCCCGCTTGGTCAGGTGGACGATGAACTCGTCCCATTCGCTGTCGGGAGTGCGCTCGACCGGCGTGGAAATCTCCACGTTCATGAGGCCCATGCCTACCACCCGTGACATGACGTCGACGAAGCTTGCGGGCGTCCAAACCGTGCAGTGCACATCGAGGTAGTTGCCGTCGCGGTGCGAGTTTGCCGCGAATTCCAGCGCCTGCTCGTCCGTGTAGTGCCGCGGCGCGGTCGCGAAGGGCTGGTTGAGGTCGAACCTTCGGCCACCTTCGCGCGTGTCGTAGAACGATTGTGAGAGGAAATCGACGATCTGTGCGCTGGTAGGCCGACTCGGCGCATGCATCCAGTTTCCCACCACGTCGCCAAGTGTCGTCTCCTTGCGATAGTAATCCATCGTGTATCGCCGGTCGGGCAGCGCGAGCGCCAGGACTGCGCCGTCGCGCATGACCTCTAGGATCTGGTTGAGCCAGCCGACCGTGTCCGGGACGTGCTCCATAACGTGCGTGGCGACGCCGTAGTCGAACATGGTGTCGGCGGGGATGCAGGAGCGCAGCGTCTTGCCCGGCGTCCAGACCCAGTCGATGCGCGGGATCTTGCGTCCGATCGCGCCGGGGTTCTCGGCGGCTTTCTTGGCGATTGTGTCGTTGTCGATGCAGTCGACGTAGCGCACGTCGTGCTTGGCTCTATCCAACAACGGATAGAAGTAAGGCGCGATCTCAAGCCCAGTGCCACCCAACTCGAGTGGGGCAGTCAGTACCTGGTAAGCGGTCCATGGCAGTCCCCTCGTTGTGCAACCTCCGATGGATCTAACATGATTGCGGCATCGGCCGAGCGGTCAACGTCCAACAGGCCGGTGGATGAGTTGCGCCGATTGGTCAGCATGAGCCCAGTTGCGTGCCTGGCTCTCGACATTGTGACCAACGACCACTCCCGCGCCAGTCAGGCCAGCGCCGGCCGGCGGTTCTCCGCGGCATGACGGAGGACATCGCATACGAGGTTTTCGAACGCGCGGCGCGAGCATCACTCGACCAGCAGGCGGCCGGCGATGCTCGGATTGCCGGAAGGGTCAAACCGCACGATCACCATCTCGCCGGACGCGGGGCTGATGCCGGTCAGCGCAGCGATGACAATGCCGTGCGTGACGAACAGCACGCGGGTGCTGGCATCCAGGCCGGCGAGATAAGCCTTCAGCGCGGCGACCTGCTCGGCGGTGTGCTGCGACCTGCCGATCAGGTTGCTGAGTGGTGCAAACACTTCCGCCTCACGCCCCATCGCCAACAGGGCCGTTTCCTTGCAGCGGCACCAGGGGCTGGTGAGCACGTGCTGGAAGCTGATGCCGTTGCGGCGGAAGGCTTCGCCGGTGCGACGGGCGTGTGCGCGTCCGCTGTCGACCAGGTTGCGCTGGGTGCTGCAGTCATCAAGATTGTAGCCAGGCGGATCGGCGTATCCCGGTGCCTCGGAATGGCGCATGAAGGCCACGTGTCCCGGCTGGCGCAGCAGCGACCACGCCGCGGCTTGATCCTGCGCGGCGGCGGGCCAGGGCCAGACCGCAAGCCACAGCCCGCATAAAAGACCATGCAGAACCCGTGACATGATCCTGAAATTCGCCGGAGTTCGGAGCATGGTTTGCGTCCGTCCATCAGGTGGAGTGAACACAAATGGCCGCCAAGACGCCCGCAAAGTCAACGAGAAGCGAGGCCAAGCCAAAGCTTTTGTCGGGCGGCAACCCGCAGATTGCCAAGGGCTACGGCGATGTTCCGGTGCAGGTCTACATTGCCGCGATGCCGGACTGGAAGCGTGAGATCGGGCGCCGGCTCGATGCGCTGATCGTGCGCACTGTGCCCGGTGTCGCCAAGGCCGTGAAATGGAACTCGCCGTTCTATGGCGTCGAGGAAGGGTCCTGGTTCCTCAGCTTCCACTGCTTCACGCACTACATCAAAGTCACGTTCTTCCGCGGCGCCGCGCTGCGTCCAGTTCCGTCGGGCACCTCCAAGCACAAGGAGGTGCGCTACCTCGACATCTACAAGGATGAGTTCGATGAAGCTCAGTTCGTCGCCTGGGTGCAACAGGCGAGTGCACTGCCGGGGGAGCGAATGTAAGCGGCGCGCGCGGGTGCGCCATGAGTGGGCGCCACCAGTTCGCCGGATGAGTTGAAACAAAAGACAAAGTCAATCGTAACGCGGCGTAATTGTTTCAGAGGTAAGCATCGTTGTTCATGTCACGGATTGCACGCCGCGGGAATTGGCAAGATCTGGCGGCGGGATGCGAGCGTTCCAAGGGCGAGGCGGAAAGGGTCCGTCCGTTCCGGGCGTAAATCTTCGACGGGTGCAGGCCACCTTCCAGCATGATGCGTGAACTCGACTACGCGATCTTCACTGAGCTCTCGCCCGCGTCGAAGCCCCTGAAGGGCGGCTGGAACACGCGCGTCTTCACCAACAGCGATGCCCGCAAGGGCGACGCGATCCTGTGCGGTTTTGCGACGGCATCGTGACGGTCGCGCCGGGCGTGTATCACATCAGCGGCATGTCGATGGTGGCCTACATGAGCGGCAGCGAGCCGCCCGAAATGGCGACGATCCGTGCGCCGGCATCCGCCGGCTATTGTCGGCTGCGCAGGCTCGGTTCCACGCCCAGCATCGATCCGGGCATGCGCGCCATCAGCAACGACGACCCGAGCGTTGTGTGCGTCGGCAGCACGACGACTGCCAATCTCACTCCGAGCCTGATTGAAGCCTACTTCGAGACCAACCAGCCGGCCAGCCTGGTTCTCGAGCATCAATCGGGCAGCGATCCCGAACAGATCTACCTTCGCGTCTTCACCCAGAACTCGAAGTGGCACGCGATGGCCAGGATCGCCATCCGGAAAATCTAGATGCGCAACGGGTGCGGGATCTCACCTATTGAGGTCGAGCATCGCGGATGGCTTGCGACATCTTGTTCTGCGTGAGAACGCTGCCGACCTTGCCGCGATGCAGAATGCGACGACGGCGAACATTCTCCTGCGGCTGCATGCCTTTGCCTGCTGTGCGGCTGGCAGGTGCCGCGGCAGCAAATTTCGAGGCACGCAGCTGCGCCAGCGCCTTGTGTGCTGCCTCTACATGCTGTGCCTTGGCATCGAGCTCAGCCAAGCGTTTGAGCTCTCTGTTCACGCGCTTCAATGCGGCCGCGAACACTTGCTTTCGCTTCTGAGGTTGGCCCGTGCCGGCGGGCAGTGCCTTTGCGCGCGCAGCGGATTTGCCGCGAGCCTCGCGCTGCTTGTGGCGCACGACGGTCTTGGCCTGACCGCGCAGATCGCGCAGGCGGCCCTGCAGGGCAACAAGATCCTTGCGCTGCAGATCATATAGCTCCGGATGATGCGTCGTGCGTAGCAACGCCACCTCATCCGGGGTCAGCAATGCGTATTCCTGCTTCAAGGACATGGACACGGGATGCCTCCGACAGATTAGAGGTCTCCCCCCGAGGCAATGAGTGTGCGGTCAATCGGCGCAGCCGTCCAGTCCATTCAGTGCGTGTGCGACAGATCAGGTCGCGCACAGCGTTTTGTGCGCGCTGTCGGGCCGAGGTGATGCAATCCGAAGCGATCCCGGTCTAGGTCGGAATACGGCGATGCTTGATCGTATCGCGCAGCTCGGTGAGGGCCGTTTTCAGCTGGGGATCGGTCGTTTTCGAGATCTGCTGCGTAAGCTTCTGGGTAAAGTCTTGCCGGTCCTGATCGGTGAGGATGGGATGATAGGATGGCAGCGCCGCCATCGCTCCTCCGATCATCTGCAGAATGTCGGACTTGGAATAGCGACCTGTCTCGGTCGTGCACTGCACGAGACCCGAATAGGATTGGCGAGCGCCGCTCTTCATCTTGTCAAGGTAGGTGACATGGACCTGGTATCTCTTGTCCTTTGCTAGGCCCGAGAGATAGGGCTCGCTGACGTCGAGGAAAGCGGCGGCGACCTTCGACTGATAGACCATCAGCCTGGCAAGTTCGGTGGCGTAGGGTTTGCCCTTTTGCGCCTCGTTCAAGTAAAGGACCACGAGCTTTTGCAGCGGGTCCATGGCGCTGTTCAGCCTCTGAAAGCGCAGCGTGACGGCGAGGCTTCGGTTCAGGCCTACCTTGAGGGGGATGTTGTCGAGATTGACCATTCGCTCGAAGATCGGCTTGGTCGCTTCATCGGCCAGCGTAGGGAGCGCCAGTCCCTGATCCGTGACGCGCTCGACGAGAGCCCGATAGGAGGTTCCATCCCAAGGGTCATCGGCGGGCGGGTATTGCGCGTTTTGAGCATTGGCAGCTTGGACAGCCAAACCCGCCCACAGGAGCAGCCACACCGGTGACTTCAAGACCTTGAACAGTTGTCCCATGCACTCCCCTCCCAGGCAGACCGCACGACGCTGGTTCGTGACACTATGGTGTGATCTATGTGGCAGCAGTAAGTGAAACAGGCGGCAACAATCCATGGCGAAACGCCCAGCAGCGAAAACCCAGAATGAAGCGCCGGCGTCACAGCTGATCGAAGCGAGGATTGCGGCGCTGGGCGACTGGCGGGGCGCAGCGCTGGCGCGCGTGCGCAAGCTCATCAAGGAGGCAGATCCCGAGGTGGTTGAGACGGTGAAATGGAGAAAGCCATCGAATGGGATGCTCGGCGTGCCGGTGTGGGAGCATGACGGCATCATCTGCACCGGCGAGACGTATAGGAACCATGTGAAGCTGACCTTTGCCAAGGGTGCCGCGCTCGAGGACCCGGCAGGACTGTTCAACTCCAGCCTCGAAGGCAACGTGCGGCGCGCCATCGACATCGGTGAGGGCGCCAAGATCAATGAAAAGGCGTTCAAGGCGCTCATTGGCGCGGCTGTAGCGCTGAACGTGTCCTCAGGACGCAGGACAGGCTAGCCGCCGGACGAGAGAACAGGCCTCGTCCTACCGACGATAAATTTGCGCCGGTATCATTCGAGCGCTGACGCTGGGCAACGATCGCAAGACTGGTCAGTCATGGGCTGAATGTGCCGTTCAGCGCGTTCCTCGTATGGCATGGCCGTTCTGGACTGCCGCGCTGACACGGCGCTTGCGACGCTGACGGCCAAGCGGCTGCGCAATGAAAAATCCCGTCGCGGAATACTTGCGCTACGCCGAAGTGGCGCGCGGGCCGCGCAGGCAGCGAACCGCCGGCTCTTGGTCCGGCGGCTCGCCCCCTACTCCTCCCAGAACACAGACGACCCAGCAGGAGCAGGTTGCCGCCGAGCCTAATGGATAGGGCCGTTGGCTGACCAGTAGTGCGTTCGAGCGTGGCCGGTTGGTTGGTGCCAAGCGCGCCACCCAACCTCGGCGCATGCCGCTCGGGTGTCACGTTGCGGCCTTCGGCCTTAGCCAACCTCCGCCTGCAATCGCATGCACAGTGCATGGCAAAAGGCGGGGAAGGCGCTGGTTTGCAGGGAGGCGGCCCGCCCAGGACCGTGCCACTGTCAGTTGTGGTCTTCGGGCAGGGCGGGAAGCGGGAAGAACTCGATGCCTTCCTCGGAAAGCGACTTGGCTTCCTCCGCCGTTGCCTCGCCGTGAATGCCGCGTGCCGGGCTTTCCTCGTAGTGGATCTTGCGCGCCTCCTCGGGAAAACGCGTGCCGACGTACTCCGACTTGGACTCGATCTCCGCGCGCAGCTTGCGCATGGCCGCGGCCAGCTCTTTGTGGGCTGCCACGCGCTGCGTCTCGGGCTTGGGCGTGTCGTTGTCAGGCTGGTCGCCGCCGCTCTTGACGCGGCGCTTGGGTTTGCCGCCCTTGGCGATGCTTGGCGCCATCAGCGCCTTGCTGACCTTGCTGGTACCGCAGGTGGGACAGGTGACGTCGCCGCGCTTGGCCTGGCGGTCGAAGGCCGTGCTGCTGGCGAACCAGCCCTCGAACTGGTGGCCTTTCTTACAGTTGAGCCGGTAGCGGATCATGAGGCTTCCTTGGTCTGTGCCGGCGCAACGTGGCTGATCTGGAACGGGCGGTCGTGCTGCAGCGAAGGGATGCGCTGGCGCGCCGCAGCCACTTCGCCGGGCGCAATATCGGCAACGATGACGCCAGGGTCAACGCCGGCCTCAGCGACGATCTCGCCCCACGGATTGACGATCAGGCTGTGGCCGTAGGTTTCGCGGCCGCTCTCGTGCCGGCCGGCCTGCGCCGCGGCCAAGACGAAGCAACCGTTTTCGATGGCGCGTGCACGCACAAGCACGTGCCAGTGCGCTTCGCCCGTCTTGCGTGTGAAGGCCGAGGGAATGGCGAGGATGTCGGCACCGGCCTTGGCCAGCGCGCGATAGAGGTGGGGGAAGCGTAGGTCGTAGCAGACGGTGAGGCCGAGCCTGGCCCATGGCAGATCGGCGACGATGCCGGTGTTGCCGGGCTGGTAGTTCTTCGACTCGCGGTAGCTCTCGCCGCCAGGTAGTTCGACGTCGAACATGTGGATTTTGTCGAAGCTGGCGGCGATCGCGCCTTGCGGAGAAAACAGCAGGGAACGGTTGGCGACCTTGCCGCCGCCAATCAGGATCGGCAGCGAGCCAATGTGCAGCCAGATGCCGAGCTCGCGTGCAAGATCCGCGAAGCGGGGAATGGAGCTATCGGCAGCCTGCGGGCGGATGGTGGCGAATAGGCGCTCGCGGTCCATCTCCATCAGGGTGGTGATCTCGGGGGTCTGCACGTAGGTCGCGCCCTGGCGGGCAGCGTCACGCACCAGGGCGTTGGCGTCCTGCAGGTTCTTCTCGACATTGCGGCCGGTGCACATCTGCACCAGGCCGACGCGGACCGTGTCCGCTGCTGTTTTCGGCATGGCTCGACTCTCCCCGCCCGTTATGCCGCAAATGTAGGGCTTCGCCGCGTTTCCGCCTAGTACGGCCTGGGCGTGCGCCTAACGGTTGCTTTACGCCGCAAACAAGGCGACTTCGGTGACGAGCCCCAGCGCCCACGCATGCATGCGTTGAGCGCCGGCCCGCAGGGCGCGGGCGCAGGCGTTGAGCCCGGGCACCGGTACTGATCACGGCGTCGACGCGCAGGATATTGCCGCCGTTCAATTCTTTCTGCCGGCCCGCGGCACCGCGGACTGCAGCGGCCACGTTACGGGGCGCTGATCGCGGCTGAGGCCGACCTGGCTCGGGATTGCCCGCGCACGTGCGAGGGGATGCGGGGCGCGACGGCGCTGCCGGATTGCGAGCCAGCTCCCTGCGCCAGCACCGCCGATTGGTTAAAGCGGCGCAGGAACGGGCGCGGCCGGGTCATCAGCACGATCGGCGTACTTGAACTGTGCCCAGTGTGGGCATGGTACCGCTAAGATGTGCTACCGCACGGGCGCGGTCACAGGCGGGGGCCCGGTCACAGGCGGGGGCCCGGTCACAGGCGGGGGATTGCGCCGCGTGCATGGGGGCACGCGTGGCGGCCGCTCGCCGGACGAGATCGGTTCCGCCGAACCTGGGCGGTTCCCCGGGGCCGTTGTGTCGATCGATCAAGGCCGTGCATGATAGCGTCGCACGACTGGCACCGCAGCCGTCATGGCGGGGCCGGCACAACCTCGGGCAGGCGGTGTGGCTGGCATGGTGAGTGGAAGCGGACAGGCAGCGAGATCGACAGCGTGACCTCAGCGTGACTTCAGCGTGACCGGCACACCAGATATCTTCGACCGTCGCCTGATGCGGCGCAGGCGCGACCGGTTCGCCGGACATGCCGCCCGGCACGAATTCCTGCTCGAGCGCATCGCCGACGATCTTGCTGATCGGCTCGCCGCCGTGCGGCGCATGTTCCCGGTTGTGCTCGACCTGGGCGCGCATCACGGGCCGATCGGGCGACGCATCGGCCGCCTGCCAGGCGTCGCGACCATCATCAGCGCGGAGGCGTCCGCACGCCTGCTCGCGCAGTGCTCCGGTCTGCGCGTTCAGTGCGACGAGGAGGAGTTGCCCTTCCACGACGGGTCGCTCGACCTCGTCGTCTCGGGGCTTGCCCTGCAGCTCGTCAACGACCTGCCGGGCGCGCTTGCCCAGGTGCGACGCGCGCTCAAGCCCGACGGACTGCTGCTCGCTGCCATGCTGGGAGGCAGCACGCTCAACGAACTCAGAACCGCACTGCTCGCCGCCGAGGAGGAAACGGAAGGCGGCGCCAGCCCCCGCGTTGCCCCCTTCGCCGACGTCCGCGATATGGGTGCTCTGCTGCAGCGGGCGCAGTTCGCGCTGCCGGTGGTGGATTCCCAAACCGTGGTTGTCACCTACGCCAATCCGCTCGCCTTAATGCGCGAGCTGAGAGGCATGGGCGCCGCCAACCCTCTCACGGCCCGCAGCCGCAAGCCGCTGCGACGGGCCACCCTGCAGCGCTCCTTCGAGATCTACGCCGAGCGCTTCGGCCTCGCCAACGCACGCATCCCCGCCACCTTCGAGATCCTCACGCTGACTGGCTGGGCTCCGCACGAGAGCCAGCAAAAGCCCCTGCAGCCCGGCTCCGCCAAGATGCGGCTCGCCGACGCACTACGCAGCACAACACAAGCCGCCAGCGATCCGACGCGTCCCGATAAGCCGCAGCGCTGAACGGCCTGAACTCCATGGAGTCGCTCATCTCTCCCACACAGCCGCGCACGCGGAGGCGAGCGCTGAGCTTGGTGCGGCACACTGACAGCGTCTGCTCATGGATCGGCTCCGCGTTCGCAGCCCTGGTTGGCGCGAACCAAGTACCGCGCGCTTCCGGGGTTGTTGCGGGGTGCGCTACGCATGGGTGGGAACGCGCCCATCACGCGTTCGATATTATTGACTATTGCAGTCAAGTATTCTTCCCTGCCGTGAGCTTCAGGCAGCATGGGCATTCCCAGCCACCCAGCAAGCATCTGGTTTGTGGAGTAGAGGGAGTGCGCGTGCGTACACATCTTGCGGCTTTGCCGTTGATCGATCGTGCCGACAGGTACGTCTCGGCGTCTGCATTCAGGCAGCCAGGTCCCAGCTTGCATCGCGTCTGCCTGTTGGCGGTGTCGGCCGCGGCGCTGTTGCTTGTCGCCGGCACCGAGCGGGCGCTGCCTCAGACGTCGTCGCAAACCACCTTCCCGGAAGTCACCGTGGAGGCCAAGAAGGGCGCCAACAAGCAGGCGGCCCAGAAGAAGCAGCCGGCGGCTTTGGAATCGGAGGCAAAGTTGTCACGCACCACATCGTTCATGAACACGTAGCGTGCAACGGTGCGCGGTTCGTTGGGGTCGAGCGAAGCCCAATCCGGATACATCGAGTGATAGATGTTGTCGGTGCGCCAGTAGCGCGCGTTCTGGCGCACGGTGAGCGCGTCGTTGACCTTATGCTCGAACAACGCCGCCACGGATGTGGTCTGCGTCTTGTACTCGTCGAAGCCCGGCTCACTCACGAAGCGGTTGATGGGGATGCGCTGGCCCAGATAACCCGGCTTGATGGTGCCCGTGTGCGGAAGAAACGAGGTGGCCGAGCCTGAGTCGTCCTTCTGGTACTTGGCCATCAGCGGCAGGAAGCGCGCGGCTCGCATCAGCCAGAAAGCCACGCTTCGCATGGGCACCGCTTGAGCGAGGCGCGGCCTATCATGCGCGGCGACCCGGCATCGGCCCGCCGCTGACGACATACACACCCACTGAGATGGATAGGATCGCAGTCCACTCGATGCAGGTGGGCCATTCACCAAGGATTGGAATGGCCATCAACGCGGTCAATGCCGGGCAGGTTGCGGCAAAGGCTGCCCCGCTCGCGGCCCCGAGGATGGTGACCGCGCGCCCGTAGGCAATGTACGAAATCACCGCCGTGAGGAGTCCCTGTACAAGAGCCTGGAGGCCTATGGCAGGCAGCGGAGCCTCGAATATGCTCCACCCGGCCATCAGCATGTAGACGGGAAGATAAAGCAGCATCGAGCCGACAGCAGAGATGGCCGCCGCATGCAGGCCATCCAGGCCGGCTTGTCGCAATGCGATGGTGAAGCAGGCAAACGACAGTGCCGATCCGAGAAACAGGATGTGGCCGATCGTCTGCGACGTGCCGAATGTGACGCCAGAGCCCCAGGCGATCAACACAACGCCGCTCGCGATCAGAGCGAAGCCGACATGCGTCTTGAGTGTGGAGGCCTCCTTGAGGACGACCACGGCGAGGATGGCGGTCAGCAGCGGCATCACGCCGGCAAAGAGGGCCCCTGCGTGTGCGGCCGGCGCAAACTGCAGGCCCGTGTTGGCCAGCAAGACATTGGGTAGTCCGCCCATCACCAGGGCAGCCACGCCGAGCCAGCCCAGGCGATCCAGCGCCAATCCCCGGCGCGCCAGCAGCGGGGCGAGCAACACGCCAGCGACCGCGAAGCGAATGGCCGTGATGTCCCAGGCCGTCAGGCTGGAGCGGAGGCCGAAGCTGCTGATGACGATGTTTCCGGCCCAGATGCTGACCGCGGCAAGCCCGGCCAGCGCGCCGTAAGCATAGGCGGCAGCATTGCGCTCCCGCGGCGTCGTGTCCAGCATCAGCAACCCTCGGAGGGTATCTATTCCGTAACCTGAAAAATGCGATATAGAGGTTATGCGATATACAGGCTGCAAACTTCCTCGTCAAAGAGGCTTGGATATGCGCCGGCGCTGCGACCCGTTCGAATGGAGCGGCGGCCACCCCGCGCTCGATCTCGTCAACACGCTGGACGAGCGGCCCTTCGCTGCATCTGTCGAGAACCTGAGCAGCTACGGCGACGTCGTGCGCTTTGCCGAGCTTGCGGGCCTGATCGAGCCATCCTTGGCGACGACGTTGCGAGGTCGCGCGGGCTCGGCCTGCGTGCGTGTCGCACGACGTACCCGCCAGCTGCGCGAGCACTTATTCAAGGTCCTAACGGCGGCATACCAGGCCAAGCCCATACCACAAACCGACCTCAAGGCGATCAGTGCCGCCATTCGGGCGGCACATTCTGCGCGCCGGCTCGCAGGGGCGCCGTCTGCAATCCTCACAGCTCATCGCTGGGTCACGGGGTCCGAGGTCGCAGCGCCGCTGCATGCCTGCGCGTTGGCTATCGAGCGGCTGCTCACGCAGACGGAGCGTCGCCGGATTCGCAAATGCAGCGCCCTCGATTGCGAGGTGTATTTCATCGACACCAGCAAGCGTGGGGGCAGGCGGTGGTGCAGCATGAAAAATTGCGGCAATCGCGAGAAGCAGCGGCGTTGGCGCTTAGGCGCACACTAGTTGGCCTGCATCAACTGCACGACGCATCGCCGCGAAAAGGCAGCGCCCAGCCCCTACTTCACGGCGTTGATGGCCTTGTTGGCCGTGCTGTCCCAGCTGCCGCTGTTTCCCGAGCCCAGCGTCTTCAGGCCCGCCAGCATCACCACGGCCACCAGCGCCGCGATCAGGCCGTACTCAATCGCGGTGGCGCCGCGCTCATCCCGCGCAAAGCCGCGCAGCAGCCCCGAAATCCGATATTGCATCGCAGTGCTCATACCAGTCTCCCTGCCCCAACTCTCGCCTCCATCAGAGCAGGTCGCGCAGCATGGCCTTGAGCGGCTCGTCCGCCGGCGGCATTGCGTAGTCGACCAGCCTGTTGGCACGTACCCAGGTGATCTGCTGGCCTTGCTGCGGCTCGACCTCGCCCTGCCACTTGCGACAAACGTACAGCGGCATCAGCAGGTGGAACGCCTCGTAGCTGTGGCTGGCGAAGGTGAAGGGTGCGAGACACTTGTCGGACACCACGATCGCCAGCTCCTCCTGGAGCTCGCGAATGAGGGCCGCCTCGGGCGTCTCGCCTTTCTCCACTTTGCCGCCGGGGAACTCCCACAATCCCGCCAGCGGCCGCCCAGAAGGGCGCTTTGCCAGTAACACACGCCCGTCGGCGTCGATCAGCGCGCAGGCAGCGACCAGAAGAATGTCCAAGCCCATGCTCGTCCCCAGGCTAGAAGTGCAGACGTTAAGAAGCGGCGAGGGAGAGCCGTTAATGAAACGAAAACCCCGCCGGCGCAATTGCATCGATCGCCATTGAAGAAGCGGCCGGGGTCCAGGAGCTGCATGGCCTGCGTTCGCCCGTCGG
This sequence comes from Hyphomicrobiaceae bacterium, assembly GCA_035762425.1. GTDB lineage: Bacteria > Pseudomonadota > Alphaproteobacteria > Rhizobiales > Hyphomicrobiaceae > AWTP1-13. Next base: position 13,731 of record DASTOW010000032.1, on the reverse strand, counting down.
CTCGCTCGGCACACCCCGGCTCTTCAGGAAGACACTCGCCTCCAGCCATTGGGTGCCCTAGTGTCCGGCCGCAAGGGGAGTTTCTCGAAAACGAGTGAGCAAGTGCATGGCCGCATGGATCCTGCTGCTGCCCATTCTGGCCGCGACGTTGCATGCCGTCTGGAACGCGCTGGTGAAGACGTCGGGGGATCGTCTCGTCACCCTCGGGTTTGTCGCCCTCATCAACGTCCTGATCGGGCTGGCGATCCTGCCGTTTGTGGACCCGCCGAACCAGGCCAGTTGGACGTTCATCGCCATCTCGTTGGCCTTCAAGTACGCCTACTACGCCTTCGTCTTTTTCGCCTACCGGGTCGGCGACCTCAGTCTCGTGTATCCGCTGGCGCGCGGCTTCGCGCCCTTGGCCGTCACGGTCGGCGCCGCGATTTTCGCGCATGAGTACTTGTCCCTGCCGAGCCTGGCGGGCGTGATGATCGCCTGCCTCGGCATCTCCAGCCTTGCCATTGGCGGCCTCGGCAAGCTGCACGGCAGCCTGCCGATCTGGCTTGCCATCGGCTCGGGACTGACGGTTGCCATCTATACCGTCTGCGACGGCCTCGGCGTCCGCGTTGCGGACAGCACCTTGGGCTTCATTGCCTGGATCTACGTCCTGGAGGTGCCCGTCGTGTTGGCCATCCTATGGCTGCGCCGTCGTGGCTTGGCGCACGCGATCGCCGCGCACTGGCGCTACGGCTCGCTGGCCGGTGTCCTCAGTGCCGTGGCCTACGGCCTGGTGCTGATTGCCGCGCTCTATGTGCCTTTGTCGATCGTCTCGGCGCTCAGGGAAACCAGCGTGATCATCGCAGCGCTGATCGGCACAGTCGTGCTCGGCGAGCGGCCCTGGAAGGATCGGGTGGCCGCGTCCACCTTCGTCGCCGGCGGCGTCGCCCTGATGACGGTGTATCGCTGATCGACGGCATTGGCTGAGGGCGCATCCGCGCCCCCAGCCAGCTGGTCTATTGTTTGGGTGCTGCCTTGCCTTCGTAGCGCTTGGACCATTCCGCGAGGATGGCCTCGCGATCGTTGGCCATCTTCTGCAGATCCACTTTGGCCATCTTGGCCTCCGCGTCCGCCGGATAGTTGGGCGGCAGGTTCTTGACCTCGGGATGGGCCACGAGCGCGTAGTACTTGGAGTAGAGCTCGTTGGCACCTTTCGAGGCCACCCAGTCCATCACCTTCTTGGCCTGCGCGAGCTTGCTGGTGCCCTTCACGATCGCGGAGGCCTCCATCTCCCAGCCCACGCCCTCCGTGGGCAGGATGATCTCCATCGGCGCGCCGTTGCTCTTCTCGCGGGCAGCGCGCATGTCAAAGCCGAGGCCGATCACGCGCTCGCCCTTGGCAGCCTGTACGCAGGGTGCCGAGCCCGAGTGCGTGTAGACGGCGATGTTCTCGTGCAGGCCGTCCATGAACTTCCAGCCGGCGTCGTTGCCCATGTTCTGCAGCCACGCCGTAACCATCAGGTAGCCGGTGCCCGACGATGCCGGATGCGGCATCACCACCTTGCCTTTCAGCTTGGGATCGAGCAGGTCGCTGTAGGCCTTGGGTACTGTGGTGCCCGCCTTGCCGCCTTCGACGGTGTTGTAGCAAACCACGCCGAGGTACGCGTCCATGCCGACAAACAGTCCATCAGGTGATGTGAACTGTGCCTTCAGCTTGTCGGCACCGGTCGGCTGGTACTTGTCGAGCAGCCCGTCCTTGTTGAAGAGCAGCAGCGAGGATGCCGCGAGCCCGAGGATGATATCGGCTTTGGGCGCCGCCTTCTCGGCCAGGAACCGAGCCGTGATGACGCCGGTCGAGTCGCGCACCCACTGAATGTCGACGTCAGGGACGGCGGCTTCGATCGCATCCTTGAACGGTTTGAGCTGATCGTTCTCGATTGCGGTGTAGACGGTCAGCGGTGTTTTTTGAGCCTGCGCCGGCAATGCCAGCATGCCGAGCGCTGCGATGGCTGCGCCGAATGGCAGAAGACGTTTGAGCATGTGTGCCCCTTTGCACTGAGAACGGACAATGGGAATTGTCTCAGCAAGGCGTGTCATGTGCCAGTACGATCTTGCCGCGCCCCGGCACAGCTCCAGTGCGCGCAAGATTGTCCTGTGATCAGAGCACGTTACGCCGCCCGGGGCGGGCGATCAGGCCGCGACGAGCATGCCGCCAGCGTCCCCGTTTCGCAATTGGCACCAGCATGGTGAAGATGCGGATGCTGATCCGGCCTGCCCGCTACCTGGCCCCGCCCTCGCCCACGACGACAAATGGTGCCCACACGGATGGATGTGCGGCCGACCATTCGGCTGGACGCGATGTGTCCATCATCAGCGTCAGCATGGCCCGACGCACCGCTTCGGCGCGGCCCGCCGTCGGATTGCGCTTTGCCTCGGCAAACAGGGTCGTGACGAGCTTCACGGCGGCGTCGCTGTCGACATACCAGTGCGAGACGAGCAGGGCACGCGCGCCGGCATAGAAGAACGCACCGGCCAGTCCGGACAACGGCTGGGCGCCCGCCTTGCCCCCCGCCGCCGTATTGCAGGCCGACAGTACGACCCAGTCGGCGTCCAACCTCAGCTTCGCGACCTCGCGGGCCGTGAGCAGGCCGTCATCGATGTCAGTTGCCTTGTCGGGGGGCGTGAGCAGAAGCGCCGGCTCGGCACTCGAGCCCAGGCTCTCCGTTTCGCCGGCCAACAAGCCGTGCGTTGCAAAGTGCAACACCCGATAGCTTGCAAGCTGGCCTCGATCATTCAATTGCTTGATGGCGGTCTCGGTGGCTCGGCTGCCGAGCGCAACATCGGTCTCGTTTGCTGCGAAGTCGCGTGCCACCGCGCACAGCTCGTCGGCAGTCTCGGGCAGCGGTGCCTGCCGGCGCAGCGCGCCGTTGTCGGCGAGCGTGCCGCGGAACAGCTTGTTGTACCTTTCGGCAACCGTTCTTGCCGCGACGTGCATCGCCGAGGGTCGCGCAAGCTCCGTGCAGGCTTGCTTGCTCCAGGCTCTGCGATCCTGGCCGCTGGGGCCTGACAGCAGCGGGTTGCCGATGCCGAGAAACGGATTGCGAGCTGCGCTCGGCTTGGCGACGCCGCGCAGCGAGGCCAAACTAGCGACGGACGGCAGAACCGACACAGCGTGGCTCTTCGTCAGCCAGGCCGCGTTGGCATAGCCCGATGCGTCGGCCGGCAGTGGCGCTGACGGTTGTTCCGTGACAAGCACCGAAAGCGGCAGCGCCGTGAGCGGACCGGTGGCGGCAACCAGCAGATGCTTGTCTTTGATGGCGCTCCGAAACGGTCCCAACAGCGCCTCATGCAGCGCATGCGCTCGAGATACATCGAACGGCAGCGGCCGACCTGGAATGCGCTCCGTCCCCAGGGCCGATGCGCAGTCAAATTGGGCATCTGCGCCCCAGGCGGCCGTATCGAGGCCGCAGCGCAGCGCGGCGACCTCGCGGCCGAGCTGCTCATCGCCAAGCGGTACAAGCGCCCAGTGCACAGAGCCCTGAGTGATCGCCCAAACCAGGCTCTGCTCGCGCCGGCTGGCGATCAGGACCAGAGCCTCGGAGGCATCCAGCAGCTTCTGCACGTTGGCGACCGACAGGGGCTCCGGGCTGACCAGTGCGGCATACGCGGGGAACTCCCTGGCGATGCGCTGGTCGAGCATGGTGAGCTTGGGCACCATGGCCTGCAGGCGCTGACGCAAAGCCTGCTCCTTCTCGCTGTTGCGCTGGGCCGGCAACGCTGAGAGGGCATCCGTCAACTGTTTGTCGGACGAGCGCCACTCGGCAGCCAGATCCTGCCGCTCACGCAAGATATTGGCCAGTGCACCGGTGCCGGAGGCAAAGCGAGCTGCCATCTGACCGACCGACGTGGCGGCCTGCGAGCTTTGCGCACGCTGCATCATCTGGAATGCTTCGTCGCGCAACGTGGCGACGCCCGCGCTGTCGGTCTCGGCAAGCCGGAAGGCAGCAACCGCCTGCATCAGGTACATCTCGGCATGCGGAATGCCTTGCGATCCGCCGGGTCTGGCAGTGGCCCCTCCCGTACGCTGGTCGATGGCAAGGTAGAGGGCCGAAGCATTCTTCATGGCAGCGTGGGCGCGCGCCCAATCGTTTCGCTTGAAGTGCACCATGCCCATCCCGGCCATGTTGTCGGCCTGGCTGAGCTCGTCACCCGTCTTCAGCGCGATCGGCAGGGCACGCGTCAAATAGCGCTCCCCCTCGTCGAGTTGTCCCTGGTCGATGAGGTGGATGGCAACAGATTGCAGCATGGCGCAGGTGACGCTGTGGTCCGGACCGAACAGGTCCTGACTGACCGCCAAGGCGCGCTCGAGGTAGGGACGTCCCGCTTCATGACGGCCTTGCGCCATGTAGAGAAATCCAAGGCTCTGCAACGTCACTAACTTTTGTGAGCCGACCAGCACAGGGTTGACGCCCCGTGCGGTCTCCAGCAGCGCCAGGGCACGCTTGAACAGGAGCTCGGCATCAGTCAGACGCTGCTGTGTGCGATAGAGCGATGCCACCTCCGTCAGGTACTGCACGAGGGTGGGATGATCGGGCCCGAGCTGCTTTTCGGCGATCTCCAATGCCCGCTGCAGCAACGGTAATGCCTCATCGACACGGTCTTGCAGCCGGTATAGGTGGCCAAGCCCCTGCAACGATAGCGCGACATTCGCGTGCTCGCGACCGTACGCGCGCTCGTTGATGGCAATTGCGCGTTTGCGCAGCGTCTCCGCCTCGCCATAGCGCCGCAGCAGCGCATAGCTGCTGGCCACGACTTCCAGCTGGGTGGCAACACTGGGATGGTCCGGTCCGACCAGCTTTTCCATCATGACGAGCACGCGCTCTGTCACCATGCTCGCCTCTTGGGGGCGATCGGATTGTTGGTAAAGACCGCCCAATTGCAGCAGGGTGAACATGTGCGCCATCTGGGCCGCGGCAGTTACACTGCCGGTTTTTGCTGCCTCCTCATGCAAGCCCAGCGCCTGCTTCAGCGACCGCTCCGCCGCATCGCTGCGGCCAACACCGAGTTCGATCTGGGCCAAGGTGCCGAGCAGTTGCGCGCGCTCCGTAGGCTTGCGACCCGCCGACAGGGCCAGGGCGCGTCGAATATGGCCCTCTGCCTCGCCCCAGCTCTGCAGGGCCACTTCAGCTTCGGCGAGGCCTCGCAATGGTTCGGCCAGTGCGGGGTGGTCGCGCCCCAGCTTTTCCTCGCGCGCGGCCAGCACGCGCTTGAGCAAGGTTTGAGAGAGGTCCGGGCGGCGATTGAGGCGGTGCAGACTGGCAAGAGTGTCGAGCACCGCCAGCACGCTCTCATGCGACGGGCCAAGGGCTCGCTCGCGAATGGCGAGCACCTGTTGATAGAGGGGCCCGGCTTGGTCGTAGCCCTGCTGATAGAAGTGCGTCGCGGCCAGCTGCTCCAGAGCGTTGGCGTAGTCGGGGCTGACCTCGCCGTATCGCGACTTGGCAAGCACCACCAGTCGTTCGGCGAGCGGCAGCGCCTCTGCGTATTTGCCCGCTGTATGCAGCTCGGTAATCCGTTTAGCGATCGCCACCGGATCCGACGATTGCGCGTTGAGACTGCTGGCTGCGGACAGCCACGCCGAAATCGCCATGAGACCAACAAATGCGGCTTTGCGACAAAACTGCAAAAACATGACGACACCCTCGATCGCCGCCAAAACAAGGGCGCATGGTGCGTTCCACAGAATGACGCGAGCAAGGCACGAGCCCGGTTCGAAAGCACATCGCGCGCATGTGAAGTGATGCAGCTTGCTTCACGCCAGCAGCACGGCTTCGTCGCCCGGTCAGCAGAGGGTGGCGCTCTCAGGGCCTGGCCGCCCGCGCCATGTAGTTGACGTCCGTATCGCCCGCGATCGACCAGGCGTCGGCCAGCGGGTTGTAGACCAGGCCCGCACTGGCGAAGTCGCCCAGCCCGGCCGCCGTCAGGTGACCGGACAGCTCGTCCGGCGTCACGAAGCGGTTCCACTGATGCGTGCCGACCGGCAGCCAGCGGAGCACGTACTCGGCACCGACGATCGCCAGCAGGTAGGCCTTCATGGTGCGGTTGATGGTCGACAGCAGCAGCAGGCCGCCTGGTTGCACCAGCGCAGCACACGCCTTGAGGAATGCGCCGACGTCGGGCACGTGCTCGACCACTTCCAGGCAGGTGACCGCATCGAACGTGCGCCCTTGCTGCTGCATCTCCTCGACCGTGCCGCATTGGTAGTCGATGCTGAGGCCTTGGCCGGCCGCGTGCCGGCGCGCCGCCTCGATGTTCTCGTTCGCCGGGTCGAGCCCTGTCACCTGTCCGCCGAGGCGGGCCAGCGGCTCGCAGATCAGGCCGCCGCCGCAGCCGATGTCGAGCAGGGTGAGGCCGGCAAGCGGCTTCAGGCTCGTCGCGGGGCGCTGGAAATGACGCACCAGTTCATCGCGGATGTAGCCCAGTCGGGCCGGGCCGATCTGGTGCAGGGTGCGGAACTTGGCCGTAGGGTCCCACCACTCCGATGCCAGTCGCCCAAAGCGGTCGACCTCGCCCGGATCGAGCGTGCGGGGGCCTTGCTGGGCGGCCTTATGCATGGCTTCAGGCATGCCGCATTTGGCCGGTTGCATGCGAGCCCGTCAAGGTGACGCCGACATTGGCGCGCACAGGTTGCGAAGGCCGGGCCTTGTGGCTATGAGTACGCGCCATAAGCCGCAAGTTAACGATCCTTGGATAGACCGGCGGGAGCTGAGCGCTGTCGGCAAGTGTGGGGTTCGGATCGGGTTGCCATGTCGTTTGTGGTTATGAAGTTCGGCGGCACGTCCGTGGCGAATGTGGAGCGCATTCGCAACGTCGCACGCCACGTCAAGCGCGAGGTGGATGCAGGTAACAAGGTGGCTGTGGTCGTGTCGGCCATGGCCGGTGCAACCAACCAGCTGGTCGCCTGGGTGCGTGAGGCCTCCTCCCTCCACGACGCTCGCGAGTACGACGCGGTGGTGGCGACCGGCGAGCAGGTGACCGCCGGCCTGCTTGCCATCGTCCTGCAGGCGATGGGCATCCAGGCGCGCTCCTGGCAGGGCTGGCAGGTCCCCATCATCACCGACAACGCGCACGGCGTGGCGCGCATCAAGAACATCCCCGGCGACAAGATCCGCGAGCGCCTCGAGCAGGGCGAGGTGGCGGTCATTACCGGCTTCCAAGGCATTGAGCCCGAGCGCAATCGCGTCGCCACGCTCGGCCGCGGCGGCTCCGACACCAGCGCGGTGGCGGTGGCCGTGGCGGTCCGCGCCGACCTTTGCGACATCTACACCGACGTCGACGGCGTCTATACCACCGACCCGCGCATCGTGCCCAAGGCCCGGCGGCTGCCCAAGGTCTCCTACGAGGAGATGCTGGAGATGGCTTCACTCGGCTCCAAGGTGCTGCAGACGCGCTCGGTGGAGCTGGCCATGACCCAGCGCATGCGCGTGCGCGTTCTGTCGAGCTTTGCCGCACCGGACGGCCTGAAGCCGGTCAGCCCGAAAACCTGGGACGAGGTCGGCACCATCATTTGCAGTGAGGATGAAATCGTGGAGCATCACGTCGTCAGCGGCATCGCCTACGCCAAGGACGAGGCGAAAGTCACCCTCCGCCAGATCGAGGACAAGCCGGGCGTGGCCGCCAGCATCTTCGGTCCGCTCGCCGAGGCCAACATCAACGTCGACATGATCGTGCAGAACCTGTCTGCCGACGGCAAACGCACCGACATGACGTTCACCGTGCAGGAGTCCGACCTGGAGCGTGCGCTCGAGGTGATCAAGCTCGCCAAGAAGGACATCGGTGTTTTCGAGGTGAACAGCTCCTCCGACGTGGCGAAGGTTTCCGTGATCGGCGTCGGCATGCGCAGCCACGCCGGTGTTGCAGCGCAAATGTTCAAGGCACTTGCGGAAAAAGGCATCAACATCCTCGCGATCACCACGTCGGAGATCAAAATTAGCGTGCTGATCGACGCGGCCTACGCTGAGCTGGCCGTGCGCACGCTGCATGCCCTATACGAGCTTGGCAAAGACTGATTTCATGGCTTCCCCCGGACACGGGGGACGACAGGCGTAGCGATCGCAAGGACGGCGGCACCAAGTTGCCGCCTTGGACTTGGGCGCGGGCGAGGCAGGGTACGCCGGGAGTGGCGGTCAGGCGCTGATGGTCAACAGAGGCGGAGATACACCGAGGATCAATCCCTCGGAGCCGGCGCTCCGCATCATCATGCGCCGCCTGCGGGAGATCATGGCCGAACCTTCGGATGGCCAGTCCCGGCTCGACAAGATCGTGCGCCAGATTGCCGGCCTGATGGTCGCCGAGGTGTGCTCCATCTATTTGAAGCGTCAGGACGGCTCGCTCGAACTGTTCGCCACGGAAGGCCTCAATCCCGGCGCCGTGCACAACACCTTCATGAAGCGCGGCGAGGGTCTGGTCGGCCGCTGCGCCGAACTCGCTGTTCCCATCAACGAGCCGGACGCGCAGAATCACCCGGCCTTTTCCTATCGCCCCGAGACGGGCGAGGAGATCTATCACTCCTTCCTGGCCGTGCCGGTGCTGCGCGACGGCGAGGTGCTGGGCGTGCTGACCGTCCAGAACAAAAAACATAAGGAATACTCCGACGAGGACGTCGAGGTGCTGCAGACCACCGCCATGGTGCTGGCCGAGCACCTGGTGACGGGCGCGGTGGCTGGCGTCAACGCCGGCTCCGAGTTCAGCCGCGCAGTGGGCCATGTGGTGCGCGGCCAGGCCTTGTCGGAAGGCCTGGCGCTTGGCCATGTGGTGCTGCACCAGCCGCGCGTCGTCGTCACCGAGCTCGAGGCCAAGGACCCCGACGAGGAGAACCGGCGCCTGGAAGCCGCCGTCGAGGAGCTGAAGGCGTCCGTCGACGAGATGCTGGAGCAGGGCGAGATGGCAGCCACCGGCGAGCACCGCGAGGTGCTGGAAGCCTATCGCATGTTCGCTCACGATCGCGGCTGGCTGCGCCGCATGAACGAGGCGATCCAGCGCGGCATGACGGCGGAAGCTGCCGTCGAACGTGTGCAAAACGACACCCGCGCGCGCATGCTGCGGCAGACCGACGCCTATTGGCACGAGCGGCTGCGCGATCTCGATGAGCTGTCAGACCGCCTGCTGCGCATCCTGGCCGGCCGGCCCCGCAACGGCGTGGTCACGGCCAAGCTACCGCACGATACGGTGCTGGTCGCGCGCACCATGGGACCCGCCGACTTGCTCGACTATGACCGCTCGCGGCTGCGCGGCCTTGTCATCGAGGACGGCGGCGGCCAGAGCCATGTTGCGATTGTCGCCAAGGCGCTCGGCATCGCCGCCGTCGGCCATGCGCGCGGCCTGATGGAGCGGGTCGATGAGGGCAATCCGATCATCGTCGATGCCGACAGCGGCGAGATCCATATCCGCCCGTCCAGCGAGGTGATCGCCGCCTTCGGCGACAAGGCGCGCTTTCAGGCCCGCCGCCACCGCAAGTACCGGGCCTTACGCGACCGGCCGGCCGTCACCAAGGACGGGCAGAAGATCGACCTGCACATCAACGCCGGCCTGCTGATGGACATCCCCCATCTGGCCCAGTCGGGTGCTGACGGCATCGGTCTGTTCCGCACCGAGCTGCAGTTCATGATCTCGGCCACGCTGCCCCGCTTGGAGCGGCAGATCCAGATGTACCGCTCCGTCGTCGACGAAGCCCACGGAAAGCCGGTCGTGTTCCGAACCCTGGACGTGGGCGGGGACAAGGTCCTGCCCTATCTGCGCCAGCCGGCCGAGGAGAACCCCGCCCTCGGTTGGCGCGCCATCCGCCTGTCTCTCGACCGGCCGGGCCTGCTGCGCACCCAGGTGCGTGCCCTGCTCAGGGCGACAGCGGGTCAGGAGCTCAGGCTGCTGCTGCCGATGGTGTCGGCAGTCGGCGAGTTCGACATGGCCCGCGCCCTCATCGACCGCGAGCTTGACCTGCTGCGGCGGCGCGGCATGAGCGATCCGGTCAAGGTGCTGCTTGGCGCCATGATCGAGGTGCCGTCGCTGCTGTACGAGCTCGATACCCTGATGCCGCGTGTCGACTTCGTGTCGGTCGGTAGCAACGATCTGTTGCAGTATTTGTACGCGGCCGACCGCAACAACACCCGGGTCTCGGGCAGGTACGACCCGCTGTCGGCCGCCTCCCTGCGGGCGCTGGGCGCCATTGCCGAGGCTGCCCACCGCCACGACAAGCCGTTGAGTCTGTGCGGCGAGATGGCCGGGCGGCCGCTTGAGGCCCTGGCGCTGATCGGAATTGGCTATCGTTCGATTTCGATGGCCCCGGTATCGATCGGCCCGGTCAAATCCATGGTGCTGAGCCTCGATGCCGCGGCCCTGCAGCGCTGGATGACGGGCATCGTAGCGTCCGGCGAAGGCAATCTGCGCGCCCAATTGAAACGCTTTGCCGAGGAACAAGGAGTGGAGATCTAAATCCCACTAGAATTATGAATTTGCTGGCGTCCTGCCGATGGCGAAATTCGCGTGCGGCCCGCCGGCCCGGCAGGCGACTTGGGCGATCCGGAGCAGGGGCGGCCGTCACACGGGGAACGCACTTTGACAATAGCCTGAGTTTGCTGAAGAGTGGCGAAAAGTAACGGGGTTGCATCTGCGTTGGTTACAAGTTCGAGGCAGAGGCCGGGAGGGCCTGCCGCCCCTCGGGGCGGCCCGCTCGATGCGCGCGCGCGTGTAAGCGCGATCGCAGAGCCGTTGCCTGGGCGCGATGACCAGCTTGGCCAGATCTTCATTAATATGCGCCGTGCGATGGGTGCGCCGCGCGATGCGATTGCGCGTCGTCTAGCCACGCGCACCTCGACAATCGACGATTTCGAGGCCGGCGCCGTTTCGGCTTTGCCGCACTGGAAAGAAACCGAGCGGATTGTTCGCGGCTACTGCGAGCTGTTGCGCCTCGACCCACAGCCAATCCTGTGGCGCATCCGCAGCCACCTGGACTCGATGGCCCGGCCGCCGCTGCCGGCAGCGCCCTCGCGCCCGCCGGCCCCAGGCCCAGTTCCGGCCGCCGCAGGTCGCCCCAGCGTCATGCCGGCGCCACCAGCGACGCGCAGGAGCGAGCGCAAGATCGACCGCGAGCGCGACGAGGACGACGACGGGCCGCCGCCCAGTCGGCGCCGGCGGCGCATGCGTACGCTGTTCACCTTGACGGCGCCGGTGGCGCTGCTGGCGGGGGTTATCTATGCGGCCCAGTCGGCACCCCGGCTCGTATACCCGGTCATCGCCTTCCTGCCCGACCGGCTGGAAATCCCCGTGCGCGCAGGCCTTGAGTACATGATACGGCTTACCGCGCCCAGTCGCGATGGACTGCGCTGGATCGAAGTCAGCGATCCAAAAATGCGCAAGGCCGACAAGCTGCAGACCGAATCGCGTTAGCAACCCGGGATGAACCAAGTTGCGCCCCTTTTGAGGGACGCCGCGCGCCTGCGCTTGACGATGCGCATAAATTTCAGGCATGGCCACGCCGATGACCGCCATACCCTCAGACAAGCTCGACAAGGTGCTGCAGCGCTGGGACTTCTTGCAGTACGAGTTGTCCGAGCGCGTCAACCAGTCCAATTACGCCCAGCTCTCCAAAGAGTTTGCAGACCTCGGGCCGCTCGTCACCACCATCCGTTCGCTGCGCCAGGCCGAGGCCGAGCGCTCCGACCTGACGGCCATGCTGAATGATGCTGCGGCCGACAAGGAGTTGGCGGCGATGGCCAGGGAGGAGCTGTCCGCGCTCGGTGCGCGCATTGAAGCGCTGCAGCAGGACCTGCGTGTCCAACTGCTGCCCAGGGATGCCGCCGACGAGAAGAGCGCCATCCTGGAGGTCCGGGCGGGCACCGGCGGCGACGAGGCGGCCCTGTTTGCCGCCGACCTGTTTCGCATGTACAGCCGCTACGCCGACCTGCACGGCTGGAAGACCGAGATCATAAGCATCTCGGACAACGACCTCGGCGGCTACAAGGAGATCGTCGCCTCCATCACCGGCAAGGGTGTGTTCGCACGGCTAAAATTCGAATCCGGCGTGCACCGCGTGCAGCGCGTGCCTGCCACCGAGGCAAGCGGGCGTATCCACACCTCCGCCGCCACCGTCGCCGTGCTGCCCGAGGCCGAGGATGTCGAGTTCGAGATCAGGGCCGAGGACATCCGCATTGACACCATGCGGGCCGGCGGCGCCGGCGGCCAGCACGTCAACAAGACGGATTCGGCCGTGCGCATCACCCACCTGCCGACCGGCATTGTGGTTGTCTCCGCCGAGAAGTCCCAGCACCAGAACCGGCGCCTTGCCATGCAGGTGCTGCGCTCGCGTCTCTACGAGCAGGAGCGCGAGCGCCAGGACAGCGAGCGCGCCGCGCAGCGCAAGGGCCAGGTCGGCAGCGGCGATCGCTCGCAGCGCATCCGCACCTACAATTTCCCGCAGGGGCGCGTCACCGATCACCGCATCGGCCTCACCTTGCACAAGCTCGACCAGGTGCTGCAGGGTGCCGGCCTCGACGAGCTGATCGACGCGCTCATCACCCAGCATCAGGCCGAGCAGCTGGCGGCCATGGAGCAAGATGCAACGGCCTGACGCAGTGTCCGTTATCTCACGCACTGTGCACAGTGCGCTGGCTGACGCCGTGCCCACGCTCAAGCGCGCCGGCGTCGCGGACGCCGGCAACGACGCCCGGCGCTTGCTGGCTGCCGCGCTCGGCGTTTCCGCCGCGCAGCTGCTTGCTTTCCCGGAACGGCAGCTCGGCCCGGACCAAGCCGACGCGTTTGCACGCTACATCGATCGACGCGTCTGTCGCGAGCCCGTGTCGCGCATTCTTGGCGAGCGCGAGTTCTACGGCCGCATCTTCAAGCTGTCGCCTGCCACCCTCGATCCGCGGCCCGACAGCGAGACGCTGATCGAGGTGATGCTCGGTTTTGTCGATCGCGCCGGTGTGCGCCACGCGCCGTTGCGCATTCTCGACGTTGGCACGGGCTGCGGCTGTCTGCTTACAACGTTGCTGTGCGAACTGCCCAACGCGACCGGCGTCGGCACGGACATCAGCCATGCTGCCCTGCGCACGGCATCCGACAACGCACAGCGACTAGGCGCGGCCGCGCGCGCGGCGTGGAAGATCGCCGACGCCCTTGAAAACATCGAAGGCCCGTTCGATATCCTTGTGTGCAATCCGCCCTACATTCGCTCGGCGGAAATCGCTGAGCTCGAGCCTGAGGTGCGCGATTTCGATCCGCGCGCCGCCCTCGATGGCGGCAGCGATGGCCTGGCCGTCTACCGCCGTATGGCGCCGCGCGTCGCCTCTATCGTTGCGAATGGATGGGCCATCTTCGAGGTTGGCTACGACCAGGCTGAAGCTGTGGCAGATCTGCTGGCATCCGCCACCGGGAATAGGAATTATCAGCGGTTAAGCCTTCACACAGATGTCGCCGGAAAGAGACGCTGTGTTGCCTGGGGAACACGTGCCTGAGGATAAGGGCAGAAAGCTCTTGGATTCTCCCCCCGGCCGGGATAGTCTTACCCCAGTGGAATCGTCCACGCCCCCTAATACGGCCGGTCTGCAGTTCGGTACGATGTGGGGTGCTTGGACCGATGCGAAGCACGTTGAATTGCTCGCAACAAGGCGACGTATCGTCAGCACCACTTACCGCCCAAGAGAAGCAGAAATGGCGTGATGCCGTTGTCGAACGCTTGTCCGCTTGCGGACTGCGGTGCCGG
>DASTOW010000031.1:0-16219 GCA_035762425.1 Hyphomicrobiaceae bacterium | reverse complement strand
CAAGCGGCGGACCGAGGCCGACGGCCTTGTGCAGCGCGCACTTGCCATCGACGAGAAGAGCTACGGCCCGGCGCACGGCCGCGTTGCCACCGATCTCAACAATCTGGCGGTCCTGCGCAGCCTTGAGGGCCGGTGGGCGGAGGCCGTGGCGTTGTACGCGCGCGCCAAGCCGATCCTGATCGGACGCGGTAGCGAGGTCGAGGCAGGCTTTGCGAAGGCCAAGCTCACCCAAAACTCCTGGTCGCTGCGCCACTATGCGCGTGCAACGCATCGGGCTGCCGCAAAAAACGCGACCGCGCGCGAGCAGGGCTTCGAGCTGGCGCAATGGGCATTGCAGACCGATGCTGCGGATGCGCTGGCGCAAATGTCGGCCCGCTTCGCCAAGGGGCAAGGCCCCCTCGTGGACCTGGTGCGCGAGCGCCAGGATCTGGTGGCGCGCCGCCAAAGCGAGGACAAGCGCCTGCTCGCTGCCGTCGGCCGGTCGGATGCGCCCGTGATCGAGGCTTTGCGGGCCTCGATCGCCGATCTCGACAAAAGCCTGGTGCGGGTCGATGCGCAGCTGAGCGGCGCATTTCCGGACTACGCCGGCCTCGCCAACCCGAAGCCTTTGACCACGGCCGAGGTGCAGGGTCTGCTCAAGGCCGACGAAGCACTGGTCCTCTTTCTCGATGTCAGGCAGCTCAGCGACCTGCCTGAGGAAACGCTCGTCTGGGTCCTTACCAAGAACGCTGCGACTTGGTACAGCGTCGCCTTGGGCACGCGGGCCCTCGCCGACAGCGTGACGACGCTGCGCTGCGGCCTCGACCAGACGCTGTGGTCCGACGACGACGGCGCGGAGACCTGCCGGGCTGCATTGAAGGGACCAGCCGGCCGCGACTTGAACGAGCAGGCCTCGCCAGGCCTGCCCTTTGACGTCGCTCGTGCGCATCAGCTCTATACGGCGCTGTTCGGCCCCGTCAAAGAGGCGATCAAGGACAAGCAGCTGCTTGTCGTTGCTTCAGGTCCGCTCGCGAGTCTGCCGTTCAGTGTGCTCGTCACCGCCCCGCCCAAGACGGCCAGCGCGGCCAAGGTTGCGGACTACCGCCAGGTTGCCTGGCTCGGCGCCCGCCAGCCGATCAGCGTGCTGCCTTCGGTGGCGAGCCTCGCCGCCCTGCGTCGGCTTGCCAAGAGCTCGGCGGCGCCTGATCCGTTCCTCGGCTACGGCGACCCGGTGCTCGTCGGCCAGCCGGGCTGCGGCAAGGTGGCGGTGCCCGACAAGTGTCCCGACCAGGAGATCGAGGTAACGGCAAGCGCACGGCCCGTGACACGCGGCGCCAAGGGCCCGCGCGCCCTCGCCGGCTACTTCCGTGATGGCCAAGCCAACGTGGCCGAGGTTGGCAAGCTGTGCCCTCTGCCCGACACGGCGCACGAGCTCAGATGCGTCGCCCGCAGCCTGGGGGCGGACCCGGGCGCGGTTGTGCTCGGCAAGGCTATGACGGAGGCCGCCGTCAAGGCAGCACCGCTCAGCCGCTATCGCATCGTGCATTTTGCAACGCACGGTCTGCTGGCCGGCGAGACGGCCCAACTCATCGCGGCACGGGCTGAGCCCGCACTCGTTCTGTCGCCGCCCGATGGGGCGACCGAAGAGGACGACGGCTTGCTCACCGCCTCCGAAGTGGCCGGCCTGAAGCTCGACGCGGACTGGGTGGTCTTGTCGGCTTGCAACACCGCCGGCGGCGACGGCCGCAGTGCCGAAGCGCTGTCCGGACTGGCCCGGGCCTTCTTCTATGCCGGCGCCCGCGCACTGCTCGTGTCGCACTGGCCGGTCAACTCGTACGCCGCCACCATGCTGACCAGCCGCACCTTCGCCGAGATGCGCAAGTCCCCAACCATCGGCCGGGCGGAGGGCTTTCGCCGCGCCATGCTCGCGCTCATGAGCGACGACAACCGCCCCTGGGCGGCGCATCCGTCCATGTGGGCGCCCTTCGTCGTGGTGGGAGCGGGCGCAGACGCTTCGCTTGCGCCTTTGCCGTCCGTGACCAAGAAGGCCAGCAAACCACGCCCCATGCCAGACGATTGGGCAGGGCGGGCCTTCAACCAGCAATGACCGCCGCCACGCTCCAAGTAGGGCGGGCGGCGCGGCCGCTGGTGGGCGTCGCCGTTCGCTCAATGCCTAGAAGCGAACACGCGCGCCGGTAACGACCCCCACCCATGGTTTGGTCGGCAGGATCTGCGGACTGTTGCCTGCGCCCCCACAATCGGCCGGAGACGGCGGAGGAACTTCGGTGCACTGGCGGCCAGTGATCTCGGCTTCGTAGTGGTGGGCCTGCGCGTAAATCAACAGGTTATGCGCATCGAAAGCCTGCTCGGCGCCAAACCCCCAGCGACGAACCTCAGTTTGCGTGAGCGTGCCCCAGATCACGAACTGACCCGGATTGAACACATCCGCCTGCAGTAGGTTGCCGACATTGAAATTTCTGTAGAGGCCATAGTCGGCATAGAAGGTGGTCTTGCCCTGCGGCAGCCACTGCTTGCTAATGCCAAACTGCGCGTAGTGGAAGCGCGCCTGTCCGTTGGCGCTCAGCAGGGAGACGTCGTCATCTCGCATGCCGCCGGCAACGGAGATGTAGAGACCGGTGGGATCATGGATCAGCGAAGCAGAGCCCTTGGTGTCGCGATAGTAGTGCTCGCCGTCATCCATGTAGCCGATGCCCGCCACGAAACGGAACGATTGCCATCTTGCCTGGTAGCGGGCCGCGACATCCCAGACGCCCTCCTTTCCCCATGCGGCAGACAAGACGACGCCGCCCATGACTGGCGTGTCGTAGCGAATGTACAGACCGCGCAAGGAATCCACATTATGCGCGATCTGACCCCATTTCAGGTCGCTGTTTAGGCCGCCGGCCAGGTTGAGCCAGACGCTGAAGTTGTTGTTGTAATGCAGCGCACCATCGTTCATCTCGCTGCCGAGATTCATCAGGGTGATGTCATCGGTGGCTGGTGACTGCTGGCCGGCACTCAGGCGACCAAGCTTGCGGTTCTCCAGGTACCCGTAGGCATGGCGGAGCCGGATCATCTCCTTGTCGCCCCAGGCATCGCCACTCGAAACCTCCGACGACAGCGTGAGGGTGGAGTCAACTTCCATCCGGTACCCACCCGACACCTCGCTGGAAAGCCGGTGCTTGCCGATGAAGCCCAGGCGCGAGGAAGACGTATCGTTATCGACGGCGTAGACGGCCGACTTGCGCCCGTCGTCCCAATACATGAAGGCGCGGTTCAGCTGGCCGTAGAAGCGCAAGCTCTGCTCCGGTTCGCCGCTCGATGAGGCTGATGTCTGCCCGGGCTCACCGGCCCCGGCTGCATTTGACAAGACGACGATAGACAACATCGCGCCAACGAAGCGCGTCCACCTACGCACACTATGCATACCGCCCCCGAACGCTTGCACAGTTCCGCTGAGCCGGCTGAAAACGCCTATAGAAGCAAGGGCTTGCCCCTTGCCCAATGCCACTCTGTATCTTGCTGGGACAGCCTATAGGTCTGGCTGCGGACCTTCAATCCGCCCAAAAAGGAAAGGCTCAACTGCATTGCTTTCTTGCTACACCCTGTGGTGGGCGCAGCGCCATAATGCGCCTCGCCTTCGCAGAAAGCGCGCGAATTGGCATGTCTGAATGAACGTGAGCGAGACGGTCGCGCTATCGAATGCGCCCGTCCGCTGCCACGAACGGTTCGTCGGCTGAGGGCCACCGGGTCGCCGATTGCGCGACCGATCCGCTGGGCCGCACAGGCCGTGTCACCGTTACCTGCCTGCCGGCGCCGGTTAGAGGCTTGGCTGGCCGCTCAGGCTCGATCATAGCCCTCGCGATAGCGGTTTTCTGCCCACTGCGCTTGGTCTGCAAATATGCGGCAACCGACTCGGTCTCGTCCTGCGGATTGCCGTGTCGAGCATCGGACCAGGCGATGGCGTCTTCGCCAGGCTCGCGCTCCGCAATATCTGCCGAGGCCACCGCTCGAGACGCGCCCTCAGCTGGTGCAAGCGCTTTGGGCTCAGCCACCTTCCTCTCGTCGTCCTTGGGTGCCGTATCGGAGCGGGCCACTTGCACCGCCGTACTTGCTTCGAGTGCCGCCAGCTTGCCGCGTGCTTCATCGGCCAGCTGCCCGGTCGGGAAGTCAGCGAGATAACGGCGCAGCATGGGCTGGGCGCGCTCCATGGCGGCGGCATCGCGGGCGCCGGAATCGCCCAATGCCTCTTCGACGGCGGCGACCTGGATCACGTCGTCCCTGGCCCTTTTTGCGTGACGCCCTTGCGGAAAGCGTTCCAGGTAGCCGTTGAGAGACGTGGTCGTGCCTTCGTCCGCCGCAAATTTCCAGGCTGCCTCATCGGCAGCCGCGTTGTCAGGACGCTCAGGCCCCGAGCTGGACAGCGCGCCAGGCTCCTCGGAGACCGACCACGCGGGTTGCTTCGGTGGGTAGCGCAAGGCCACGGTGATTTCCGGTTCACCCGCGGCTTGCTTCGGCGCCAAGACGAGCGCGTGCGGCGGCTCTCCGGCTGCACCCTGCTCGGAAACGGCTGCAACCGGTCCGCCCTGAAGCGCCTCGGGCAGACCGCGTGTCCACAGCGTGATGGCGAGGGTGGTCGCGATCGGCAGCAAGAGAAACACCACGAACGTTGCCGCCCCGTGGGAGGCACCGCGCTGGGCTTTGCGGGCAATTTCCTGTCGCTCGAGGTTCTTTAGACCCTGATAGGCCCGGTTGACCGCCTTCAGCCGCTCAGTGGCAGACGGATCGTCCGCTGCAATATCGGGGTGCAGCTCCTTAACGAGCCGCAGCCAGGCTGTGCGAACTTCCTGCATCGAGGCTTTGGGTTTCACGCCAAGTAGGTCGTATGCCTTGATCAGCGAATCTATACCCTGCCGATCGCCTCTTTGTCTCTCCCGCTCGTCTTCCGCCAGCCACGTTGCGGGAACTTCGAGGTCGGCCGGCAACAATGTGCGCTCGCCGCCGAGCGCGCGGTCGAGCTGCTGCTGCGTCAGCCCGCGCGCATGGCGCAGGTCCGCATCGCAAACGAAGGCCCCGTCAAGTCGCGCGTCGGTCAGGTCGGTATAGGCAAGCTTGGCGCCGCGCAGGTCGGCACCGCGCAGATCAGCCTTGTTGAGGCGGGCATAGGACAGATCCGCCTTCGCCAGCAAGGCGCCGGCTAGGTTGGCCTCGATCAGGGTGGCATGCACAAGCACGGCCTGTGCCAGCTCGGTACGGCTGAAGTCGACCGGCCCGCCCTGCACAACACCGAATTGCAACTCGCTCGCGGAGATCCTCAGACCATTCAAATCGGGCACAATGCCCGGATTGTCGCGTCGCCACTTGTTCCAGACGAGAGCGCCGGCGCGGACCTTGGCCAGATGCAATGGGTCGGACATCGGTTACAACTTTCTGTCGGTCTCTCGCGCGAGGCCATGCCTCAACGTCTCGACCGTACTCAAAGTGCCAGTATCTATCCTGTTCGACTTGTATCAGACAGCCTTTATCAGAGAGGTCAAATAGTCGTATGTGGATATGCACAGGACCAACGTTGTCAGACCCGACAATGACATATTCGGGGCAGAAATGCGTGTGCTGACTTGTTGCGCCATCGCCGCGATTTGTCCGGCGTGCGATTGGCTCAGGCTGCTCGGCCGGTTCACAGCAGTTTTGCCGCCCGAGCGGTGTATGCTCAAAAGCGGTAATTCAATCCGGCGCTGATGCGGTAGTCGTGACTTTCCTCGCGCGCGAAGGTGGTCGAGGCGCTGATCGTTGCGCCGAGCTGGGGCGCCAACTGCAGCGTCATGCCGCCATCGATCTTGCCGTAGGTGCGGGTGTCGAAGCTGGGCACGGCGGTGAGTTCTGGTACCTGGGAGGCTGCCTGGCTCAGGCTTGCCGACAGGGTCTGAGATTTGTCGCCGAAGTTGTGCTCCAGCGTGACATTGAGGTAGGGCACGAAGATGCGACCGTTGGACTGGAACGGCGCCAGGAAGCGGACGCCGACGTTGCCGGTCACTGCATCGACGGTCAGCCCCGACACGCTCAAGGTGAGCTGCGGGTCGCCGGTCTCGGTATAGCCGTCGACCTTGGAGTGGATGTAGGTCAGGCCCGCGATCGGACCCGCGCGCAGGCGGCCGAAGTCAAACAGAAAGCCGCCGCGCGCCGCCAGGGCCACGGCACTTGCATCGGTGCTCGCGCGGATGATGTCGTTGGCGCCAGGCCGGCCGTGGTTCAGGTCGTGGCGCGCGTAGGCTGCGAGCGCATCGGCGAACCAGTTCTTGGTCGCGTAGGAGGCGTAAGCGGCCGCCTGCAGGGCGTCGACGTCAACGGATGCGCCCGTGTTGATGTCGGCGCGGGTGGCCGTGGCGTTGGCGGCAAACCCGAAAATGAGGTTGCGGCTGACGCTGTATTCGATGCCCACTGTTCCCGAAACAACCTCGTAGGTGAAGCCGGCCGCGGTGGCCGAGTCCGAGCGATCGCCTCCCCCGAACGTACCAATCGCGTACGTCGTGAAGGGCATTGGCGAGGCCTGCCGCGTCGCGTGTGATTTGGCATTGCGCCCCAGGCCCATCATGCCGTCGCTGGCGCCGGCCGCGTCGTCGCCCCCGCCCCCAGCGCCGCTCATCATCCCCTGCTGGTGCAGGCCGTCCAGCCGACCAAACAGGGCGCCGATAAAGTTGCCTGTTGCCACCACGGCGATGCCCGACTGCGCGGCAAGCGCGACAGGGGCCAGCGTGTTCGCGCACGATTGTGGCCGCTCGGGTGGCGGTTGCTTGTCGCTCTGTAAGTCCTGCTGGGCCGGCTTCTGCTCAGGAGGTGGTTTTTCAAGCGGAGGCTTTGTAGGGGTCACCTTGATGGGGGTGCACAGCCCGATGCCGACGCCGACACCTTGCTTTTCCTGTCCAGCAGCATTTGCAGCAAACGCCGCGGCGGCGAGTATGCAGGTGGCAACGGATACACTACGCCGTGCCCACGCCGACAAACTGTTACGCATCACATTGCCCGCACCGCGATCGGCAGCTTTCTGGAGCTGGATCAGTCCCGATCGAAGCACCTCGCTTCGGTCACGAACGATCCTGGTCCTCAAATCCATGGTCGAGCGAGGCGTCCGCCTCGCCCGAGATCTGCTGTTTGCAGCCCATTGCGAGCTGCACCAAACCCAACCGGCCCAGTTTGCGCTGGCTTGCCTCGGGGTGAGAAGGGGGGTGGCGGAAATGTTCGCCTTGCCGTTGCAGGCGGGCCACCCTACGCGCGGTTCCCCGCACCATCAGGTTTTGCTGGCGTTGGCAACCGCGAGCCGGTCAAGGAGCTCGCGACAGACCGCTTGCATCGAGTTCGCGGAATCGCCCGGGTACTTGGTGCCGTACGATCGCTCGGTGGTTGCAAAGTGACCGGCATGCTGCAGGGCGCTGGTGCGGGGCACCACCTGGGTGAAGCAATGATTGGCCGGGTTCTGCGTCAGAAGGCGATGGTGCTCGGCATCCTCAGGCGAGGTCATCTCTTTGAGATTGATAAGCACGCCAAGGTTGTCTGCAAACCCCAATTCTGGGTTGAGGCGTTTGAAGTGGCCGAGCACCTCTAGCGCATACGTTGACGTATGGTCAGGCTTGATCGGCGAGATGAGAAAGTCGACTTCGCGCAGCCATGACTCGGTCAGCACCGAGAGGCCGGGCGGGCAGTCGACGAACACGATATCGAACATGCTGCGCACATGGCTGAGCAAGTCGCCCACGCAGGTGCGCAACTTGCCAAGCAGCTGCGCCCGCGTCGCCTCGCGCTCGAACAAGGTGAGCTGCATGTCGCTTGGAATGAGAAAGATGCTGCGCGCTTCCTCCACGTCCGAAACGCCGGCAATAACGAAGCGGGGCCAGTCGGCAGGCTCGTCCTTGAGCACGGTCGAGACCAGCATGTCGACGATCGTCATGCCCTCCAGCTGCAGGCGGTGCAGGTTGCCGGCCGACAGCAGCATGAGACTGACGCTCGCCTGGGCATCGGAATCAATGATCAGCACGTTCTTGGCGAACCGGGCCGAGAGCGTTTCGGCCATGGCGAGCACCAGCGTGGATTTGCCCACGCCGCCCTTGGTATTCATCACGGCAATCGTATTGCGCATGACCCCCGCCAGCCGCTTCGCTCGTCCGCAGGCAGGCTGAATGTGCAGACCTTGACCAAGCTTTTCAAGCACCGGCACAGGCCGCTTTACGCTCAACGCTACGTTGTGGCGCAGCGGGCGCGTGAAGCCGCTAGTTCGGTAAGCGCGGCCAGTCGCCGGTACCCCCGCCGCCGATCTTGCCGATGGCGATCACTGCTTGCGTGCGGCTGTCGACGCCGAGCTTCTGCAGGATTGCCGACACGTGCGCCTTGACTGTCGCTTCGGAGACATTGAGCTTGTAAGCGATCTGCTTGTTGAGCAGGCCCTCGCCCAGCATCATGAGCACGCGCACCTGCTGCGGCGTCAAAGTGGCGAGGCGCGACACCAATTCGGTACTGTCGCCGGTCGGGACGTTGGTGAGGTCAACGTCGGGCGGCAGCCACAGCTCGCCGCCGATGATCTTGCGGATGGCGTCGCGAATACGCTCCACGGGCTGCGATTTGGGTATGAAGCCCGATGCGCCGCAGTGCAGGCAGTTGCGGATCGTCTCGGCGTCGTCGCTGGCGGATACGATCACCACTGGCACCTCGGGGTGCTGGGCACGCAGGTAGATCAGCCCCGATACGCCATGGACACCCGGCATGGTCAGGTCGAGCAGGATGAGGTCGATATCGGTGGCGGTGGCCAGCCGCTCGGTCAACTCGTCCAGCGAGCCCGCCTCCAGGATTTCCGCGTTCTCGAACGAGGCGCTCAGCGCCTGGCTCAATGCGCCCCGGAACAGCGGGTGATCATCGACGATGATGAACCGGTAGTCGGCCATGCCCGGTATCCAAACGTCCCCTACACGTGCCTCCACGCTAGCACCTGCCGACCCCCTGAGTCGGCCAGACACTTTGCGAAAGCTAGCGGCTTTTTGCATCCTTGGCTAATGCCTTGGGCCGGATAGGCTTAAGGGTGCGCAGCAATAAGATTGTTGACAGAAGCCCCGGGCCGGCGCCCCACTTGAACCAAGAATCGAGATCACGCTTCAAAGCTTGGCGCACGGGGCGGCTGACCCGGCAGATGCGCTTTGGTCCAGTTAACGCGGGTTCGGAAAGCCTTCATGGAGCGGAAAGAGCGCAAGCCCTACTGGCGCCACACCAAAGCGCAGATGCTGACCAGCCTGCTGCCCTTCGTGCTGGCCATGATCGTGCTGCCACTCTATGCCGATGCGCTCAACGACAAGCGTTTCCTCGGCATTCCGCTCGGCTATTTCCTGGCATGCCACGGGCTGATCGTGATCGCTTTCACGACGGTGGCGTTGTTTGTGAACCGACAGGATGCCATCGACCACTGGCATGGGGCGCACGAGGACTTCTGAGACACCTAGTGTGATGATGGGGACGTCCGTTACCACGCGTGCGGCAAGGTCGAGAAAGGGACTGCTCGATCTGGATAGCGCTAGCACATTGGTACAACTAGGGACCTTCAGATCGCGCAATCCGTTCAACATCGGCCGCACCTGGCGGCGCATGTCGCGATCAGGACACTAAAATGGCGTTCACCTCGCGCACCAGGCTCGTCAATCCGCGGCTCGGCACCTACTTTGGCATCTTCTCGGCGGCGTTTGCAGCCATCGTGCTGATGGCCATGATGCTTGAGCAGCTCGGCGCCGCCGATACGCTGGTGCGGCTCGTCGTGTTCGCGACTCCGATCGCGCTCTATGCCAGCATCGGCCTGCTGTCTGCCACCCACGAGACGCAGGACTACTTTGCCGGCGGACGGCGTGTGCCGGCCTTCTTTAATGGGCTGGTGCTGGGCATCGCCGCCCTGGGCGGCGCCGGCTTCCTGGCGCTGACCGGAGCATTTTTCCTGATCGGCTTCGATGCCTTGTGCCTCAGCATCGGCTGGTACGCGGGCTTGGTGTTTGCGACGCTGCTGTTCCTGCCGTTCCTGCGCAAGGTCGGTGCCTACACCGTCCCGACCTTCCTCGGCCGCCGCTTCGACAGCCGCATCGTGCGCGTGGTGGCCGCCGCCGTGCTGTCGGTGCCGATCCTGTTGCTGCTGGCGGCAGAGGCCCGTTTTGCCGCTTACGCAGCGGCCTGGCTGCTTGGCCAATCCGAGCGGTTGACCGCGGCGCTGGTCGTATCCTGCGTTGCAGCGGTCGCCATTGCCGGGGGTATGCGCTCGCTGACCTGGTCGAGCGCCGCCCAAGGCATTGCGGCGCTGCTGGCGCTGGCGGTGTCGGGCACCATTGTCGCCGTGATGGTCTCCAACCTGCCGTTGCCGCAGATGACACACGGCAACGTGTTGCGCGCGCTCTCGCGCGTGGAGGTGGCGCGCAACCTGCCCATCATCGTCGCGCCGAACTGGGCCGTCGAGCTGCCGCGCGAGGGCATCGAGATGCTGAGCAAGCGCATGCTGCAGGCGTTTGGCAGTGTCGGCGGCATCGGTTTCATTATCATGTCCTTTGTGGTGGCGACGGGCATTGCCGCCTCGCCCGCCCTCCTGCCGCGCGCGGGCACCACCCCCGGCGTCTACGAGGCACGCAAATCGGGCGGATGGGCCGTCCTGGTGGTCGGTCTGGTACTGCTGACGCTGCCGGCGATTGCCGTATATCTGCGCTCGTTCGTACTCGAGCAGGTGGTGAACGTGGCCCCCGACCGCCTGCCGGCGTGGTTCCAGCTCCTGCAGCAGTCCGGCATTGCCCGCATCGACGGCAAGGCGCCGCTGGTCGCCTTTACCAGCGTCGGCTTCGAGCGCGATGCCGTGCTGTTCGCGCTCCCCGTTGCGGCCGGTATGCCGCAGGCAATCGTCTACCTCGCGCTGGCGGGGGCCCTGGCGGGCGCCATGGCTGCATTGGCCGCCTCGATGGTGGCGGCCGCCGCCATTCTGTCGGAAGACGTGGTGCACGGCCTTTCCAACGAGACAGTGCCGGACAGTGCACGCATCGGTACCGCACGGTTGGCGTTGCTCGGTGTCGCTTTTGTCACGGTGTGGCTGGCCATCGCGGCGCCGGCCGATCCCCTGCAGCTGTTCTTGTGGGCGCTGACGTTCAGCGCGTCCGCGTCCTTCCCGGTCATGCTGCTCGGCATCTGGTGGAAGCGTGCCAACGCGTGGGGGGCGCTGGCCGGCATGGCGACCGGCTCTGGGGCCGCCATGTTCATGGTGCTGCTGAGCGAGACGGGTGCCATCACGCTGCCGAGCGTACTGGCCGCCGCCGTCGGCCTGCCGCTGGCGATCGCCGCGACCATCGGCGTCAGCCTGATGACACCGGCGCCTGGACGCCACCTGCTCGACATGTTGCGCGATGTACGCGTTCCGGGCGGCGAAACGCTTTATGACCGCGAGATGCGGCTGCAGCGCCTCAAGAACCGCACGCCAGCCTGATCACGGGCTGCCGACCAGTCCTGACGTTGGTCTGGTGTTTACTTGCGCTGATTGCCTACGGCCATGTAACCATATCAGGCTCACCGGAGCGGGCAGGAAGGGAATGTCACGAGCGATGTCGCCACGCGAGCGGCTTGGTCTCTATCCACCGATCGAGCCCTACCGACAGGGCCGGCTGAAAGTCGGCGGCGGGCACGAGATCTACTTCGAGGAGTGCGGCAATCCTGATGGCCGGCCGGCCCTCATCGTGCATGGCGGACCGGGCGGCGGCTGCAACGCCACCATGCGCCGCTATCACGACCCGGCTCGCTACCGCATTATCCTATTCGACCAACGCGGTTGTGGCCGCTCTGTACCGCACGCCAGCCTGGAGGCAAACACCACCTGGGATCTGGTGGCCGACATGGAGCGGCTGCGCACGCACCTAGGCATCGACCGCTGGCAGCTGTTCGGCGGCTCGTGGGGCTCGACGCTGTCGCTTGCCTACGCACAGACGCACCCATCGCGCACCAGCGAGCTTGTCCTGCGCGGCATCTTTCTGTTGCGCCGTGCCGAGCTCGAGTGGTTCTACCAGGCGGGATGCAGCTGGCTGTTCCCCGAAGCGTTCGAGGACTTCGCCAAGATCATCCCGCCGGAGGAGCGCGGCGACATGATCGCTGCCTACTACCGGCGCCTCACGCACGCCGACCGAGACGTGCAGATCAAGGCCGCGCGCGCCTGGTCCGTGTGGGAGGGCAGCACGCTGTCGCTCCACCAGGACCCCGAGCGCGTCAAGCTGTTCGGCGCCGACACCTATGCCATCGCCTTTGCGCGCATCGAGTGCCATTATTTCATCAACCGCGGCTTTTTCGAGCACGACGACCAGCTGCTGCGCGGCGTCGAGGTGATCCGCCACATCCCCTGCGTGATCGTGCACGGCCGCTACGACGTAGTGACGCCGGTCAAGAACGCCTGGGACCTCTACCTCGCCTGGCCGCTTTCCGACCTGCGCATCGTCGCCGACGCCGGCCACGCCATGACCGAGGCCGGCATCGTGCACGAGCTGATCGTCGCCACCCGCCGTTTCGCCGCGCGCTAACGGGGCATCGCGCAGCGGCCAAGCAGCTCGATGCTTTGTCTCTTGCGCCGGTCTTGGATCAGCGAATTTTGCATTGACGCGCCACCCTGCGGCGAGACTAATCGCCCGCAAGAAGCCGATGGGAGGGAGTGGCGATGGCGATTGCAGGAGTGGGCGAGTACGGTCGTCGACGGCCGCAAGAAGGTAATCGTTCGGCGGCTGGTGCCACCCTCCTAGGAGCGTTGGCGCTCTGCCTGGCGATCACGGCTGCGGCCGCCTGGATGCCGGCCGCGGCGCAGCAGGCGGGACGTACCGTCACCATCGTCGTGCCCTATACGCCCGGCACCGGCATCGACATCCTCGGCCGCTTGCTCGCCGAGGAACTGCAGAAGCGCTGGGGGCAGCCCTTTGTGGTGGAGAACAAGCCCGGCGCCAGCGGCAACATCGGTACCCAGCAAGTCGCGCGCGCGGCGCCCGACGGTCACACCTTGTTGATGGCGGCCAATACGTTTGTCATGAATGCCAGCCTGTTCAAGAGCCTGCCCTACGATCCGCAGACCAGCTTCGCGCCGATTGCTGAGGTGGCGACCGGCTCGATTGCACTGGTGTTGCACCCTTCGTTGGCCGCGACCAACGTTGGCGAGTTGATCGCGGATGCAAAGGCACGGCCCGGCCAGATCAACTATGCCTCGCCGGGACGCGGCACGCCGCAACACATGACCATGGAGCTGTTCAAGCTGACGGCCGGCGTCTCGCTCACGCACGTGCCGTATTCCGGGTCGGCCGGAGCGGTGCGCGACCTGGTCGGCGGCCACGTGGGTGCGATGTTCCTGCCCCTGCACACCGCCTTACCCCTGGTTGCCGACAAGCAGATCCGCCTGCTGGCCATTGGCGGAGGTCAGCGGTCGGTGCTTGCGCCCGACACTCCGACGCTGGAAGAGCAGGGCGTCGCCGGCTTCGATGTTGATCTCTGGTACGCCATTCTGGCGCCTGCAGGCACCAGTGCGGAGATCGTCGGCCGCTACAACACCGAGATCAACGACATCTTGAAGCAACCTGCCATTCGCGATGCGCTCGCAAAGCAGGGCCTACAGGCGCGGGGTGGAACCGCCGCGCGACTGGGCGAGATGATGGCCAGCGATCAGCCGCGTTGGGCGAAGGTGGTCAAGGATGCCGGCATTGCCCCGGAGTGACCTCGCACGCGATGCCGAGGTCATCATCGTCGGCGGCGGCCCGGTCGGCCTCGGGCTGGCAATCGAGTTGGGGCAGCGTGGGGTGCACACGCTGCTGGTGGAGCGCCTGCTCGAGCCCTCGCCGATCCCGCGCGGCCAGAACCTCACCCAGCGCACCATGGAGCATTTCCATTTCTGGGGCGTGGAGAAAGAGGTGCGCGCAGCGCGTACCATCCCGCGCGAATACGGCATCGGCGGGCTGACCGCCTATGCAACGCTGCTTGGACCCTACAGCTACGACTGGATGCAGCGGGAGCTGGTTCGCCCCTTCTATTTCACCGACAACGAGCGCTTGCCGCAATATGCGACGGAGGCCGTCCTGCGCCAGCGCGTGGCCGAGTTGGCGTGCGTCGAGGCCCTGTTTGGTTGGATCACGTCCGAGGTCAGCCAGGACGGCGACGGTGTGAGCGTGCTCGTCACGGAGCGCAATGGCGGTGGCCACCGACGCCTGCACGCGGATTTTCTGGTGGGCTGCGACGGCAGCCGGTCGATCGTGCGCGAGCGAGCCGGCATATCGCAGACCCTGTCGGACCATGACAGGCTGATGGTGCTGCTGGTGTTCCGCTCGCAGGGATTGCACGGGCTGCTGGAGCAGCGGCACCCCGGCAAATCGTTCCTCAGCGTCCTGCACCCTGAGCTGAAGGGCTACTGGAAATTTTTCGGCCGCGTCGACCTCGCAACATGGTTCTTTCACGCCCCGGTCCCGGTCGGGATAACTCGCGACAACTTCGATTTCCGCCGGCTGATACACGAGGCGGCCGGTGCCGAATTCGACATCGAGTTCCAGCATATCGGCTTTTGGGACCTGCGCTTCGCGGTGGCCGACAGCTACGGCGAGGGCCACATCTTCATCGCCGGTGACGCGGCCCACAGCCATCCGCCTTACGGCGGCTACGGCGTGAACCTTGGGCTGGAGGATGCGCGCAATCTCGGCTGGAAGCTGGCGGCAAAGCTGCAGGGTTGGGCCGGGCCTGGCCTGCTTGCCTCCTACGACGCGGAGCGGCGACCGGTGTTCCAATCGGCGGCGCGTGATTTCATCGAGCGGGCGATACTGGACGACCGCAAATTCCTGGCCACCTTCGATCCTGGGCGCGACCGGGCGGCGTTCGAGCAGGCTTGGGCGCAGCGCGGTTCTGGCGCATCCTCCGACGTCTATGCGTTCGAGCCCAACTATGAGGGCTCGCCGGCAGTATGGGGACCCAAAGGGAGCGATTGCAGCGCCCGCGGCATGCATAGCTTTGCCGCAAGAGCTGGCCATCACTTGGCTCCGCAGCCGCTGTCGATGGGCCGCAATGTGTTCGAAGAACTGGGCGACGGGTTGACCCTCCTTGCGCTCGATGCCTGCGATGCAGACGTCGCTGGGTTTGCCGGCGCCGCGGCGAGCCTGCGCGTGCCGCTCAAGATTCTGCGCGACACGCTTGCGCATGGTCGCGAGCGCTACGAGGCAACGTACATCCTCATCCGCCCCGACCAATTTGTCGCCTGGGCAGGCGGCGACAGCCGTCCAGACGCCGCGGTCATCCTGGGCAGGGGGATCGGCGCAGGGTGAGGCAGCGGGCTGCTTGTAACGGCCCGCTGCATTACGATCAGGGCCGCGCCTCAATCACCATATTGAAGGGTGTCTCGGCCGACCGGCGCACGCGCGAGAAGCCGCCCTTGCGCACCACTTCGGCGAGCTTCTTCTCGCCGGCCTGCGCGCCGAGCGCCGCTCCGACCTCCTGGTTCAGCGAGGCCGGCACGCACACGCTGGTGGAGAAGGCATAGAAGATGCGGCCGACCGGGTTGAGGTTGTCGGCCAGGCTGTCGCCGGCTCTGGGCTCGACCAGCATCAGCGTGCCGTCGTGCTGCAGCGCCTCGCGCGCGTGCGTCGCCGCGCCAACGGGATCGCCCATGTCATGCAGCGCATCGAACATGGTGACAAGGTCGAAGCCAACGTGGGCATAGTCCTGGGCGCGCGCCGTCTCGAAGCGCACGTTGCCGAGGCCCTTGGCATGCTCCCGTGCCTTGGCGATCGACGCGTCGTGGAAGTCGATGCCGATGAACTGCGAGTTGGGGAACGCCTTGGCCATGATCAACGTCGAGGCGCCGTGCCCGCAGCCGACGTCCGCCACCTTGGCGCCGCGCTCGAGCTTGGCCACCACGCCGTCGAGGGACGGCAGCCACTCGCCCAGCAGGTAGGCCTTGTAGCCCGGCCGAAAGAACCGCTCGACCCCGCAGAACAGGCAGTTGCAGCGCTCGCCCCAGCCCACGCCCGCGCCGGACTTGAAGGCCTTGGTGAGCTGCGGCTCGTCGGCGAACACGGCGGCCAGGGAATAGAAGCCGCCCGTCATGTTGACGACGCTTTCCTCGTCCGCAAATACAGCCGCCTGCTCGGGCGACAGGGTGAACGTGCCGGCGGCTGCATTGTAGGTAACGAAGCCTGATGCCGCCTGCGCGGCCAGCCACTCGCGCACGTAGCGCTCGCGCGTGCCG
>DASTOW010000030.1:0-8114 GCA_035762425.1 Hyphomicrobiaceae bacterium | reverse complement strand
TCAGGCAAGTTGCTCGTCAGCTCGTAGATGATCGAGCGATCGACCAGGGCGACGGTGACGAGCAGCGACAGGCCAGCGCCGAGCGACAGCACCACCGAGCGGGCGATGCCGCCGGGCGCTCCCAGATTGCCGACGGCAAGGGCAAGCTCAGGCCGCCGCGGGCGGCGTACGCCGCGTGCCGCCCACGTAATGGCGGTGCCCAGGCCGTGGAACACTGCAAACACGCCTACAACGCCCAGGCAGTAGTAGAACGCGAGGAGCCGGGCTTCGGACGTGAAGATGGCAAATCCCGCCAGCAGCAGCCCTGCGAGCGCCATCAGCGTCACGACATAGGGGCGCGGCAGGATCCGCTCAGGCGCCACCTCGTCGCGGAAGAGCACGCCGGCACGCACCTGCTCGGCACGCCCCAGCGGCCATAGCGTGAAGACCAGCGACACCAGCAAGCCGTAGGCGGCAGCGGTGAGCACGCTGCGCGCGCTGACCGTCAGGTCGGCCTTGATCGGCAATGCATCGCCCAGCATGTAGCTGAGTGCCACCGGGATGAGAAATCCGAGGCATATGCCGATGCCGATGCCGATCGTGGCGATGACCAACACCTGCACGAGATGCACGCCGAAGATGACGCCGCTGGTCGCACCGAGACTCTTGAAGGCGGCGATCACCTTGCGCCGGCGATCGATATAGGTGGCAACCGCATTTGCCACGCCGACGCCGCCAACCAGCAGGGCGGTCAGGCCGACCAGCGTCAGGAACTGGCGCAACCGATCGAGCGTGCGCGAAACTTGCGGAGACGGATCGCGCCGATCGCGAAGCGTGAAGCCGCCTTCGGGGAGCGCCCGCTTGACGCTATTGGCGAAGTTGACAAGCCCGCGGTCGGTTTCACCCTTGCCCTGGTCGAGTTTCAGCGCGTAGCGCCAGCCGACCAGGCTGCCGGGATCGATCAAGCCCGTGCTGCGCAGCGTGTCAAGGGAGACGAACACGCGCGGACCAGCCGTCAGCCGATCGGTGATCTTGTCGGGCTCGGCCACCACGGTGGCGGTGATCGGCACCTGGATTTTGCCCAGCGCGATGCGGTCACCGATCTTCAGGCCCAGGCGGTCGAGCAGGATGCGGTCGATGGCGGCGCTCGGCCCGCGCCGAATTGCTTCGGTAAAGTCCGCGCCGTCCGCGAGCGCTACCGAGCCGATCAATGGATAGGCGTTGTCAACACCCTTCACCTCGACCAAGGCCTGCTCGGCACCATCCGGCCGACGCGCCATGGCCCGCATGCTTGCCACTTCACTCACGCGCCCCTGCTGCCAGAGCCAGTCCCGCTCGGAGCCCTCGGCCGGCATGTGCGGTCGGCTCAATGTGACATCGCCGCCCAACAGCGCCTCGCCCTGCCGCTCGAAGCTGGTGCGCAGCGCATCGGCAAGCGCCCCGACGCCGGTGATGACGGCCACGCCCAAGGCAATGCAGGCGATGAAGATGTAGAAGCCGCTTAGCCCGTTGCGTTGCTCGCGCAGCACCAGCCTGACGATCAATGGCAGTCCGGCTATGAAGGGGCGCGGATCGACGCGCGCAAGCGCCACCGTCATGCCGCAAGCTCCGCACCGGTGACGCGGCCGTCCGCCATGCGTACCGTGCGCCGGCAGCGGCTTGCCAGCGCGAGATCATGCGTGACGAGCACCAGCGTCGCCTGCCGCCGCCGCTGCAGGCTGAACAGCAGCTCCACCACCTGATCGCCGGTCTTGCCGTCGAGATTGCCGGTCGGCTCGTCGGCAAGAATGATCTGGGGCCGCGGACTGAGCGCACGCGCCAGTGCCACGCGCTGCTGTTCGCCGCCCGACAGCTGCGCTGGAAAGTGATCTGCCCGATGCGCGATGCCGACTTCCGCAAGCAGCCCGCGGGCAACGTCGAACGCATCGGCCTGGCCGGCGAACTCAAGCGGCAAGGCGATGTTTTCCAGCGCCGTCATGGTCGGCACCAGGTGGAACGACTGGAAGACGATGCCGATGTTTCGCCCACGTACGAGCGCGAGCGCGTCCTCGTTGAGATTGGCGAAATCGTGGCCAGCCACCCGGACCGATCCGGACGTGGCCCGTTCCAGTCCCGCCATGATCATCAGCAGCGAGGTCTTGCCCGAGCCGCTCGGCCCAACAATAGCCACCGACTCGCCGGCCGCGATCTCGGCGTCGACACCGCGCAATATCTCAACGGGGCCAGCCCGGCTGGCGAGGGTCAAGGAGACATTGTCGAGGGAAATTACCGCTTCGGCCACTTCGGCAAGGCTCCTTCAAGGTTTTCGGCCAAGGACTGGTCGCGAGGCCTTGCCTCAAGCTCTTCAAGTTTCTACGTCAATGCTCAAAAGCGACGGTTCCAGCGAGACACCCGATGCTGACAATGCCATCCAGCAGGCGCCAGGCAAACATGGTGCTTGCCACCCTCCTGTGCAATTGGCTGCTGCTTGTGGCCGCAACCGCGGGACCGGCGGCTGCCGCCGGTCCGCCGCTACGCATCGTCGTATTCGGTGACAGCCTTGTGGCAGGCTTCCAGCTCAAGGCTTCCGAGGCCTTTCCGGCACAGCTCGAACGTGCCCTGAAGGCGCGCGGACATGCCGTGGAAATAATCAACGCGGGAGTGTCGGGCGACACCACGGCCGCGGGCCTTGAGCGTCTGCGCTGGTCGATCCCGGACAAGGTCGACGCGGTGATCCTGGAACTCGGCGCCAACGACGCCCTGCGCGGGCTCGACCCGAACCGCGCCAAATCCAATCTAGACAAGATGATTACAACCATCAAAGCAAGCGGCGCCGACGTGCTGCTGGCCGGCATGATGGCACCGCCCAATATGGGTCCGGCCTACGCACAGGCCTTCAACGGCATCTATCAGGACCTCGCCAGCAAGCACGATCTGATCCTCTACCCATTCTTCCTGGATGGCATCGCCCTCGACCAGCGCTTCAACCTGAGCGATGGCATTCACCCCAACAGCAAGGGCGTGGCCGAGATCACGCGCAACATCCTGCCAACGGTCGAGCGGCTGCTGGAGCGCGTGCGCACACGGCAGGCTGCGGTAACTAAGGGCTAGAGTGGAATGCCGCGTTTGTTCACCGCGCTGGAGATTCCGGCGGCGACGCGCACGCATCTCTCCCTGCTGCGTGCTCCGCTCAACGGTGCCAAGTGGGTCGAGCCTGAGAACATGCACATCACGCTGCGCTTCGTGGGCGACATCGATGAGCGGACGGCCGACGAGTTTGCGGGCCTGCTGGCCGAGATCAGCGCCGAGCCGTTTGCGGTCTCGATCCAAGATGTCGGCAGCTTCGGCGGACGCGAGCCGCGTGTGCTGTGGGCGGGCGTAGAAGCCGGCGAGCCACTAGCTGGGCTTTACCGCGCCAACGAGCGGGCCGCGCGCGCTGCGGGTCTCGAAGCCGACCCGCGCAGCTTCAAGCCCCACGTTACGCTGGCGCGCATGCGCGGCGTTCGCCATCAGGCCGTCGCCCGCTTCCTGCAGGAACATGGTGGCCTCCGTACCCAGCCGTTCATGGCGACGCGTTTCGTGCTGCTGTCGGCGCGTCCGGGTTCCGGCGGCCCCCCGTATGCGATCGAGGCGGAGTATCCGTTCGAGGATAGGGGCGACTGGGTCGACGAGGCGGTCGTCACCTGAACCTGGCGCAGGTCGTAGCGAGGACGAAGCACATGGCCCACAAGCTCGATGAAGCGGAACGCAAGGCGATGGCCGGGACGCTGGCCGGCTGGCGCCTGGTCGACGGCCGGGACGCTATTCAGAAGACTTTCAAGTTCAAGGATTTCAACGAGGCGTTCGGGTTCATGACCCGCGCCGCGTTGGTAGCAGAGACGATGAACCATCACCCGGAATGGTGCAACGTGTGGAACCGCGTGGACGTGACGCTCTCCACACACGATGCCGGCGGTTTGACCGCACTGGACGTCAAGCTCGCGCAAGCCATGGACCGGCTGGCCGGCTAGCAACGCCGCAAACCCTGCCCGCATTACCATGCCGACAGGGTTTGCAATCGCGCGCGATCACGCGGGGATTAGTAGCAGCGAGCCTCGTAACGGCGGCAGGCCCAACGGGACCCATCCTCGCAGCGCCACAGCAGATCACCGCAGTAGGAGTTGCGGCGATAGCGGCGATGGCCTTCCGCGCGGGCCGCTTCGCTGAGAAGGATCGCGGTGCCGACGCCGGCGATGATGCCAAGCGCAAGGGCGCCGCCACGGCGCACCGGCACCACGTCACTCGACGGAGCCGACTGCCTGATCGAGGACATCGGGCCCTGCGCCGAGGCGGTGGTCATTGGCACGCTTGCAGCAAGCGCCAGCGCAACAGCCAGCGCGACGGACGACTTCATCTTCATCGGTTTTGCTCCATTTGAGACTTTGCAGCACGTTTCCCCAGCGCACGCCAAAGCATCCTACATCCCGTACTATTCGCGGTACGTGCGCGCAACATCGAACTGAAGCAGACCCTCAGCATGACGGGACTGGTGCGCCAGCTAGCGCCAAAGGCCGGCCGGAGAACCGCGTTGTGAGGAGAACGGAATAGCTGGCTCATTTCCGTTGCGCCGCGCTGGAGCGTGCAGGTCGTAACGCGAGGCCGGGCGCCGCCGCTCCGCTGCGAACGCACCAGTTGCCGAGCGACCATCCTTGCCGCCAATATGCTCACTGCGAACATAACTGCGATGGCGCTCCAACTCGGCTTCAGACCAAGGCTCGGGTTTGCAGGCGCAACCGCTTGCCAGCGACTGCCGATACTTGAAGGCGTTGGGCAGGCTCGCATAGCCCAGACCCGAGAGGTCGACCATGTCTTCGACCTTGCCGCCGGGGTTGGGGTGGTAGAACAGCCGAGCATCGCTGCCGCAGCTGGCCGTGCAGCGGTCGGCATCGCGGCCGAACGCGCTGCGCGTCGTCGAGAAGCTGATGGGAAAATAGTAGCCGTCGCAGGTGCGCACGCAGAGCGTGCGAAAGGTTTCAGGGCGGTCCTGGGGCAAACCGCCGTCGTAGGGCGAATATGCGTTGAAGCGCGGCGGAATCCAGCGCGGGCGCGGCGGCGGCTCTGGGCCGAAGAAGTATTGAAAGAACCCCTGTGCGCCAGCCGTCTGCGGCACAAGGCCAGCCACAGCCACAATTAGCAACGCCCAAACAACGCGCAGCGCCATCGCCGATGCCACATGAGACTAATCACCAGTAGCATTCGGTTATGGGTGCCGAAGTACCAATTATTGCTGAACGGCAGTGATACAATGCGGGACGGTTGCCCGCGCTAGACTTGCACAGCCCAATCAGTAGGCGCGCGTCCACAGATCGCCAACCCAGTCCTGGCGACTTGGCTGCCGCTGTCGCTGCGCCTGCTCGCGAGCGCCCGAGCGCGACGATGCGCCAAGACCCATCGCTTGACCTTCGCCGTCCCCATGGCGCGCGCGCGGTTGCTCTGGTTTCGCCGGATCGGGCGCTTCGACGGCTGATGCCTGCGACCCGCGGGCCGCCTTGGTCGGCCGAGCTTCGGCTACCGACCTGCGCATCTGCGCCTGCAGTGCGGTCAGTTGCGCGGCGGCTGTCTTGTCACCCTTGCGCTTTGCCGCCGCCAGCGCATAGGCCCGGTGCTGATCTATCGCTTGCTGCTCCCAGGGGTGCGGCTTGCACTTGCAGTCCGCCACATATTCGGTGCGGTAGAGAAACGCGCTACGCAGCTGCCGGTAGGGCCGCCCCCGCAGGTCGTGCATATCCTCTGGCTCGCCACCCGGATTGCGGTAGACGAACAGCCGGCCCTCGCCACCACATCTGTTCTCACACGACTGCCGATCGCGCTCGAACCGATCGGGCGTCACGGCAAAGCTGACCGGGAAGAAGTAGCCGTCGCACATGCGCACGCAGACCGTCCGATAGGTGTCGGGCGGACGGTCCCAGTCTGAGTCCGACCCAACCAGGCCGTCGAAGAACCCGCCGCGACTGGCGTAGCCGCGCGACGAACGTCCGTAGGGCGTGCCATACGTATAGCGATCGGATTTATCGCTGCGCCCAAAGGGCCCGGACCAACGGCCTTGGGTTGGAGTGAGGGCCGCTGCGCGCACCAGTACCGACGTACCGGGAACGTCAGGGCGCGTCGCTGGTGATGCCTGCCGGGTGGATTGCTCGGCCGCGATCGCCGCTTTGGGCGCGCTACCGGCGCCACCGATGAGCGCTTGGGCGACCCGATGCACGCCGTATGCCGTCACGCCGGCCGCAAAGACTATGCCGATAGCATAGACGAGCGCGGCTGCAGCAAGCGAGGTACCAATACCCCGCTGAACAAAGGCAAGCCGCATCGACATTTGTTACGCGAACCCGGTGTGAACGCCCCGCTGAGCTTGCGCTCGCGCTCCCTCAACGCGATACAACAACCGCGGTTCCGCGACCACAGCAATCCGCAGCATGCGACGGACGGTGGCAGGCCGCTCCTACTTCGGCGCCATGCGCAGGGCGCCATCGAGGCGTATGCACTCGCCATTCAGCATGGGGTTCTCACAGATGTGCACGGCCAGCGCCGCGTACTCCTTCGCATTGCCCAAGCGCGAGGGGAAGGGCACCGAAGCCGCCAGCGACTTCTTGGCTTCCTCCGACAAGGTGTCGAACATGGGTGTCAGGAACAGACCGGGCAGGATAGTCATCACGCGGATGCCGTCGCGCGACAGGTCGCGAGCAATGGGCAGCGTCATGGAGTAGACGCCCCCCTTGGAGGCCGCATAGGCAACCTGGCCGATCTGGCCGTCCTGCGCCGCCACCGACGATGTGCAGATTACGACGCCGCGCTCGTTGTCGTCGTTGAGCGGCGCAGCGGCCTGCATGCCGGCGACGCTCTTGGAGATCATCAGGAACGTGCCGATCAGGTTGACTTGGATCACCTTGGCGAAGGTGGCGAGGTCGTGCGACTCAATGGCGTTCGTCTCCTTGACGCGCCGGGTGATGCGCTTGGCCGCGGCGATACCCGCGCAGTTGACCAGGATGCGCTCCTGGCCGTGCGCCTTGCGCGCCGTTGCCAGCGCTGCGTCGACGCTCGCCTCGCTGGTGACGTCACATTTGACGAACAGGCCGCCGATCTCCTTGGCAGTCTTCTCGCCAACTTCGGAGTTCACGTCGAACACGGCAACCTTGATGCCCTTGCCGGCCAGCGCCGTGGCGGTGGCTGCACCGAGCCCCGATGCGCCTCCAGTGACGACGGCGGCCAGATCCTTTCCAAGCTGCATGGCGTTTTCCTCGTGCTGCAACCGCCCCGTGCGGCGGGCTCGTTCACTGAAACACTAGGATCCGACGGCGGCGCGGTAAAGGCCCGACCTAGGCCGGCCGCGCGCGCTGAATGAGGAAGCCCGCCGCAAATACGAGCAAGCCCAGCACGACGTTGTAGCCGAGCCGAACGCCGAATGCGGACAACCCCGGCACAAACGCATTTATGTCGATGCCGAGCAGCGGCTTGACGATCACGCTGATGATGGCCGGGAAGACGAGCAGAATGCCGCTCAGCGCGAACAG
Source organism: Hyphomicrobiaceae bacterium (assembly GCA_035762425.1). GTDB lineage: Bacteria > Pseudomonadota > Alphaproteobacteria > Rhizobiales > Hyphomicrobiaceae > AWTP1-13. The sequence continues at coordinate 609 of DASTOW010000030.1, read as the reverse complement.
AACGGTCTCGAGCGGTGTGCTCTTCTTCAGGAACCAGCCTTGCGTGGCGAGTGCCAGCACGGCGATGCCCGCACCCGTCTCGAGCGCAATCTCGATCACGTCGAGCCAGCTGCCGCCTTTCGGCACCGACAACAGCAGGCCGACGCCCTGCGGGTCGAGCACGAACACGAACGGCACCAGGAAGGCCGGCATCGTATACTTCCACGACTGCAGCGTGGTGAGATAGGGATTGCCGCCGGTGATGGCGGCGGCCGCAAACGGCGACAGCGCCGTCGGGGGAGAAACCTCCGACAGCACCGCGTAGTAGAAGACGAACATATGCGCTGCGAAGTCCGGCACGCCGAGCTTGATCAACGCGGGCGCAGCGATCACCGCGCACATGATGTAGGAGGCGGTCACCGGAACAGCGAGGCCGACGATCCACACGATGGCGGCGGTGAATATAGCAGTCAGCAGCAGGCTGCCCTGTGCGTAGCCGATGATGATGTCGGCGAAGCGCTGCGCCAGACCGGTCAGCGTCACCACACCGACAATGATGCCGGCCGTCGCACAGGTGGCCGCGACGTTGAGCACGCCGGTGGTGCCCTCCTTCATGGCCTGCACGAAGCG
>DASTOW010000029.1:0-4914 GCA_035762425.1 Hyphomicrobiaceae bacterium | reverse complement strand
GGAGCTCAGCACCGTCGGGTCGGCCATGATGGAACCGCCGATCAGCTTGGCCTTGCCGCCGGCTTGCTGATACTGGTTGAGGAAGTTGATCGCATCGGTTCCGCCCACGCCGAGGTAGATGGCGTCGACATTGTCGGGCAGCTTGGCGATCACGCCGGCGTAGTCGCCCGAGCCAAGCGGAACCCAGAGGCGGTCGACGAGCTCGCCGCCGGCTTTGCAAAAGTCGACCGCAAAACCAAGGAAGTTGGTGTAGCCGAAGGAATAGTCGGCCGACACGGCTGCGACGCGCTTCCAGCCCTTCTTCTCGACAACATATTTGCCGAGGCCTGAGCCCCACTGCGCGCCGTCCAGGTTGAAGCGGAAGAAGTTCGGCGACGGCTCGACCCATGTGGTCTCCAGCGCGCCGGAGATACCGTTGATCACGGTCTTGTCCGGGATCGTCTTGGAGTAGTCGCGCATAGCGATGCCCTCGGAGCCCGACAGCGGGCCGAGGATGATATCGACCTTGTCCTGCTCGATGAGCTTGCGCGCCATACGCGTGGCTGTGGCGGGAGTGGTGTCCGTGTTGGCAACGACCGTCTCGATCTTCTTACCGCCAGCCGTGCCACCCGCCATTTTGAGCGCGAGCTCAACGTTGCGTATGCCGTCCGCGCCGCCGGCGGCAAAGGCGCCCTCGGTCGCGACCAGAATGCCGACCTTGATCGTGTCTTGCGCGACCGCTGCGCCAGGCAGCATCAACGCAACGGCGGCAGCCGCCCCGATAATCTGCTTCATGCCGAATCCTCCCAAGGACCGATGATTCCCGTGGCTCGTTTCGACCACAATTTCCGCCTGCAGCTGATCAGCCGCGGCGGTTCTCGCACCCTAGCCCATAAATTAGGCCCCGTGCGGACTACATCACACGGCGGCACAACATCCAACCGCGCCGATATCCTTGCGTCTTCTTTTTTTCCGCACGCGGCAAAGCTCCGAAGCGCGCCACATTTGTGGTTACGTCGCGAGCGACAACGCATTGCACAATCCGAGAAACCTATGTCCTCCCAGACGCTAACGCGTCTGACGAAGGTCCGCATCGGTCTTCCACATGAGCCATTGGGGCCCGAGGCTTTTGATGTCCGGCGCTCCCATTTGCATCATGGTGCGCTCGATCTCGTCCCTAAAGATGGCAAGCGCCCTGCTCGCGCCGGCACAGCCGCCGGCCGTCACTCCGTACAGCGTGGCGCGACCGACAAACACGTATTTTGCGCCGAGACAAAGGGCGGTGATGGCGTCCGACCCGCGACGGATGCCGCTGTCGAACATGAGTGTCATCTTATCGCCGACGACAGCGTCAATGGCGGGCAGCACCTCGATGGGGGCCGGCGAACGGTCGAGCTGCCGGCCGCCATGGTTGGAGACCATGATGCCGTCCACACCGCTTGCCAGGGCGAGCTTCGCGTCGTCCGGGTGCATGATCCCCTTGAGGACCAGCTTGCCGGGCCAGATGCGCCGAAAGGCGTCGATATCCTGCCAGGTTACCGGCTTGGGCATCTGGGCGGACACGAATTCGGCGACGGCGTCGGTGCCGGCACCTGCCGGCGCATAGCGCTGCCAGTTGGAGAACACGGGCACGCCATGTTGCAGGTATTCTGACAGCCAGGCAGGGTGCAGACATGCCTCGAGCTTCGACTTCACACTGAGCTTGAGCGGGCGGCCGAAACCGTTGCGCAGGTTGCGCTCGCGTTTCGAGTTGGTCGGCACGTCGACGGTAATGACAAGGGTGGACAGGCCGGCATCGCGCGCTCGCCGTATCATGTCCTCGGAAATCTTGGCATCGCGGGCCGGATAGAGCTGATACCAGCCGTGTTCGGGCGCGAGCCTGCCGAGGTCCTCGATCAGCGCCGTGCTGGCACCCGACATGATGAAGGGCACGTTGGCCGCTTTGGCGGCTTCCGCCAACATCAGATCGCCGCCGCGTCGGAACAAGCCGGCAAGACCCGTCGGTGCGATGCCGATTGGGCCCGAATAAGTGCGGCCGAACAGGGTGGTGCTCTGGTCGACGTTGCCTACGTCGATGCCGTAGCGCGGCACCAACAGACAGCGGCGGAATGCATCTTCGTTGCGCGCCAGGCCATGCTCGTCCTCGAGCCCGCCCTCGATGAAGTCATAGGCGATGCGCGGCAGGCGGCGCTTGGCCAGCTGGCGCAGGTCGTCGAAATTGATGGCAGTGTCCAGTGGCGTTGGCACGAGCGTTCCCCGGCGGCAGGCCGCCTCTTGCTGAGGTGGGCGGTTTGCACAGACTTACAGCCGCCGGCGCCTTTGAGGAAGTGGTGCGCCACTGACTTCGGTCCGACCAAGGTCGGCGCGACCAAGTGTTCTGCCGGGCGGAGGTCTGTTGAGAAATGTCGCAAGATATGGCCTACTTGACGCGATCGGATGGACGTAATGTTGCGTCGCATAGCAGCGGTACTGGCGTTGTTTGGCGTGCTTTTGCACGCTGGCGCCTCCGTGCGCCATCAGTCGGTCATGCTCGACGCGCTGCGTCAGCATCAAGCGCTGGTCACCGATCTGCATGCGCTGTGCAACCCGGGCGGCGCCATCGACTGGGCTTCGGTGCCGTATGTACCTCGCCCCACCGATGTGCAGACTGGATGCCCGGTTTGCTCCGGCCTTGCGTCCATCTTCGCACTTGCTGAGCCGAGCTTTGCCCTGGCTTTGGGGGCTCGCGAACGGCCAACCTACCAACGCGCTGTCGTTGTTGTTCTGCCAGAACGGCCGCGTGCCCATCCCCCGGCACGTGGTCCACCCGCTCAGGCCTGATTGCAAGCCTGTCGTGTCCGGGCGGTCGCCGCGAGCGTCCGAGACGTTGCGTATGCGTTCCCGTCTTGGGGGCTCTATTTCAATGTCGAGTGAGTTTGCGCCGCACGCGCGGCGTGGCGTCGTGCACGCCTGCGCGGCAGCCGCGTCCTTGGCTGCGCCGGTTCTCTTTGCGTCACTTTCGATCGCGCTTGCGCAGACCATGCAGCAGCTGCCGGAAGTGACCGTCGAGGGCAAACAGTCCCAGCCCAAGGCCAAGGCGAAGAGCGCGCCGGCGCAAGCGCAATCGACCGGATCGGTTACGCCGGCTTCGGCAACCGGCAGCGGCCGGGCCGTCTACGGCGGCGTGCAACACAAGTGGTAGTCGACCTGCAACTCGCAACGCGTCAGCGGAGAAAAGCCATGCAATGGATCGTATCAATCGTATTTGTCTTGGGCGCGGTCGCGGGCATGTCCGCAGCCTGTGCCCATCCCGGCCTGGAGACTAAGGAAGCCAAAATCGGCGCAAGCTACAAGGCGGTGATCAAGATCCCGCACGGCTGCCAAACGTCGGCGACGACCAAGGTACGCGTGCAGATCCCGGAAGGCGTGATCGCCGTCAAGCCGATGCCGAAGCCCGGCTGGACCATTGCGATGGTGCGCGGGCCCTATGCGCAGAGCTATCCCTACTATCACGGCGCCGTACTCACCGAGGGCGTGCGCGAGATCGTCTGGAGCGGCAGCCTGCCCGACGACCACTTCGACGAGTTCGTGTTTTCGGGCTTCCTGGCGGACAGCTTGCAGGCAGACACGATGCTGTATTTCCCGATCTACCAGGATTGCGAGAAGGGCTCGCATGCGTGGATCGAGGTGCCGGCGGCCGGCCAGAGCGCGCAGCAGCTTGCCTCGCCGGCCGTCGCTGTGAAGCTGCTCGCGTCGGACAAGAAGGCGACGACCTATAAGATCGGCGGGCTGGTCGTTGCCGCGCCCTGGGCACGCGCGACGCCGGCGGGAGTACCGGTGGCTGCGGGGTACTTGAGGGTAACCAACACAGGCGCCGCGCCCGACCGCCTGATCGGGGGCTCGCTGGCGGTCGCGGCCGGCGTCGAGGTGCATGAGACACAGATGGTCGGCGACGTGGCCAAGATGCGCCGTATGGACAAGGGGGTAGAGATCAAGCCTGGACAAACCGTCGAGCTGGCGCCGCACGGCTTCCACCTGATGCTGGTGGGACTGAAGCAGGCCTTGCAGGAGGGCGACGTCGTACAGGGGACGCTGGTGTTCGAGCGCGCCGGGACGCTGGCGCTGGCATACCGCGTGCGTGCTGCGGTCTCCCCGGCAGGCACCCACACGCACCACTAGCCAGACAGCTGGCGAGGCGGTGGTCATGCCGCCTTTGCCACAGTCCCGAGCCTATGTCAGGCACGCCAGTCCTTATGCTCCATCACCAGCGAAGTGCAGGTGCCGGCGATCAATGCCCAGAAGGGCGCACCGATGTTGAAGATCGGGATGCCGGCTACGGTCACCAGGAAGGTAACGAGCGCCCCCAGCGTGAAGCGGTTCTGGAAGGCGACTGCAAAGGCCGATTGCAGCACGCGCAGCATGGCCAGGCCAGCCAGCGCGGCGATGAAGGCAGGCGGCGTGGCCAGCATCAGGCGCGTCACCAGTGGCGCCAACAGCCCGCACACGACGGCCAGTGAGCCGGCCACGACGCCGGCGGTGTATTGCGCCCGCCTGTCGCCGCTGGAGGAGATTATGGCGTTGACGGGGCCCGTCAGGCAGGTGGAGACCGCACCGACGAAAGCGCCCACCGTCGAGGCGATGCCGCAACCGACCGCGATGGCGTTGACGGGGGGCGTGTGACCGGCGGCCGTCAGCACCGCGAAACCCTGGCCGTTCTGTACCACCAATACGCTGATGGCGAGCGGCAGCACCAGCTCGGCCAGCGCCGGCCACGAAAACTCCGGCATGTGCAGACGGGGCGCGGCAACTGCGGAGGCAGGATCGAAGTCGAGGGTGATCGTTCCCGCCTGCCAGATCATGGCCGCGCCGACGGCGAGCGTCACGATCAGCGGTGGCAGCCGCGTCGCCAGCTGTGGAACGGCGCTGACGGCGAAGTAGGTAGCCGTCATGGCGGCG
>DASTOW010000028.1:0-2838 GCA_035762425.1 Hyphomicrobiaceae bacterium | reverse complement strand
CAATCCGCTGTGCCAGCCGTTGTGCACAGCCTTCGCGCCGGTTTTGGACTAGGCCGTGTGCTGATTAAGCGGCTGGCCACTGATGTCCGCTCGACCGCCAGCAGCGGCGGAAAAGCGGACATCGCTTGAGGTCGCAGAAGGGCCCATTGGACTAAACCGCTCGCGCGGTAGGGCACTGGGGCGACCGTCGCGTCGAACACGATAGCCGGACGGGGCGCCCTGTCTTGAAGATGAGGGGTTAGCAAACCTTCACTCAAGACAGGAGCATCCCCATGACCGACGAGGCAATGAGCCCGTTGCGCCGGCGCATGATCGAAGACATGGCGATCCGCAAGTTCGCGCCGAAGACCCAACATGACTACCTGCAGAGGGTCAAGAACTTCGCAGCGTTTCTTGGCCGATCGCCCGATACGGCGAGCTTCGAGGACGTGCGCCGCTATCAGTTGCATCTGACGACGAGCGGCGTCGGCGTGCCGACCTTGAACCAGGCGGTCTCGACACTGCGGTTCTTCTTCAGGGTCACGCTCAAGCGGCACGATATCCTGGAACACACGCACTTTGTTCGTGAGCCGCGCAAGCTGCCGGTGGTGTTGAGCCCCGAGGAAGTCGCGCGTCTGCTCGATGCCGCGCCGGGGCTCAAATACAAGGCGGCATTGAGCGTGGCATACGGTGCAGGCCTGCGCGCTTCCGAGGTGGTCTCGCTCAAGATCAGCGACATCGACAGCGAGCGGATGGTGATCCGAGTCGAGCAGGGCAAGGGCCGCAAGGATCGCTACGTGATGCTCTCACCCCATCTGCTCCAACTGCTGCGCGCCTGGTGGAAGGCAGCACGGCCACAGGGCTGGCTGTTCCCCGGCCGCGATCGGGTGCAGCCGATGACGACGCGCCAGCTCAATCGCGCCTGCCATGCCGCCGCGCAGATGGCCGAGATCGACAAGAACGTGTCGCTGCATACGCTGCGTCACAGCTTTGCGACACATCTCCTGGAGCAGAACATCGATGTCCGCGTGATCCAGGTTCTGCTCGGCCACGCCAAGCTCGACACCACGGCGCTGTACACGCGCGTTGCCACCAAGACGATCAGCGAGGTCATGAGCCCGCTGGAGCACATCGCGGGCAGGTTCAAGCAAGCTGAGCCGCCCGGTTAACGCGCGGCTCTTGTGTCGCGCCCGGCGCTGGAGGTCGCGGATATCTTCCGCGGCCACGGAGCGGCATGGCGCAGAGCCAATGCCGGCCGTGTGAGCCTCGGCCAGTTGAAGGTGATGTCGGCGATCGAGAACTGCCGCACCGCGGTTCTCGGCGGGCATGTCGCGCGCTGCGAGGACTGCTCGCACACGCAGATCGCCTACAACTCCTGCCGCAACCGCCACTGTCCGAAGTGCCAAGGGGCGGCAGCGAAGCAATGGCTCGCCGAGCGCGAGGCCGAGTTGCTGCCGGTGCCGTACTATCACGTCGTGTTCACGCTGCCGGCGCCGATCAGCGACATCGCCTACCAGAACAAGGCCGTCATCTACGACATCCTGTTCAAGGCCTCGGCCGAGGCGCTGACCACGATCGCCGCAGACCCAAAACACCTCGGCGCACGCATCGGCGTCACCTCCGTGCTGCACACCTGGGGCTCGGCGATGACGCATCATCCGCACGTGCACATGATCGTGCCGGGCGGCGGCATCTCGCTCGACGGGACGCGCTGGGTGTCGTGCCGGCCCGGCTTCTTTCTACCGGTTCGCGTCCTCTCTCGCCTGTTCCGCCGGCTGTTCCTGGAGAAGCTCGTCGCGGCACACGAACAGCTTCAGTTCTTCGGCAATCACGCTCCGCTCGCCCAGGCGCGGAAGTTCGCCACCTATCTGGCGCCGCTGCGCAGAGCCGAATGGGTCGTCTACGCAAAGCGCCCGTTCGGCGGGCCCCAGGCGGTGCTCGCTTATCTGTCGCGCTATACCCACCGTGTCGCCATCGCCAACAGCCGCCTGATCGCATTCGACCACAACGGCGTCACCTTCAAGTGGAAGGACTATCGCGCCGAAGGTCGTGAACGACAAAAACTCATGACACTCGCCTCCGGCGAGTTCATCCGCCGCTTCCTGATCCACGTGCTCCCCAGCGGCTTCCACCGCATCCGCCACTACGGCCTGTTCGCAAGCGGCAAACGTGTCGAGAACATCGCGCGAGCACGTCAAGTGCTCGCCGCCCCGAAGCCTCAGAGCGAGAACGCCGCTGCCGACGCCGCTGACAGCAACAAGCCGCAAGCACCCTCGCATCCATGCCCGTGCTGCGGCGGCCGCATGATCGTCATCGAGATCTTCGGGCGCGGCTGCTCTCCGCGCACGCGTCCCCCAAGCGTGATCAGAATCGACACGTCATGATGACCATCACCGCATCACAGCAGCGCAATGCCCGTCGCCCTTGCCGCTCCTCCACCGGACACAGCGACGCTTGCGCGAATCGGCAATTCGGACCTCGATGGAGAGGGCATTTGTCGATCGACCCATCGCAGTTCGACCGCAATCACCTGTTCAAGCACCGCAGCGCCCTCGATCAATGCGCACCGCTGACGCGCCGCAACTCAGGCACCGCATCCGCCGCGCCAAAATCCCCATAGCGCCCGCGGTACCACTGCACGTTCCCCCAGCGCGGTTTCCTCCCTTGGAGGCTTTCGGACGCCGGCCCGCGGCGCATGTGGCACCGACACGTCGGGCCGGCATCCGAAACCCTTCACAATAGCGGCGCTACAGCCGACATCGTGGCACTTCGCCTTCGGGCCAAAAGGAGACCAACACCTGCCCGCCCGAGCACGTCATGCCTGCTCGAACAGGATGAGGCTCTGCGGAGTGGGCGGCA
>DASTOW010000027.1:0-6571 GCA_035762425.1 Hyphomicrobiaceae bacterium | reverse complement strand
GCACACGGCGCGAGGCGAGCGTAGGCCATCCCTCCGGCCGCACTCAGGAAATCCAGCGCCTGATCGGCCGTGCGCTGCGCGCAGTGGTCGATTTGCCCAAGCTCGGCGAGCGCCAGATCTCGGTCGACTGCGATGTGATCCAGGCCGACGGCGGCACCCGCACGGCTGCCATCACGGGGGCCTGGGTAGCGCTGCACGACTGCCTAAAGTGGATGCAGACGCGCGACATGATCCGCGAGGGCGTGCTGCGCGACCATGTGGCGGCCGTATCGTGCGGCCTGCACCAGGGCACGGCCGTGCTTGACCTTGACTATCCTGAGGATTCCTCGGCCGACGCCGACGCCAATTTCGTGATGACCGGAGCCGGCGGCATCGTCGAGGTGCAGGGCACCGCCGAGACGGTGCCGTTCAGCCAGGAAAGCTTCGATCAGCTGATGAGCCTGGCACGCAAGGGCATTGCCGAGCTGGTGTCGCTGCAAAAGCTGACGGTGGCTTAATGTTGTGCCCGCCGGCGCGGGCATGACGGTGTGCATGTGCGGTGTGCATGGGCGATGCGGAGCGGTGCAGGAAGGTTTGGGTAGCCAGCCTGTTCAGGATCGCGAACCATGACGCCCGACGGCATTCTCGAGACGGTGCTGTACGCCAAGGACCTGGCGGCGATCGAGGGCTTCTATCGCGACGTGCTGGGGATGGAGCCCTTTCAAAGGGCGGCCGGGCGACATCTTTTCTACCGCTGTGGCGGCCCGGGCCGCGAGCAGGTGCTGCTGATTTTTAATGCGATTGCCACCAGCGTGCCGGCATCGGGTGGCGCGCTGCCGGTGCCTCCGCACGGCATGGAAGGCGAGGGGCATGTGTGCTTCCGCGCCTCGGCGGCGGAGCTCGAGGCATGGCGGCGGAGGCTCACCGAGATGCGGGTGGCCATCGAGGCGGACTTCGAGTGGCCGGCGGGGGGGCGGTCGATCTATTTCCGCGATCCGGCCGGCAATTGCCTGGAGTTTGCGGAGCCGAAGATCTGGGGGCTCGACTAGGCGGCGGCAGGGCGCCGGCGCAGCTCGACGTTGTCCTGCTCGACCTGAGGCAAGAGGGTGCGGCGCATCAGCGGCAGCAGCAGCCAGCTGCCGGCGGTGAACAAGGCGCCGATTGCGACAAGCACCTGAAACGCGGCTGTGCTGCCCCAGTACTGCGTCATGGTCTCGTACAGCGTGCCGCCGAGACCCTGCGAAACAAGGGCACTCAGATTGATCAGCGACATGAGCAGGGCGAAGGTCGTTCCGGCCGTGTGCGGCCGACAAACGCGAGCCGCCAGATCGAGCTGGACGAGCGTGCCGAACATGTAGACGAGCCCGACCGCAAGGCTCACGTGCACGGCGCTCGCCGCATCTGCATAGCCCCAGTAGGCGAGCGTGGCCGCAATGCCGGTAATGATGGAGACGTGCATCAGCCAGCGCATGGCAATGGCGCGGCAGACGAGGCCGTACAGAACGCTGCCCAGCACGGCGCCGATGGCCTGGTACGACGTCAGCGAGCCTGCGAACTGCTCGTTGAAGTGCAGCGTCTCGGTTGAGTAGTAGTAGAGCACGGTCATCGAGAACGGATTGAAGTTCCACATGAACAAAAAGGCGCCGATGCTCAGGATGGCCGGCTGGCGCAACGTCTCCAGCAGTTCGCCGACGGCGCGCCCGGCCTGCACCCGCACGGTTGCCGAAGCTTGGGCCGTGCGGCTCGGTCGCGGCGGCTCGCGCACCAGGAAGCACACGGCCAGGAAACTGAGCCCGCAGAAAGCGCCGGCCATCAGGAAACCAAGCTGCTGCATGCCCCATTGGCTGAGCGCGCCGCCGGCCACGCCGGTCAGGATGGTCGCTGCATAGATCGAGGCCCATTGGATGGATTGCAGCCGGCCCGTGGCGCCTTGCGGCTGTCCGGTCTGCACCATCAGCGCATCGACCACGACGTCCGCAAAGGCGATGGCCACCGCCGCCGGCAGCAACACGATGAGCAACAGCGTTGCATCGGTGCCAAGCGGCATGACATAGACGGCGACCATGCCGATGCTGGCCGCGGCGGTGGTGACAAGAAGGTAGCTGCGGCGGTGCGAGCCCTTGAACGGCACGAAGTCGGTGAGAAGCCCGTACAGGGGCTTGATGGTCCAGGGCAGCGTCAGCGCCGACATCAGCCAGGCGGCGGACGCGGCGGAATAGTCCCAGTGCCTGAGCAGGGATTTGATGGGCTGGGAGAGCAGTCCCTCGGTCGGTTCAACGATGCCCTGCACGAAATAGAGCAGGCCGAACAGCGCACCGAGGCCGAACATACCGCTGCGGCCATGCTCGTGGCGCCGCCCGGCATCGGCGGATGTCGTTGCAACTTCGACCAAGAGAAATGTTCCTGCGTTCCCGCCGCGATGTTATTGGGTTCTGCATGCAATGGCTTGTGAAACTTTTCGGCCGGCGTCCAATGGTGTGGCGATGACGCGCAGGCTCGAGCGCGGCACGCGGCTGGTGGTAGCCAGCCACAACCCGGGCAAGGTGCGCGAGATCCACGATTTGGTGGGTCGGCATGGGCTGGCGGTGGTCGCGGCGGGCACGTTGGGGCTGCCGGAGCCCGAGGAGACCGGCTCGACCTTCGCGGCCAACGCCGAGCTGAAGGCTGTGGCTGCGGCACGGGGCGCGGGGCTACCAGCCCTGTCCGATGATTCCGGCATTGAGGTGGAGGCGTTGCACGGCGCGCCCGGCATCTATTCGGCGCGCTGGGCAGGTGAGGCCAAGGACTTCGCACTTGCCATGCGCAGGGTTGCCGAGGAGGTGCGAGGCCGCGGTGGCTGGGGCGAGCCTGGTCCGCGCGCCAACTTCACGTGTGCGCTATGTCTGGCCTGGCCGGACGGCGCAACCGAGCTGTTTGAAGGAAAAGTTTACGGCCATCTCGTGTGGCCGCCGCGCGGGGCTCAGGGTTTCGGCTATGATCCGATGTTCGTCGCCGACGGGCAGGACCTGACCTTCGGCGAAATGGAGCCAGACGCCAAGCATGCGATCTCGCACCGAGCCCGCGCTTTTGCGCTGTTCGCCCGCGCCTGCCTGGGAGACTGAGCTGCTGCTGTCGGTTTGGTTGGTCGCGGTGGAGCTGCCGGCATGAGACCGCACCGGGAGAGACCTAGCAATGCCCTGCGCTGGCTCGCCTTGGCGGCAGGTGTGCTATTGATCGTGATCGCCGCTGCCATGCAATCGACGTTCGGCGCCTTCAGCCTGCAGGCGGCCGTCGGGGCCTACGCCGCCGTCGCCATGGCTGGCTTGGCCGTGATGGCGCTCCTGAAGCGGCGCCGACGTCGCCATCCACGGGACAGGCACCTGCAGTGACCGAGTTTGGCATCTACGTGCACTGGCCGTTCTGCGCCTCCAAGTGCCCCTACTGCGACTTCAACAGTCACGTGCGGGCGGGCGGCATCGACGAGGCACGCTTCTTGGCCGCCTTGCGGCGCGAGCTTGCCCACTGGGCTGCGCGGCGGGCGGAGCGCACCGTGACCAGCGTGTTCTTCGGCGGCGGGACGCCCTCGCTGATGAGCGCGGCCACGGTCGGCGCCATTCTCGATGCCGTCGCCGGGCACTGGCGCGTCGATCCGAACGCCGAGATCACGCTCGAGGCGAACCCCTCGAGCGTGGAAGCGGCGCGCTTGCGTGGCTATCGCGCGGCCGGCGTCAACCGCGTGTCGCTTGGCGTGCAGTCGTTCGACGATAGCGAGCTGAAGGTGCTGGGGCGCCTGCACACGGCGGCGGAGGCGCGAGCGGCAATAGATGCTGCGCGTGAAACATTCGAGCGCTTCACGTTTGATCTGATCTACGCCAGGCCGCGCCAGTCGCCCGCGGCCTGGCGCCGTGAGCTTGGGCAGGCGTTGCGCTTGGCCGGCCGGCACCTGTCGCTCTATCAGCTCACCATCGAGCCGGACACGCCGTTCGCCAAGTTGCACGCGGCGGGCCGGCTCGTGGTGCCTGACCCCGAGGCAGCGCTGGTGCTGTACGAGATCACCCAGGACATGACTGAGCGGGCCGGGCTGCCGGCCTACGAGATTTCCAACCACGCGGCGCCGGGCGAGGAAAGCCGGCACAACCTGCTCTACTGGCGCTACGGAGAATATGTCGGCATCGGCGCCGGTGCCCACGGCCGCCTGGCGTTGGACGGCCAGCGGCACGCCATCGCCAACGAGCGGCAGCCTGAGCGCTGGGCCGAACGGGTGGAGACGTGGGGCCACGGTGCCCTTGAGATGACGCCGCTCAGCCCGGCCGAGCAGGCCGATGAGGCGCTGCTGATGGGACTGCGACTTGGCGAGGGGCTCGACCTCGACCGTCTGGCGGCGGTCGGTGGCTTGGTGCCTGCGGCGGGCACCATCGATGAGCTGATGGGTCTTGGTTTGCTGGAATGGTGCGGCCCGCGCCGCCTGCGCGCAGCCAGGCATGGCCGCTTCGTGTTGAACGAGATCGTGCTGCGGCTCGCCTCAGCCCTTGAGCCGGCGCTGGTGCCGGCGCGCGTCAGTTGACGTTGAACAGGCTCTTCATCAGCGAGGAGCCGGTGCCGGATGCCGCGGGGGTCGGCAGCGGACGCGGCGGGGCCGCGGGGTCGAGCACGCCGGCGCCGAACTTCTGCACCTCCAGGATGGCAAGCCCACGCTCGGTTACGCCATCGGCGAGCAGGCGGAAGGAACCATCAACGCCGGTAAATCCGGTGCTGCGCGTCAGCGCCGCCGGCGTGAAGCGATCCTGACCCGAGGCCAGCGCGATGGCCATGCTGACGGCGTCGTAGGCGAGGCTGGCGATGCGCGGTGGCGACTGGTTGTAGCTCTTGGCGTACTTCTGCGCGAAGTCGTTCCAGCCGCGCGGATCGGGTCCCGGATACCAGGCGCCGACGATGCGCGCGTCACGGCCGGCGTTGGGGTAGTCCAGGCCACCCGTGCCGATCAGCTTGACCTTGCTCGTATCGATGTCGGCCTGCGGCAGCAGGCGGCCCACCACCTCAAGGTTGTCCTGTCCGCCTGGGACGAACAGCGCATCGATCGGCGCACCTTGCGCCTCGGCCGCCTTGATGGCCTCAGCGATGCGGCGCATCGGCTCCAGCGTGCCGTTGGCGGACGCTGGATATCTCTCGATGGCCACCAGCGTGACCTGCGACCGGGCCGCCGCGTCCTTGAAGGCGGCCTCGGCGATCTTGCCGAAGGGATCTTCGGGCACCAGCGCCACGAACCGGCGCTTGCCCTGCTCAGCGGCATAGCTGACCACGCGGTCGACGTCGGGGCCTGGCTGGAAGCTCAGCAGGTAGACGCCGTTGCCGGCCACCTGACGATCATTGGAGAAGGTGATGACCGGTATGCCCGCCTGACGGGCAACCGGCGCCACGGCAGTCACCGACTTGGCAAACAGCGGCCCCAGAATGAGCGCTGCCCCAGCTTTCACGGCCTCCTCGGCAGCGGCCTTGGCGCCCTCGGGAGTGCCCTTGTCATCCTTGACGATCAGCTGGAGCGTGGGGTTGTCGCGCTCGAACAGGGCGAGCTCGGCGGCCTGCTTCAAGCTCTTGCCGATCAAACCGGTCTGGCCGCTTGCCGACACCGGCAGGATGAGGGCGACCTTTACCAGCTCTTTAGCGGGCGTGGCGGGTACCTCGCGCTGGCCTTGCAGCGCCGCCTGGCCTTCCACTTTGGGCGCATTGCTTGAACAGGCGCCGAGCAGCGCCAAACCGAGGCAGCTGGCCGCCGCCCTCAACATCCAATTTCGCGTCACGGCGCCCTGCATCGGCGCTGGCCCCCGAATCACCTCTACCGGTGGTAACCTGCACATCAAGGCGCGGCCAGGGCAAAACAGCCACAAGCAGCGAATTTTGCCGGCTTGCGACCCGCCGGATGTAATCGTCCGTAGCAGAAAGGATAATGGCCAGATGGCGTCGGATGGGCAGGGCCGGACCGCCGAGCGGGCGGCAGCGGTGCTGGCAAAGTTGGCCGCCGAGCCGCTGGCGCCGGGTCTGTACGTGGTGGCAACCCCGATCGGCAATCTCGCCGACATCACCCTCAGAGCGTTGGCGGTGCTGGAGCGGGCCGACGTCATCTATTGCGAGGACACGCGCCACAGCCGCACGCTGCTCGCCCACTATGCCATCTCCCGACCGCTTCGGGCCTATCATGAGCATAACGCGGAGCGCGAGCGGCCGCACATTCTGGCCGAGCTGGCCGCAGGCAAGCGCATCGCCCTGATCAGCGATGCCGGCACGCCGCTCATCTCCGATCCCGGCTACAAGCTGGTGCGGTCGGCGATTGCCGAAGGCTACGCCGTCACCAGCCTGCCCGGCGCTTCCGCCGTGCTCACTGCGCTCGCCGCGGCCGGACTTGCCACCGACACGTTCCTGTTCGCCGGCTTTCTGCCGCCCCGGCAAGGTGCGCGTCGCTCTCGGCTTGCCGAATTCAAGGCGACCGCCGCGACGCTGGTGTTCTTCGAAGCACCATCGCGTCTGGGCGAAAGCATCGCCGACATCACCCTCAGAGCGTTGGCGGTGCTGGAGCGGGCCGACGTGATCTACTGCGAAGACACGCGCCACAGCCGCA
>DASTOW010000026.1:0-6697 GCA_035762425.1 Hyphomicrobiaceae bacterium | reverse complement strand
CGCGCTTTCCAAGAAGTAAAGCGCGCGCCGCTCCCCTTCAAGCAGGCGCATCAACCGTGCTGTCTTGCATGATGCATTTGGCCGGCATGCGAATGCTCGGGTTGATCACACTTCCAGATAGGTTTGGGGTTTTGCCCGGTGTCGATCCACCCATTGACGTGGCAGGCGGCGCTGGCAGGCGCCGCTGCGGCGACGATGAGGAAGGCGGCAACCAAGGCTGACATGATGTGCTGCATGACCTTGCTCCACTAAGGTTTCCTCGGATGCGGGCGACGTGCGCCCTTACGCATCAGATGGGCAACACGCGTCGTTGCGGGAATGCGAGCTCACGCACCCGTGTCAGGCCGCGCCCCGGAAGTGATTGTGCGCAGCGCTAAAGCTTGAACGACTCGAAGGTGGTCGGATGGAACAGCTCATCGACCGCGAGGCGGCGCGATGACAAGCCTTGCGCATGGTGATGATGCAGGAAGACGTCGAGCACCTTGCGGTTGGCGGCGACGCCATAGGACCAGTAGTCCGATCCCATAAGGTCATGCACGCGCTTCAGCTGCTCCTCGACGAACGGCATCGTCACTTTGGTGGCCGACGTATCGCGAAGCCGCGCAAGCGCCACAGCCTTGGCCTGCTCGAAGGCCTTAAGCGTGGCGCCGGGCAGCCAGGGATGCTGGTCGACCAATGCGCGGCGGACGCCAACGATGTGCATGACAGGGAAGATGCCGGTGCGCACGTAGTAGGCGGACGCGGCGGCAGTCGGGTCGGGGAACAGCCAGCCGACGTTGGCATGGCCGCGCTCGAAGCAGGAGGGGACGCGCGGCCCGATGAAGGCATCGATCTCCCCAGCCGCGAGCATCGCCGAAAGAGTGGCACCCGCGGGCGCGTCTTGCAGCCGCACATCGGCGGGCAGCTTGATCGCAATCTTCTCGAGCCGCCCGGCCTCCTCAAGCCCACCGCGGATCCAGTGGATGTCGCACGGCTTTACGCCGTAATCGTCCTCGAGCAGGGCCCGCGCCCACACGTTGGCGGTGAGCTGGTACTCGGAGACGCCGACCCGCCTGCCCTTGAGGTCCGCGGGCGCCTTGATGCGGTCGGTGCGCACGTAGATGGCCGTATGCCGGAAGGCGCGTGACAAGAAGGCCGGCACGCCGACGTATGGGCAGTTGCCGGCCGCCGTCTTCACACAAAAGCTCGACAGAGACAGCTCGCATATATCGAACTCGGCGGCCCGGAAGGCGCGGAAGAAGATCTCCTCCGGACTCAAGTTCATGACCACCGGCGCAACGCCATCGATCGGCACGGTGCCGTCCGTCAGAGCACGCGTGCGGTCGTACTCGCCTACGGCGAGCGAAAGCGCGAGCCTCGTCATGTCTGCCTCTGTTGTGCCTGCGGCCTGAGCTTGATGTGGATGTTCTTCTCGGCGGTGAAGAGCAACATCTCCTCGAAGCACTCCTCGCGGCCGATGCCTGACTGCTTGACGCCGCCGAACGGGGCGCCGAGGAAATGCTTGCCCACCTCATTGATCCACACGAAGCCGGCCTGCACGGCCATCGCCGTACGGTGCGCGGTGGAAATGTCGTTGGTCCAAATCGAGCAGGTGAGACCGTACTCGACCGCGTTGACCTCGGCCAGCATGTCCGCCTCGCTGTTCCATTCGAGTACGGCGAGCACCGGGCCGAAGATTTCCTCGCGCGCGACTTTCATGCGCGCAGTGACTCCGGTGAACACGGTCGGCTCGATGTAGAGCCCGTTGGCGAGCCGGGCATCCGCGGGACGCTTGCCGCCATGCACAAGCTGTGCGCCCTCGGCCCTGGCGGCGTCGATATGGCCCAGCACCCGATCGTACTGCGCGCGCGACACGATGGCGCCCATGGTGGTCGCAGGGTCGGTGGGAATGCCCGGCTTGAAGTGACCGATACGCGCCTTGATGCGCTCGAGCACGGCAGCGTGCATATCGCGGTGGATGAAGGCGCGGCTGGTCGAGCCGCACGACTGCCCGCACCAGGTGAAGTTCATGCCGGCGATGGCCGCCGCAGCCACCGCGTCGGGATCGGCGTCGGGATAGGCAATGAGCGCGTTCTTGCCGCCCAGCTCGAGCATCAGCGGCTTGACGGTCTCGGCCGCGGCCCGCATCACCGCGCGCCCGGTCGGCACGCTGCCGATCAATGCCACCTTGGCGATGCCGGGATGCGCAGCGAGCGCCTGGCCGACCCCGCGTCCTCCCGGTACGACGTTGAACACGCCCGCTGGCAGCACGCCGTGCAAAAGTTCGGCAAGACGCAGCGAGGACAGCGGCGCCTGGTCCGGCGGCTTGACGATGACGCTGTTGCCGGCGGCCAGCGGTGCCGCCGATTTGCCGGCGCAAAACATGAATGGATGGTTGAAGGGGATGATGCGGGCAACGACGCCGAGCGGCTCACGCACGGAGAAGTTCACGACATCGGGGCCCATGGGGATGGAGGCGCCCTTCATCTCGGTGACGAAACCGGCGAAGAACTCCATCTGGGCGGCGGCAACCATCGCATCGCCGACCATCTCCTTGACGGGATTGCCGCAGTCGGCGGCGTCAAGCATGGCGAGTTCGCCCGCATGCTCGCGCAGGATCGCCGCCACACGCCGCAGCAGGCGTGCGCGCTCGAGCGGCGCGATCCGACGCCAGGTCTCGAAGCCAGCCCGGGCGGCGGCGATCGCCGCCTCGACGTCCTCGGCGGTGCCGTCGGCGACGGCGGCCAACACCTCGCCGGTGCCAGGATTGATGGTGTCGGCATAGCGCCCGCTCCTGGCGCGGTGCCACGCCCCGCCATAGTAGATGTCGCGATGCTCGGGCAGCCTCAAACTGCTCGGTATGGTCACGCCTGGCTGCGCTGCGCTCATGCCTAAGTCTCCGTGACCCGCGTTGGACATAACCTGCGGCCACGCGCGCAACGCGTGGCCGCAGGGCCCGGCTCAGTTCTTGCGCGCCGGCACCTGGATCAGCTGGGCGAGCTGGTCCTTGTTGAGCGGCTCCTTGAGGAAGCCATGCTCGACGCCGTCGGCCATCACGCTGTCGAGCCCCTCGATGCGGTAGGGGTCGAGCGCGGCGCGCGGATAGAATTCGGCCATGGCCTTCTTGGCCAGCGTCTCGTCGATGCCGGAGAACTCTTTGTAGATCTTGAGCGCCTCGGGATCGTTGTACATGTAGTCGAGGGCTTCGCTGTAAGCCGTCATGAAGCGCTCGATTAAGGCCTTGTCCTTGGTCAGCTTGTCGGCGTGCACGCAGATCGTTCGCACCATCTGGTTGCGCGAAGAGGGCACTTCGCTGCCGCGCGCGATGATACGGATCTTGCCCTCCTCGATCTCCTTCAGTCCGAACGGGGGTGCGGCCCAGCCCACATCGACCTGTCCTGACATCACGGCGGTCAGCGTGGTCGGCGGATTGCCGATCTTGGCCGGCTGGGCTTTCAGGTTGTAGGTCTTGAGGAACCCCAGCACGAGCACGTTGGTGGAGGAGCCCGCCGTCGAGTAGGCGATCGTGGTCTTGTCCGTGGCCTCCTTGATGCTCTTGAGCGGGCTGTCGGCCTTCACGTACCAGTAGAGGTCGTTGGAGCCGACGGTGGCCGAGCCGACGATGCGGATCGGCGCGCCCTTGGCGAACGCCGACATGGCGCCGCTCGTGCCGACGGCAACGCCGACGTCGACGGCGCCGGAAATCACCGCCTGCATGGTCTCGCCGCCACCGGACGTATAGGTACGCTCGATGTTGAGGTTGTGCTTCTTGAAAATGCCGGCGCGGCTGCCGATCTCGGCCATCGCCGTTTCCCAGTTGCCGCGCTGGCCGATGGCGAGCTTCAGCGTGTCCTGGGCGGTGGCCACCGCAGGCAGAGCCAGTGGCAGCAGCGCGACGAGGGCGCCGATCCAATGTGATGCAGGCTTCATGGTCTTCCTCCCTGTTATTGCTCGTTGCTGGTTGTTGGCTAACTCCGTCTCGCAGCTGCCGGGCCGGCCAGTCGACCCACCAGCGCGTTGGCACCGATCGCGAGCGTGAACAGGACGATCAGCATGGCGTACATGCGCGGCATGTCGAACACCGAGTAGGCCTGCATGATCAGGTAGCCGACACCGACGTTCGACAGCTTGGTCTCGGCCAGCAGCGTGCCAATGATGGCGACGCCGAGCCCGAGGCGCACTCCGTTCAGGATCGGTGCACGCATAGCCGGAAGATGGATCTTGATCGCCGTCTGCCAGCGGCTGGCCTTGAAGCTGCGGCCGACGCGGATCAGCACCGGATCGATCTGGCGCATGCCGCTCGCCACACTGAGCACGATCGGGAAGAAGCAGGACAGCGTACCCATCGCCACCTTTGAGGCGGGGCCGACCCCGAACCACATAATCATGATCGGGAAGAAGATGATCTTCGGCGTTGGTCCGAGATAGTAGAGATAGTGCTCGAAGGCCTGGGACAGGAAGCGGCTGCCACCCAGCGCGAAACCGACGAGCAAGCCAAGCGTGCCGCCGATTGCCAATGCCGCGCCGACCTCCAGCAGCGTAACGCCGAGGTGGTGATAGAACTCCGGATTGGCTAACACCTTGACCAGCGCGGTGCCGATGGCCAGCAGCGAGGGCACCACATCGCGATAGAACAGACCGGAGGCCGATGCCAGTTCCCAGACCACCACCAGCAGCGCAATGATTGCCACGCGGATGGCCACCACATCCGCTTGGCCGCCAACTGCGCGCGCCGGCCGCGCTGCCAAGCCTACGTTTGCGGTCGAAGCCATCGCTCGATCCGTTCGGTGACGATAAAGAACAGCACACTGGTCAAAATGACGAAGCCGATCGCGGCATAGGTGCCAGCCAGATCGTAGCGTTCGGCGCGGTCGTTTATGACCTGCCCCAGGCCTCCGTAGTTGATCAGGAATTCAACGCCAACGATGTTGATCAGGCAGAAGATGAGGCCAAGCCGCAGGCCAACGAACACGGTGGGCAGCGCCGCCGGCAGCAGGATCTTGGCAAACATCTGCCAGGCGCCGAGTTTGAGGCTGCGGCCGACGTCGACCAGCACCCGGCGCGTGCCGGCGAGGCCTTCCAAGGTCTTCAGGATGACGGGCGGCAGCCCGGCGATGAAGCCGATCATGACGATGGTCGTCATGGTGCGCCCGAACACGACGAGAAAGAGCGGATACGCCAGCACGATCGGGGCCGAGGCAGCGGCGGCGACCCAGGTCTCGGTGGCGGCCCGCAACGCGGTGAAGCGATAGAGAAGGATGCCGGTGAGAATGCCGACCACCGTCACCAGCAGCATGGCGTAGAAGCATTCCAGGAAGGTGGTGGCGAAGGCGCCGGCAATTTTCTCCTCGATGACGATGCGCGGCAGGCTCAGCATCACCTCCGACGGCAGCGGCACGATGTAGCGGTTGAGAAGGCCCAAGCGCAGCATCCATTCGACCACGCACGTCGCCGCCACGAGCACGGCGAAGCCGAACAGGACGGCTGCCCATGACGACTGCGTGCTGTGCTGCGTGGCCATGCTCGATCAACCTTTGCCGCCGCGTGCGCTTGCCTCGCTCTCCTGCATGCCGCGCGTGGCTTCTTCCCGCAGATCGCCCCAGATCTCGGCCACGTAGCGTCCGAACGCGGTCGAGCTGACGATCTCGGAGGTGCGCGGACGCGGCAGGTCGATCTCGACGATGCGCTTCACGCGGCCCGGCCGGAAGGTCATCACCAGGATACGGTCGGAGAGCTGCACGGCCTCCGTGATGTTGTGCGTGATGAGCAGGGTGGTCTGACTGAGCTGCTGCTGGATTTGCAGCACCTTATCGCCAAGCAGCAGGCGGGTCTGCTCATCGAGGCTGGCGAACGGCTCGTCCATCAGCAGGATGGTTGGCTCCGAAGCCAGCGTGCGCGCGATGGCAACGCGCTGGCGCATGCCGCCCGACAACTCCGCGGGGTAGCGGTTCTCAAAGCCGGCGAGGCCGACCAATGCAATAAAGTGGCGCGCCTTGTCGTGCCGCTTGGCCTTCGCCATGCCGGCGATCTCGAGGGGGAAGCACACGTTGTCGAGCACCGTGCGCCAGGGGAAAGTCGATTCCTCCTGGAACACCATGCCGATCGACTTGTGCGGGCCGCTGATCGGCTGGCCTTGGATGGTGACGCGCCCCTCGAACTCTGCCTGCAGGCCGCCGATAATATTAAAGACCGTCGACTTGCCACAGCCGGACGGGCCGATCACGGACAGGAATTCGCCCCGGCGCACGGCAAACGACACGTCGTCGACCGCCTTGAGGGGACCCTCGGGCGTATCGAACTGCTTGGCGAGATTGTCGATCTCGAGGACGCGCTCGGTCGGCGCGGCAGCGAGGCGGGTCAGGCGTGTCGCGTCCTGTTGCGCCATACCCGTGCCCCCTAGTTGCCAGGCTTGAGCATGGTGGCGCTCATGGCTGGCGTGTAGCCCGGCTCAACGCGCACATCGACGACGGCAACGCCACCCTGCTCGACCGCGGCGATGGCGCGCGCATAGGCAGGCGCCAGCTGCTCGTGGGAGGTGATCGGTCCGAGGCCGAGGGCACCTTGGGCGCGCGCCAGTGCGGCCAGATCGATGTCGGGCTCCGTCATGCGCTGGCCGATCCATTTGTTCTCGATCGGACGGTTGCGCATGCGGGCGACACGCTCCTGGTGCACCTCGTCATTGTAGAACGAGCGGTTGTTGGCGATCACCAATAGCAGG
>DASTOW010000025.1:0-27308 GCA_035762425.1 Hyphomicrobiaceae bacterium | reverse complement strand
CGAGCGAGCAAGCGTCTACCGCGAGTGTCGCGAGATCGTGACCTTGGCGGCAGGTGCGGTCGCGTGCCCTCCCTCTCCCCATACGCCTTGGCCATACGCCTTGGCCATACGTCTTGGCCATACGTCTTGGGGAGAGGACTAGAGTGAGGGTTGGCATGTGCCGTTGCCCTCTCATCCCGACCCACTCCCGGTCGATGCGGGTCGCCTTGCGGCCCTTGCAATTCTCCTCGTGCTGATACCCGCCGATGGTGCATCAGGAAGAACCGGCGCGTGCACACGTGGATGGCCGGCGCACACCAGCGCGCCGGGCCCGCGGTCGCAGGGCGAGCCCGCCAGCGCGCGCTCAAGAAGGCGCGCGCTCGCTGCCTACGCCGGTTCCTTCTCGGCTTCGCGGGCGCGCTCGCGCTTCTTGCGCTCGTTGGGATCGAGCCAGCGCTTGCGCAGACGGATCGACTTCGGCGTCACTTCCACCAGCTCATCATCCTCGATATAGGACAAAGCCCGCTCCAGCGTGAGGCGCATGGGCGGCGTCAGGATCATGTTCTCGTCCTTGCCGGCGGCGCGTACGTTGGAGAGCTTTTTGCCCTGGATGATGTTGACGACCAGGTCGTTATCGCGCGTGTGCTGGCCGACGATCATGCCCTCGTACACGCGGGTCTGCGGGTCGATCATCATCGCCCCGCGATCCTGCAGGTAGAACAGCGAGTAGGCGGTGGCCTCGCCCGCCGCATTGGAGATCAGTACGCCGTTGCGGCGGCCCGCCACCTCGCCCTTGAACGGTGCGTAGGCATGAAACAGGCGGTTCATGACGGCGGTGCCGCGCGTGTCGGTCAGCAGTTCGCCCTGATAGCCGATCAGACCGCGTGTCGGCACCAGGAATACCAGGCGCTGGCGGCCGCCGCCGGAGGGGCGCATCTCGGTGAGGTCGCCGCGCCGCTCGGACAGCTTCTGCACCACAATGCCGGCGTGCTCCTCGTCGACGTCGATGATGACTTCCTCGATGGGCTCCAGCTTCTGGCGCGTGTCAGAGGCGGTACGGAACAGCACGTGCGGGCGCGAAACGGTGAGCTCGAAGCCCTCGCGGCGCATGGTCTCGATCAGGATGCCGAGCTGCAGTTCGCCCCGGCCGGCCACCTCGTAGGCGTCGCGATCGGCCGTCTCGGTGATGCGGATGGCGACGTTGCGCTCGGCCTCCTTGAGCAGGCGGTCGCGGATCACGCGGCTCTGCACCTTGTCGCCTTCCTGGCCGGCGAAAGGCCCATCGTTGATGCGGAACAGCATCGACAGGGTGGGCGGGTCGATCGGCTGGGCGGACAGCGGCGTGTCGATCTCGGGATCGCACAGCGTATCGGCGACGGTCGCCTGCGTGACGCCGGCGATGGCCACGATGTCGCCCGCCTCGGCAACGTCGAGGGCGGTGCGCTCCAGGCCGCGGAAGGCCAGCACCTTGGTGACGCGCGCCGTCTCGATCAGGCGGCCGTCACGGGCGAGCGCCTTGATGGTCTGGTTGGGGCGCACGCTGCCCGAGGTGATGCGGCCGGTAAGGATGCGGCCGAGGTAGGGGTCGGCCTCCAGCGTGGTGGCAAGCATGCGGAAGGGGCCGTCCTCGACCTTGGGCTGGGGCACGTGCTTAAGCACCAGGTCGAACAGCGGCATGAGGTCGGTCTTGGGGCCCTTGGGGTCGGCGGCCATCCAGCCATCGCGGCCCGAGCCGTAGAGGACGGGAAAGTCGAGCTGCGCGTCGGTTGCATCAAGGTTGGCGAATAGATCGAAGATCTCGTTCAGCACGGCGTCATGGCGCTCGTCCGGCCGGTCGATCTTGTTGATCGCCACGATCGGCCGCAGCCCCTGCTTCAGGGCCTTGGAGACCACGAACTTGGTCTGCGGCAGCGGCCCCTCCGACGCGTCCACCAGCACGATGGCGCCGTCCACCATGTTGAGGATGCGCTCAACCTCGCCGCCGAAGTCGGCGTGGCCGGGGGTATCGACGATGTTGATGCGCGTGCCCTTCCAATAGATGGAGGTGCACTTGGCCAGGATCGTGATGCCGCGCTCACGCTCCAAGTCGTTGGAATCCATGGCCTGCGCCTCGACCTTCTGGTTCTCCCGGAAGGCGCCCGACTGCTTGAGCAGGGCATCGACCAAGGTCGTCTTGCCGTGGTCGACATGCGCAATGATCGCAATGTTGCGAATTCCCATTCACTGTTCCTTAGGGGCTTTTCGTGCCTTTTGGGGGCAGGGGAGCGCGGCACGCATGCTGCAGCGCACCTATTGGAGGGGCGGGTAGCATATTCCGCGCTTGCCCGCCAGCGCCCTCGATCCGCAGGACTCAAGCAACCATGCTGTCATCTTGCCTCGGCGGCCGCTGCCTATCTGGGCATCGGCAACGCAGGTTCAAGCATGTTCGAGCGTGGTAAAGACAGCAGGGCTGGCCCTGTCGATGTCGAAATCGGCCTGGGCGACGGGCGCACACTGAACGGCAAGCTGATCGTGCCACCCGGCCGCACCCTGCCAGAGCCGCTCAACGGCACAGCCACCTTCGTCGAGTTCGTGTCGCTGGACGGTGGGCGCGCATGTACCTCGCCAAAGCGGCGGTGCACAGCGTTACGCCCGCCGACATTCCGGCAGCACCCGACTTGTGGGCAGGGCCGACTGAGGGATCGAACTTCGACCCCTACAAGGTGCTGGGTATCGGCGCCGACGCCACGCGCGAGCACGCGCGGGAGGCCTACCTCAGACTCGCCAAGGCCTATCATCCCGACCGGTATGCATCAGCCGACCTGCCGAAGGAGGTGCGCGATTATCTGGCGGTGATGGTTCGCCGCATCAATGCGGCCAACGATGCTGTGCAGGCGCGCCTGCACAGAAAGGAGGCCAAGCAAGAAGCGGTGTTCACCAAGGCCGGCAGCGGGTGACCTGCTTGGTCCGGCTTTGAGCTGCGCTCAGGCCGCGACGACACGACCGCTAGGCACCCCCACCATTGGCGATCGCTGCCGCTGGGCGTTCGCCGCCACCTGGCTGGCGCCAGGGCTTGGCCGTCTGCATTTCCTTGTCGTAGAGCTTGGCCAGCATGTCATCGATGCGGGCGTCGGGCGTGGGCGTGCGGTCCTGCACCTTGCGCTGGCGCTCCTGCAGGCGGCGCGCCCAGCCGGTCGAGCCCGATTTCTTGGCGCGGCGGCCGCCGGAGATCAGCAGCGGACGATCTGGCTCCTCGAGGTCGAGCTCCTCCAGGAAGGTCTCGCGCAGCGCGTAGAACGACTGCAGGATGCAGTCGCGCGCGAGGTTGCGCTGCTCGGCGTCAACCTGCGCGTTGATGCTCTTGCGCGGATCCAGCGTCTGCAGGGCGCGGCGCATGTCGTGCAGCGGCGCGAAAGGATAGAGGCCGATCAGATCGCCGGTCTCGCCAACGTTCTGATAGACAGAGCGCATGTTGTCGATGGTCTCGGACAGCTTGCAGAACGTGTCGATGTACTGCTCGGTGGTCGGCTGCTCGATCTGCGTGTAGGCGAACAGCGCCGACTTGGTGGAGATGATGTCGCGCCACTCCTCCTTCAGCGCCTCGACGAAGCCGTGCCGCTTCTGGAAGACGTTGGTGATGTAGGCCACGCCGCCGGTGGCGATCAGCAGCGACATGTCGCGCAGGTATTCGTAGAGGTCCTTGAGCGTGGCTTCGAGGCCGGTGCCGGCAACACGCGGAATGTGGTCGGCAACCTTGGCAAACAGCGAGACGGCCAGCACCAGCCCGATCAGGAAGTAGACGCGGCGCAACGTCCGTTTGAGCGTGGAACGAGTCATGGCCCTTCGATCTCCCTCGCAGCAATTCCGCTCGATGTCCCTTCGCAACTAGAAGGCGGCGGAGGGATGCAGCATGGGACGATATCCGGCAGAAAGTACGGCAACGATGGAAGGCGGCGTCAAAACTTCGATCAGCGCCTGCGCCGGCCGCGAGATTGCATGTTCGTAACCTGCCGGTGACCACGCGAGAAGCCGATACGCGTCAATAAGATAAGCGCGCGGTGCGGCGCCATTGGCGGCGTACAGCACGATCGTGCCGTCGGGCAGGCCGGCGAGCGCGGCAATGTGCGTGCGCTTGCCACCACCCGATTGGGTGCGCTCGGGGTGCAGGATTGCGTCCATGTCCGTTGCCCGCGCCGGCTTGGGCAGGCGGTGCGCCTTGCTCCACAGTTCGGCGAAGCGCGTCGCGCCGGCGCGGCGGCACTCGAAACAGGGGCGATGTCCGGCGGCAAGCGCGGTCGCCTCGTCGAGGAAGAATAGCTCGGTGTAGCGGTTGGGCTGCATGAGCTGCCGGCGCCGGCCCTTGAAGTCGAGCAGGCAGGCGATCCACTGCCGGGTAGCCCAGCGACGCGCCTTAAGCGTCTGATCCGGTCGATGGAAGCAGCCGCCGCGGTTGCCCATCATCAGGCCGCGGTGGGGCGTGGCGATGATTTCGCCTTCAGGTGTGACGCGGTTCTGGAGCGGCATCGTGCGATCTGCCAGACTCGGGAGCAACTCGCGAGGAGAACAACAATGTCGGAAGCAGCGGTGCATGTGAAGGTGGAGGACCGTGGCGGAGCCGTGCGCATCGCCCGCGTGACTGTGGACAACGTGCGCAAACTGAACTGTCTGTCCACCACCACCATTGTCACACTGGCTGAGGCGTTCGCCCGGCTGGGCCAGGACCAGCAGGTTAGGGCCGTCGTGTTGTCCGGTGCCGGCGAGCGCGCCTTCATCGGCGGCGCCGACCTGAACGAGCTGGGCGCGCTGTGCGCCGACAGCGCGCGGCTGTTCATCACGCGGCTGCACGTGGCCTGCAAGGCAATCCGCGACTGCCCCGTGCCGGTGATCGGGCGCATCAATGGCTTCTGTCTGGGTGCCGGGTTGGAGCTTGCCGCCTGCTGCGACATGCGGGCCGCGGCCGACGACGCGCAGCTCGGCATGCCGGAGGTGCACATGGGCATCCCGTCCGTGATCGAGGCGGCGTTGCTGCCCGGTCTGATCGGCTGGGGTCGCACGCGCGAGATGCTGCTGACGGGCGTGCTCTACTCGGCGCGCGAGGCTCTCGACATGGGCCTGGTGCAGAAGGTGGCACCGCTCACCGAACTGGATGGGGCCATCGAGCCGTGGCTTGAGGGCATCCTGCGCGCCACGCCGCAGGCCGTGCGATCGCAAAAGGCGCTGCTGGCCCGCTGGGAGCAGGTGTCGATCGAGGAAGGCATCTACGCCGGCATCGATGCCTTGGCGGACGCCTACAAAACCGGCGAGCCGCAGGCCGCCATCGGTGCGTTTCTGATGCGGAAGAAGCGCGCGTAGAGTTCTGCCTGGGCACAACGCAGAGCCGGGACCCGAAGGCAAACACGAGGTTGGCACTGCTTGGCCCTGGGTCGCGGAGATTGGCCTGCGGCGAAGCCCGGGATGGCAACAAGCGTGCTATCGCCGCCAGCCGCCGATGCTCTGCAGCGCTTCCCAGTTAGCTTGCGCCAGGAAGAAGGCGATCAGCAGCATGAAGAAGTTGGTCGGCAGGCCGTAGTAGGCAACGCCGGCGGCCACCACCAGGCCGAGCGTGGCGACGATGCGCGTTGCCCACACCCCGCCGAGCACCGCGCCGAGCAGGGCATCGAGCGTGCGCCCGCCGTCGAGCGGATAGGCCGGCAACAGGTTGAAGATCAGCAGGATGTAGTTAGCCGAGGCCAGCACAGCGAGCGGCAGCGCGACCATGGGACTGCTGCCTTGATACGCTTCGCCTGCCAGCGCGCCTAGTCCGTACCACAGGCCGAGATTGACCGCCGGACCCGCCAAATAGATCACGACGCGCGCCAACGCCGAGGCCGGCAGCGAGCGCTCAAAATGCGCGACGCCGCCGATACCGGTCAGGTCGATGTGCGAAACATGCGCGTTGAACAGGCGGCCGGCGAAGGCATGACCCAGCTCGTGCAACAGGATCGATAGCAGCAAGCCGACCACGATGATGAAGCCGGCCGACATCAGCTGCGTGTTGCCGCTGGTGAAGTAAGGATAGGTGAACAGCAGCAGCACCAGCACGAAAAACATGTCGAGGTAGATCGGGATGCCGGCGATGCGGCCAAGCTCCATGCGCGTCAGCATTCCTGTTACCCCCTTTTCGTCTCAAAGCACCGATGTGACGCATCCCCTCCTGCGCGGGAGGGCAAGCGGCATCAGCCGCCCCTGCGATTGCGCATCGCCAGCGTGCGCAGCCTGAGCGCGTTGAGACGGATGAAGCCTTGCGCATCCTTTTGGTCGTAAGCGCCCTTGTCGTCCTCGAAGGTGACGAGCGTGGAGGAATAGAGGGACTTGGGGCTGTCGCGGCCGGTGACGATGACATTGCCCTTGTAGAGCTCGAGCGTGACCTCGCCCTCGACGTGCTCCTGGCTCTTGTCGATCAGGGCCTGCAGCATCTCGCGCTCAGGCGCGAACCAGAAGCCGTTGTAGATGAGCTCCGCATAGCGCGGCATCAGTTCATCCTTGAGGTGGCCGGCGCCACGGTCCAACGTGATGGATTCCATGGCGCGGTGCGCGGCCAACAGGATGGTGCCACCCGGCGTCTCGTAGACGCCGCGCGATTTCATGCCGACGAAGCGGTTCTCCACGAGGTCGATACGGCCGATGCCGTTGTCGCGGCCAACATCGTTGAGCGCCTTGAGCAGCGTGGCCGGCGACAGTTTCTTGCCGTCGAGCGAAACCGCATCGCCCTTCTCGAAACCGATTTTGATGGTCGTCGTCTTGTCGGGAGCCGTCATCGGCGAGATCGTGCGTTGATAGACGATCTCAGGCGCCTTCTTGGCGGGATCCTCGAGCACCTTGCCCTCGGAGGACGAGTGCAGGAGGTTGGCATCGACCGAGAAGGGTGCCTCCCCTTCCTTGTCCTTGGCGATCGGAATCTGGTGTGTGCGTGCGAACTCTAGAAGCTCCTCGCGGCCCTTAAATGCCCACTCGCGCCAGGGCGCGATGATCTTGATGGATGGCTCCAGCGCATAGTAGCCGAGCTCGAAACGCACCTGGTCGTTGCCCTTGCCGGTGGCGCCGTGGCAGACGGCATCGGCACCCGTCTTGCGGGCGATATCGATCTGCTTCTTGGCGATCAGCGGGCGGGCGATGGAGGTGCCGAGCAGATAGACGCCCTCATAGAGGGCATTGGCACGGAACATCGGGAACACGTAGTCGCCTACGAATTCCTCGCGCAGGTCCTCGATGAAGATGTTGTCCTTCTTGATACCTAGCATCTCGGCCTTGCGCCGGGCGGGCTCTAGCTCCTCGCCCTGACCAAGGTCGGCGGTGAAGGTGACCACCTCTGCCTGGTAGGTCTCCTGCAACCACTTCAGGATGATCGAGGTGTCGAGGCCGCCCGAATAGGCGAGCACCACCTTTTTCACCTTGCCCTTGGCGCTGTTGGCGGCCATTGCTTGCCTCTTGGCGTGGAAGGAAAATCGCGGCGCACTATAGGCGAGTTGCAGGCGCCGGCAAGCGTGCCAGAGGCGCAGCCTGGAGGCGCCAGCAGGAGTACCCGATGAGTGCGGCAAGCGGACGGCTGGAGTTCTGGTACGAGTTCTCCTCGACCTATTCGTACATCGCGGCCATGCGCATCGAGCAGCTGGCCGAGGCGGCCAAAGTAAAGATCGATTGGAAGCCGTTCCTGCTCGGGCCGATCTTCCAGTCGCAGGGCTGGAACACATCCCCGTTCAATCTCTACCCGGCGAAGGGCCGGTACATGGTGCGCGAGATGGAGCGGCTGGCTGAGCAGCACGGCGTGCCGTTCCGTATGCCGGCGGTGTTTCCGCAGAACAGCCTGCAGGCGGCGCGGCTGGCATTGGTGGGCGGCGAGGCGGGTTGGATCGTTCCTTTCACGAAGGCGGTCTACCTGGCCGAGTTTCGCGACGGCTTGGACATCTCAAACAAGGCGGTGCTGCAAGACGTCCTGCGCGGGCTGAAACTTGATCCCGCGCCGATCTTCGCACGCATCGCCGAGTCGGACATCAAGGAGCGCCTCAAGGATCAGACGGAGCTGGCGCAGGAAAGCGGCATCTTCGGCGCGCCCTCGTTCATGGTCAGCGAGGAGCTGTTCTGGGGCAATGATCGACTTGAACAGGCGTTGGCATTGGCGCGGCGTGGCTGACCAACTGCGGCGGAAAAATCACGTCGCGCAGACATAAAAGGGCTTCCACCCGCGCTCCGCCCCAATTGCGGCCCCAATGATCGGGCTTATGCTCAGCACTGCGCGCAATTGCTGAGGGAAAATACCGTGACCAGACTATCGACAGGCCTGATCGCCGTAGCGACCGCTGCGGTGTTCGCGACGTTTGCCGGCATGGCCGACGCCCAGCAGAAGAAGAGCTCTGCTGCGCCCAAGAGCAAGTGCAACGCCATCACCGAGGAGACGGCGTGCAAGGCCGATGCAACCTGCAGCTGGGTGCCGTCGACAACCAACGCCAAGACCGGCCAGCAGCGCAAGGCGTACTGCAAGAGCAAGCCCGTGTCGAAGAAGAAGTCCTCCGACAAGAAATAGGCCCCTAGCCCAACAGTCTTGGCCTTGTCCTGAGCCTGTCGGCATTCGGGCGTGTCCCGAATGTCGAAGGTCCGATGGCACAGGCTCCGATGGCACAGGCAATAACGTGCTCTTCGACGAGCTCAGCGCTTGGGTAGCGGCTCGACGTTACGCTCCGAGCACGGTGCGCCATGTGCTGAATATGGTCTGCATCTGCATGAGCGCGAGGCTCGACGCGGCCAGTCCGGCGACCACGGTGTCCGCATTTGGCGTGATAATCTGCGCCACCGCATGGCCACCCGCCGACCGGTAGGTGGCATAGGAGGACGGCGAGGCAAGGCCGAGCGCCGCCCGCGTCACGGTTTCCGGCACACTGAGGGGGCTCAACTGTTGCGGCTGGCTTGGCCACTGCTGCCAATAGATGCGACCCCAGGCCGACCAATTCGGCAACGCGGACCAAGCGGCGTACGGCGACCAGCCAAGACCCAATGCAGGGCTCGGCACCCAGGCGGCTTGCGGCCAAACGCCGGCCTTGGGCATCCAGTCGCTTGGTGTAAAGCGCCACAACACTTCGAAGGGATTGGCGCAACTGGCACGCATCACTGCCGGAGCCGGTGGCCGACGCGGCGGGCGCAGCATATCCGACCACAAGGTCAATCCCTGGCAGGCGGAAGCCGTCATGGTCTGAGCGGCGGCAACCGCACAAGACCGCAGCAGTTCGGCGGTCGCACCGGCGAGCCGCGCCTGAGTGTCGTAGTCGAGCATGGTCAGAGCCTCCAGCACCAGACCGAGGTAGCTGCCTGCGGAAGCGGTTCCACTTCGCGCGGGCTTGGGACTGGCTTTCCACAACCGGCCTCTGGCAGGTGGACCCTGCGCGACCGGGACGCAGGCTTACGGAGACGGCCAAAGCCCGCTGCTGCGCTGAACGTACGTCAAATTTTGCGCCGCAACAACAATTATAACGCGCCGCAGCATATTCACCTTAACGCCTTGCCTACGCTCTCTTTCGCCGGGGGCAGGCCCCCAGGCGTTACTAAGCCGGCGGTCGCAGGACGGCCGGCGGGCGGGAAGGTGCCGGGACCAGGGCGAGCGCGGGGCGCATGCGGACTGGCCGCGGCTGATGGTCCTGGTCGTAGATCGTGTAGGTGATCGCGAGCGCATCGAGGAAGGCGCCAACCATGTCGGCCAACAAGCCGATCGGGATGCGGCGGCCGATCATGAACTCGTCGGTGATGATCAGGCCGTTGCCGTCGGGCTCCCGCTCCGTGGCGAACGGGCTAGTGACCTGGGCACCGCTCGCCTCGGTGAACGCCAGCGTGCCGGCCAGGAACAGCTCGGCAACCGTGGCGATGCGCCGCTCGGTGTGGCGCAGCTCCTCGGCGTACTGGCGCACGCGCAGCACCTGCAGGATTGCCGCCAGCTCGAACCGGCGCACGCTGGCCAGGAACCACTCCATATCTTGGTGCCTGCCGTTCAGCCGGAGAAGCTCCTCGCAGGCTGCCAGAGCGCGATCAAGGTGATCGGCAAGAGCCTGAACGTTATCCGGGGCAGGCAGTTGGCGCTGAAGCATTGGGCGGACTCCGCTCTCACAAGGATCGGAACGCAACCAACACAACAGCCGACCAGGCCGCATCAAAGCGCGCCAGGTAGCCGAGCGCAAACCCAGGTGTTGGCAGTCTGGGGACGACCTGTGCACGACCTGTGCATGCCTGCCCTGCGTGAGGCAGTCGGTGTGCACGGAACCTTTGCCGCCCGGCCGTTGTTGTGCGGCGGAAGGGGCTTCACCCTTATGCCGGTTTTTCCCTGGCGCTCCAGGAGGTTCTAATGCGCAGCGCACGCCACATTGTTGCCGCACTTGCGATCGCCATGGCGGCCCCGTTGACCGTAACGCCGGCACTGGCGCAACAGAGCAACACGGAGGCGGCAGAACCGAGCACGTCGGCGGTTGGGCTGCCGATTTACACCTCGGACGGCGAGCACCTGGGCGAGGTCGTGCAGATCATCTCATTCGGCGACAGGCCTGCCCTGCGCGCCGAGA
Organism: Hyphomicrobiaceae bacterium; assembly: GCA_035762425.1. GTDB lineage: Bacteria > Pseudomonadota > Alphaproteobacteria > Rhizobiales > Hyphomicrobiaceae > AWTP1-13. Next base: position 16,773 of record DASTOW010000025.1, on the reverse strand, counting down.
TCGGCAACTTTCTCGGGATCGGCACAACCACAGCCGTCATCCCGGCCAACATGTTCCACCGCAAGTCCGACCGCATCGAGCTCAGCATGACGGCGGCCGAGGTACGCGATACGGTGGACAAGCAACGCTGATCACAAGTGAGCGTGGTGGTGTGCGGGGTGCGCTGCCCGGCGCACTGCCGGTTTGCGCCAAACATGGTATGCTGATGCCTGCTTCGATTTGATATCCAATCCGTGAGCAACGGAGTGGGGTATGGCGGGCCCGGTGATCGAGATCACCTTTTGCAGACTGTGCGGCTGGGGCTTGCGCGCCGGATGGATGGCGCAAGAACTGCTGACGACGTTTGCCGAGGACCTGGGCTCAGTGATGCTCACACCGGACGCCGTGGGAGGCGTGTTCGAGGTGCGCGTCAACAACGAGGTGATCTGGTCGCGCAAGGAGCGCGGCCGTTTCCCCGAAAACAAGGAATTGAAGCAACTGGTGCGCGACCGGATCGCTCCGGGCCGCTCGCTGGGACATTCTGACTCTGCCTGATACTTTGGCGTGCGAAAGTGCGGGAGGCCTTTCCATGCGTGCCGATCTGTTCGTGGCGTGGCTCGGTGCCGTCGTAGCGGTCACGCCGCCCGGCGGCGGCATGGCCGTGGCCGCACTCGACAACGAGCAGTTCTGCGCGGCCATGTCGGAGACGGCCCGGCTCGGCAACGCCAACGCCGGCACCTGGATCGACCGGAACACGCGCGACGACGGCATCGAGGTGGTCTGCCGGATCCGCACCGTCAACTACCGACGCTTCAACAAGTCGGGTCCTACCGCGCCAGACTGGCGGGAGCGCAAGCAGCGCGAGTGGAACAGCACCGCTTGCAGCAGCCCATTGCTTCGCGAAGCCATCGAGAACGGCTGGATCATCACCACCACGATCACGGCGCCCGGCATCGAGCGCGTCATCCTGATCGCCAATTGCAGTTAGCCACCAGAAGCGATGCTCTGGGTGGCAGACCATGGCGAATTGACGCCTATCGCGAGCTCAGCTGCAGGAACGATGGCAGCCGCCACGCCGACGTGTCGAGGTTGTTGAGCACCCACACGCCGCCCAAGGCGATCAGGCCGGCCAGCATCACGCTCGGCAGGGTCTTGACCAGCACGCCGAGCAGGGCGGCGAACGCGGTGAGGATCCGTTCGCCGGCTTCCCACAACTCCTTGCCGGCCTTGAACAAAGCCCAGATCACGCCAGCGATGATCAATACCAGGAGAATTTGCTTCAGGAGTGGCCAGTCCTGCCAGGGTACTCGCATCAGGCTGGTAATCTGGCCGACGGACCACTGCCAGATCAATTGCACAAACCGAAAGATCGCCGAGATGCCCTGCTGCAGGAACTGCAGTAGCTGGTTGAAGATTTGCTGCACGACCCATTCTCCCTTCCGTTGACGGCAATGAGCGCACTGATCGCAAGCGTTAACGCGGCTTTAACCATACGGTTCCCGGCGTGCATGGAACTTCAAGCGAGCCGCCCAGGCCTCAAAATCGGCGGCCGAGGGTGTTATGCGAAGGGAATTGGCGGCGGGACCACTCATGGAAATGGAGACGCGATGGCCACGTTCACGGTTCGGCAGGGCAAGCGCTACCGCGCCACGATAACGCTCGGTTGGCTGGAGCGCTGGGCCAGCAACGACACGATCGCGGGCAAGCTCGGCGATGCCGGGTTCGTCGAGGTCAAGGTGTCGGGATCGGGCGGCATGCGTCAGGCCGAAGCGCTCTGGCCGGGACCCGACACAACGGCCGAGATGCCGTCGCAGGTCACCGAGGTCATCGAGGTCTGACGCGGGACCGCGCCGCCAGCCTCGGCAGCGCGGTGCAATTTCGCGCGTCTAGTTAATGAGTGACCCCAGCATCGCCCCCAAGCCCCGCGCGCAGAGTGCGGGGGACGTGTAGATGCAGGCTACCTCGGCGCTGCCGCGGTAGATCATGTCGAGCGCCACATAGACGATCACCAACAGGCCGACCCAGGTGATCCAGGGATAGTGCGCCAGCAGCTTGGCGATGTAGGTCGCAGCCACAGCCATCAGGACGACGGCGATAGCAAGACCGACAACGAGCACCCATGTGTGGCCCTTGGCGGCGCCGGCCACGGCCAGCACGTTATCAAGAGACATCGACACGTCGGCGATGATGATCTGCATCAGGGCGCCCCAGAAACCCATAGTACCGGCAGTCTGCTGATCTGCGCTGGACACCACCTGGGCACCGGCCGCGGACGGCGACGGCGAGTGGGTGATCTCGCGGTACATCTTCCAGCACACCCACAGCAGCAGGATGCCGCCCGCGAGCGTCAGGCCGACGATGGCGAGCAGCTGGACAGTGACCGCCGCGAATAGGATACGCAGCACCACCGCGCCGGCGATGCCCCAGAAAATCACGCGCGACCGCAACTCCGGTGCGACCCTGGAAGCGGCCAGCCCGACCACGATGGCGTTGTCGCCCGCCAGCACGACGTCGATGACAATGACTTGTAAGAGAGCAGTTAGCTCCGCTTGGAGCAGGTCCATCATGCCTCCGGATCAGACGAAAACGAATGGTGTCGTGCGGCGGCGATCACATCGGACCCGCCGCCATGAACCCGCTTTGCCATTGCGCAAAGGTCGCCAGCGCCACCTCGGCATCGCTCAGCAACGCCGCCGCAAATCCCAAGAGAACGAGTGCACCGGCCACGTCTCTCGGGCCGAGCCGCTCGGCTTCAGGCGCGCGTCCTGCCCAACTGGCGAAGGCGGCGACGCCAAAGCCCGTCAGGAGGAGCAATGCGCTGATGGCCGGCAGAACCAGCGCAGGCGGCACGGCCGCATACATCAGGGGCAGGGTCACCACGACCCCCGCCATCACCATCAACCAGGGCGAGCGTGCCTGCGATGCTGGCAACAAGCGTCCGCTGACAGGGCGTTCGGGTCTCGGCACGGGCTATCTCTTCGTCAGACAGCGCCTCGATGGTTATCGAGCGCTTTCCCGCGAAGATAAGAACTGCCTGCGCTTCGGGTATCCGAACCGTTCGCGTGGTAGATCTACGGAGATCGCAACAGCCTCGGCTCGCATCTCGGCGGCAAGGCTGGGCAAGCGAACGAGGCGAACTGCTAAGGGGTGATGCGTCCGAGGCGGATGGCCTGGCGCACCAGCACGGCCACACTTTCAGCCTGCATCTTGTCCATGATCCGCACGCGGTAGCTTTCGACCGTGCGTTGGCTGATCTCGAGGCGCAGCGCGATGGCCTGACTGGTGAAACCTTGCACGACGAAGTCCATTACCTCCGCCTCGCGCGGCGTTAGCTTCTCATAGCGACTTTCCAGGTCGCTGCCTGATCGATCGGTCGACTGCTGCTCGAAGCTGTGCGCGAGACAACGGTTGATGGCGGCAAGCAATTGCGCGTCGTCGACCGGCTTCTCGATGAAGTCCTCGGCGCCAGCCTTGATGGCAGCTACCGCCATCGCCACGTCTGCGTGGCCAGAGATCAGCACGACAGGCAGCGTAAACTTGCGCCGCCCAAGTTCGCTCACCAGCTCGATGCCATCCATACCCGGCATGCGCACGTCGGCAACTACACAGCCGCGCTGCTGGGGATCATGCTTGGCGAGAAATTCGTTGGCTGTCTCGTAGGTGCGCACGTCGTAACCAAACACGCGCAGCAGTTCGCCCAGGGCGTTGCGCACCGCCTCCTGGTCGTCGATGAGGAATACGGTCGGGGCGCTTGGCATGTTCAACGTGTCTCTCGAGTCTGGACGGGAAGGGAGAAGCGAAACTCGGTGGCGCCGGGGCGGCTGGACTGCAGCCAGATGCGGCCGCCGTGCGCCTGCACGATCGAGGCACAGATCGATAGGCCGAGGCCGAGGCCATCCACCTTCGAAGTCGAAAGCGGCTCAAAGATCTGACTGTCGGCCGGGACGCCGACGCCGTTGTCGACAACGCTGACCTCGATGCTGCCGTCATCAACGGATCGCACGCGAACGTGTATCTCGCCATCCTTGCGGCCCGCCTCGACAATGGCATCGACCGCGTTGCGCAACAGGTTCAGCACCACCTGCTGCAGCTGCACGCGGTCTCCGTAGATGACAGGAAGACCATTCGCCACGTGCAGATGCAGGTGGGCGCGGTTGGCGTCGGCTTCCGGGCGCGCCAAAGCCATCGCCTCGTTGAGCACCGTGCCGATTTCGAGCGTGCTGACATGCGGCTGGCCGCGGCGCAGGAACTCGCGCATGCGACGCACGACACTACCGGCATGGTCGATCTGCGCCACCATGTTGGTCAAGTTATCGTCTACGCGGCTAGTATCGGCGCCGGGCAGCCGCAGCACTTCCTGGATGGAGCGGGCGAGCGCGCGCGCCGCCGTCATCGGCTGATTGATCTCATGCGCCAGCGCCGAAGCCATACCGCTGACCATGTTCATGCGTGCGGCGCGCGCAGCTTCCGCCTGCAGCGCCTTCAGGCGCGCTTCGATCTCGCGCGCAAGCTGGTCGGCGCGCTGGCGCTCGCTCACGACCAGGCCGACCAGCAGACCGGTCATTGTCAGGATCAGCATCATGACCTGGAACTCGGCGAATTGCCGCGCGTCGTAGCCGTACCAGTGCAGCAGCCCGATCAGACCGAACTGGGTGATGAGCAGGCCGACACAGGCGCCGTCGATGCCGTGGCGGACACCGGCGGCCACCACGGGCAGGAACAGGAGGTAGAAAAACTTGTAGCCGAACGGATCATGCGCACCGAGGATCAGCCACAGCGCGATGCCGGTGATGACGATGTACAGCACGATCTCCAGCACCACCGGCAATGGCGGCTTGTTGCGGATCTCCGGCCAATGCAAAGCCAGCCGCAGCACCACCGGCGTCATCACGGCGATGCCGATCACGTCGCCGATGAACAGCGGTACGGCCGCCTTGCCGAGAACCCCGGCGCCAAGCTGACCGGTGCCGAACAGCAGCGCGATCAGCAGGGTCGCGGAAACGGCTGCGCCCGCAACGCCCGCGGCCAGCAGGATGCCGAGGTCGCGCACATGCGCGAAGCCCACATCCAGGCGCAGCAGGCGACGCGCCACATCGGCTGCGGCCGCATAGCTCGCCGATACCACCAGGCCGATGCCGAGCACGATCGGCCAGGCCAGATCGGTCTGCAGCACCAGGATCTCGGCCAGCACGACGCCGGCAAACAGCGCCACGGCGAACAGGGCGCCTTTCAGGATCATCAGGCCGAAGGCGATGCCCAGACCGGGATTCCACGGGGTGACAGGCAGGTCGTTGTGCTCGTGCATGAAGCTCGCCCACTCGAGCCCCACGTAAGCCACCAGGAACACGCCGAGCAGGGCCGCATCCTGCAGGCGAATGCCGATCGCCGGCCATGCCGGCAGGGCGCCAACCGAGCGCAGCATCGGCCGCCCGCCGTTGTGGACCTGCTTCACTGGACTGTCCGGATGCTCGGCACCGCTGACTGCTTAGGATATGGGCACGCAATTTGACATAGTCTCGGGCGGGCGCAACAGCAAGACGGCGCCTCGGCCGAAGGCGTTAACGGCCTCGCGCGGCCGCCGGCAGCCACCCATGCGTCGTCAGGCCTTCTGCTGGCCGGCCGTATTTGGCTATGCTGGTGAACGCCGGAGATACAACCGGCGGCATCTACAAGCACGAGGGGCGCCGGAAATGCAGGAAGGCATGGACTATGCCGTTCTCCACGAGTTCGTCACGCTGGCCAAGCGCAACGTCACCCAGGGAACCTGGGACTACATCGTCGGCGGCGCGGAGACGGAAACCACGCAGGAGCGCAACCGCGTCGCCCTCGATTCGATTGCCTTCCGCCCGCGCGTGCTGCGGGATGTGGAGCAGGTCGATGTCGGCGGCACCTTGCTTGGGCTCAAGTTGCAACTGCCGCTGATTTTGGCCCCGATCGGGTCGCTGCAGGACTTCGCGCCGGAGGGCGGCGTCTGCCCGAGCCGGGCGGCGGCGCGCGGCGGTGTGCTGCACATGCTGAGTTCGGCCAGTGCGCCCGGCATCGAAGCTGTGGCCGCCAGCAACCCGCACCCCAAGCTATTCCAGCTCTACGTGCGCGGCGACGACGCCTGGGTGGACAACCACATCGAGCGGGCCATCGCCAGCGGCTACAAAGCGCTGTGCTTCACGGTCGACCTCGATTGGTACGGTCGGCGCGAGCGCGACCTCGCCAAGCGCTACAAGACCACCTCGCGCCGCAGTGCGCCCGCCGACCACTACCAGGCGCGCTTCTCCTGGAAATCACTGGAGAAGCTGCGCAAGAAGTATTCGCTGCCATTCATCCTGAAAGGCATCGCCACGGCGGAGGACGCGCTGATCGCGCTCGAGCATGGCGTCGAGAGCATCTACGTCTCCAACCACGGCGGCCGGCAGCTCGATCACGGCAAAGGGTCGATGGCCGTGCTGCCGGAGATCGTGGAGGCCGTGCAAGGGCGCGCCGAGATCATCGTCGACGGCGGCTTCCTGCGTGGGGCCGATATCGTCAAGGCGATGGCGCTCGGCGCCAACGCGGTCGGTATCGGTCGCCTGCAGGGCCTGGCCATGGCGGCCGCCGGCGAGGATGGCATCGTGCGCATGATCGAGCTCTTGAAGGACGAGGTGACACGCTGCCTCGGCCTGCTCGGGGTCACGTCGTTTGCGCAGCTGGACAAGAGCTATGTCGAGCCGGTGACGCCGCTGGCGCGCAGCTGGATGGACAGTGCGTTCCCGCTGCTGCGCGAAGGCTATTGAGGCCAGGCGTCTGGCGATTATCGCGGCCATAGCGGGCCATGCATTAACGCCCGATCATCGCCGCGACCACGAGACCAACGTCGGATCGACCACCGTGGCCCAGCTGATCACGGAAGAAAGCCTGGATGGCCTTGTCAAGGCGGTGCTGCTGTGCGTCCTCGCCAGTACGCTTCTAGCGGTTGCAGCGTACATGGGGTTTCGCGCGCTGCCACTGCGCGCGCTCGACGACACGATCGCCGAGCTCGAGAACCACAGGCGCTTCGACGTCGCGCTCAACAACATGTCGCAAGGCTTGTGCGTGTTCGATGCGAATCGTCGGTTGGTGGTCTGCAATTCCCGCTACGCCAGTCTCTACGATCTGCCCGCCGATCTTAAGCGGCCGGGCACGGCGCTGGAGCACATCATCCGGTTTAGCATGGCGACCGGCAGATACGCCGGCCCCAGCCCCGAGGAGCATGCTCGCTCGATCGACGCCATGATCGCTGCCGGCACAGCTTCCACGCATGTGTATGACATGCGGGACGCTCGCTCGATCTTTGTCAAGTTCGAGCCGCTCGATAGTGGCGACGTTCCGGCCATGCTCGATGCGCCCTCGCTCACCGCGCGCGAGGCTGCCTGACACAATCGCCCTATTCGCGCACGGGCACCACATAGTTGAGCGGCAGGCGGCCACCGTCGGCGTAAACGGTTGTGCCGGTGACGTAGCTCGATTCCTCGCTGGCGAGCCAGGCGACGATGGCCGCCACCTCGTCGGGCTGGCCGAAGCGGCCGATCGGCGTGCGCGACAGCACCTTGGTGCGGAAGGCGGTGTCCTTGATGACGCCATCGAGCAAGGGCGTCTGGATGGTGCCGGGTCCGACGGCGTTGACGCGGATCGCATGCGGCGCAAGCGAGATGGCCATCGCCTTGGTCAGCTGGTTGATGCCGCCCTTGGAGATCGAGTAGGCAACGTGGTCCGGCAGGGCGAACACGGCGTTGACCGAGCTCATATTGACGATGGCGCCAGCCTGCGGGCGTGATTTTGATCCGCTGTCTGGCACGCCCTGTTTGACCATCTGACGCGCCACGGCCTGGCCCATCAGGAACGCGCCCCTCAAGTTGACGCCGATGATGCGATCGAATTCGTCGACCGCCAAATCGAGGAACGGCGCATCGTCGAGCACGCCCGCATTGTTGACCAGGACGTCGATGCGGCCATAGGCGTCCAGCGCAGCTGTGACGGCGTTGCTCACATCCGAGGCCTTGCTTACATCGCAGGCAGCAAAGACCGCCTTGGCTCCCGTATTGGCAATGGCGGCGGTCGCGCTCTGGCCTTGCGCGCTGGTGACGTCGCACAGCACGAGGCGGGCACCCTCGCGCGCCAGCCGCTCGGCGCAGGCGCGGCCGATGCCCTGCGATGCACCCGTGACGATGGCGACCTTGCCGTCGAGCAGCATGTGAAGCTCTCCATTGCTGTGATTGTGCTCAGCCGACACTACCGCTTGGCGCAGCCAGCGAACAGCTCAACCGCAGCAGGATGCTGGGCTGCACAGGGTCGGTCTTCACCAATTGGTCACCCCCCAAGAATCTACCCGGATGCCGCGGCCGCATTTTGTGTGCTACGGATAAGTTCAACGAATAGTGGCGGCCAGCCGAAAAGGGCGCCAGTCCGGAGAGAGACGCCCCAGGGAGCAAAAGATTGGCTGCAGACACGGCCGCATTCGCCACTGAGACCTCTGATGTGACCGGCGCGCGGCGGGAAACCCGACGCGGGCGCAGCGCGGGCATGCTGATCGGCCGGCTGTGGTCTGCCGCGCTGTTCCTGGTGCTGGCGTTCCTGGTCGCCTATCCGGTGGCCATGCTGCTGCTCGGCGCGCTGACCAACACCAATCCGGTGGTCGACGGCTTCGGCGTCTTCAACCTGTCGCTCGACAATTTCGTCACTGTCCTCGCCAACCCGAACGTCCACCTGGCGCTGATCAATTCGCTGATCGCCTGCGCGGGCGGCACGGCGCTGGCCGTCGTCATCGGGCTGACCTTCTCGTGGGTGGTGGTGCGCACCAACACGCCGGGCAAGCGCTTCATTGCGGCTGCCAGCATGCTGCCGTTGTTCGTGCCGCCGCTGGTGGCCGCCGTAGCGTGGTCGATCCTGGCCTCGCCGCGCACGGGCCTGCTCAACGTTCTGCTCGGCGCCATGGGCATCGAATGGCGGTTCAACGTCTACTCAATGGGTGGGCTGATCTGCATCTTCGGGATCTACTACGCGCCCTACGTCTACATGTTCACGGCCTCGGCGCTGCGCAACATGGACCCGTCGCTGGAGGAGGCGGCAGAGGTCACCGGCGCCACCGTGCTGCGCACCATGTTCACCGTGACCTTTCCGTTGATCGCGCCAGCCATCATCTCCGGCATGCTGTTGTCGTTCATCGTCATGTTGGGCATCTACGGCATTCCAGCGGTGCTGGGTACGCCGGGCGACATCCCGGTGCTCACCACCTACATCTTCAAGCTCACCAACTGGTCGCCGCCGCTCTACAGTACGGCCGCCTCGGTCGCCATCATCCTGATGGTGGTGACGGGATTTCTGGTCTGGCTGCAGTACAAGGTTACCTCGCGGCGCAGCTATACGACGGTGGCTGGCAAGGCGTTCCGTCCCGCCCTGCTCAATCTCGGCGTGTGGCGCTACGTGACGCTGGGGCTGGCAGTGGTGTACCTGTTCGTGGTGGTGGTGCTGCCGACGCTGGCCCTGATCATCGCCGCGTTCCGCAAGTTTCTGTCCATCCGCACGGTTGCCAGCCTGATCGACGACCGCCAGTACAGCCTGATCCACTTCGAGCGCCTGTTCGCCAATCCGCTGGTCGGCCGCTCGATCGTCAACACGATGGAGGTGGGCCTCGTCACGGCCCTGGTTGGCGGCGTGCTCGCGTTCTCGATCGGCTACACCATCAACCGCACCAGCCTGCCGGGGCGCCGCAGCATCGATATCCTCTCGACGCTGCCGGTCGCAATTCCGGGCCTGGTGGTGGGGGTCGCTTATCTGTGGGCTTGGATCGGCCTGCCGGGCGGGTTGTACGGCACGATCTGGATCCTGGCGCTGGCGTTCATCGCCCGCTTCATGCCGGATACGGTCAAAGCGCTGTCGACGTCGCTCATGCAGATCCACCGCGAGCTGGAGGAAGCGTCCTGGATCTGCGGCAAGGGGGTGCTGGGAACGATCCGGTCGATCGTGCTGCCGCTGGCGCGTCCTGGCGTGATCGCTGCCATGACGCTGCTGTTCGTGCTCGCCATCCGCGAGCTTGGCTCGTCCCTGTTCCTCTACACCAGCAACACCATGGTGATGGCCGTCCTGCTGCTCGACTACTACGAGGGCGGCAATGTCGGCATCACAGCCGCCTTCAGTTTGCTGCAGATGCTGCTGCTGGCCGTTGTGATCGGCATCGCCAATCTGCTTTCGCGCGGAGCCCGCGGCACCGAGACCAGCATGGGCCGTGCCGGATAACGAGACTGCAAACCAGGGAGACGAAACGAATGCCTGTAATGGTGTCGAAGCGGCGGTTTGGCGCAATCATGGCCGGTGCCGTGCTGGCGGTGGCAGCGGGACCCGCTGCCGCACAGAACTTCGGACCGCCGGAGCTGATCGAGGCGGCCAAGAAAGAAGGCAAGGTGATCTACTACACGGCCGACTTCGCAGAGGTCGAGCAGGAGATCATCAAGGAGTTCAACAAGCGCTTCCCGTTCGTGAAGGTCGAGATGGTGCGCGCGCCCGGCGGTCAGCTTATCACGCGCATCAAGACGGAAGCAGCAGCTGGCAAGCTGGCGGCCGACGTCATCTGCCATTCTGATCGCGGCCTGATCCTGGCCATGCAGGACCTGCTGGCTGACTACGCGCCGCCCAACGCCGCCGACTACCGCGAGGACGTGCAGGTGTCGCCCAAGATCTGGCCGCGCCAGACGCTTGGCTGGTCGATCGCCTACAACACGGACCTGGTGAAGAACCCGCCCAAGTCGTGGATGGACCTGACGAAGCCCGAGTACAACAACAAGCAGATCGGCCAGGTGGTCGGACCGTCCGGTGGCACGACTTGGACGCGCACCATGTTCGAGCGGCAGGTGCTCGGCGACGACTACTGGAAGAAGCAGGCGGCCGTGGGCGTCGCGCTCTATCCGTCCGGCGCACCGTTGTCGGACTCCCTGGTGCGTGGCGAGGTCTCAATCGCGCCGCTGCTCTACAACGTCATCTTCACCAAGAAGAAGGACGGCGCGCCCGTGGAGATCTTCTTCCCGCCGGAGGGTGTGCCGATGAACATGTACGGTGCGGGCATCACCAAGACGGCCGCCAACCCGAACGCGGCCAAGCTGTTCCTGAACTGGGCACTGTCTCCGGAGGCGCAGGCTTTCATGATCAAGGAACTCGGCTATCTCACCGCGCTCAAGACGCCGCCGGCCTATCCGCCGGGCTTCGACCCAGCAAAGGTCAAGGTCTGGGTGCCCAACTTCGAGCAGTACGAGAAGCTGCGCGAAGGTTGGCTCGAAGAGTGGAACAAGACCTATAATTATCGCCAGTAGTTCCCAAGCTGGGCGGCCCCGAGTGGGCCGCCCTTCGCATTGCAGGACCAGCGACAAGGACGGGTGATGTCGGCGGAACTGAAAGTAGAGCGGCTGTTCAAGGTGTTCGCTACCGGGCACGCCGCCGTCGACGATGTGAGCTTCCGTATCGCAGCAGGCGAGATCGTGGTCCTGCTTGGGCCCTCCGGCTGCGGCAAGACCACAACGTTGCGGTGCGTGGCGGGGCTGGAACACCCGACGTCCGGCACCATCTCGATCGGCTCGGACGTCGTGTCGGCGCCGGCCAGCGGTATGCTCGTCCCACCGCGGCTGCGCAACATTGGCATGGTCTTTCAGTCGTACGCCGTCTGGCCGCACATGACGGTGCAGCAGAACGTCGTCTATCCCCTGCGCAGTCGCAAGGTTCCGCGCGCCGAGCGGGCACGCATGGTGGACGAGGCGCTGGAACTGGTCGGGCTGTCGGACTATGCCAACCGTCCGGTGGTGTCGCTGTCGGGCGGACAGATGCAGCGTGTGGCGCTGGCGCGCAGCCTGGTCTATGAGCCGCAGCTGCTGCTGCTCGATGAGCCGTTGTCCAACCTCGACGCCAAGCTGCGCCTGCGTCTGCGCGACGATCTGCGCCGCATCATCAAGAAGACCGGCGTCACCGCGCTTTATGTCACGCACGACCAGGCCGAGGCCGTGGTGCTGGGCGACCGCATCGGCGTGATGCGCAACGGCAAGCTGTTGCAGATGGCGCCGGCCGACGAGCTGTACAACCGGCCGGCGGATCTGTTCGTCGCCAACTTCACGGGCGCATCGAATCTGCTGACCGGACGTCTCCTCGAGCGCGACGGCGCGTTCGGCATGGTGGAGGCCAACGGCGGCGGCCGCCTTCGGGCCAGTCTACCGGCGAGCGTGACGGCGGGCGAGGCGGTGAAGATTGCGGTTCGGCCCGAGAACGTGCGCCTCGGCAGCAACGGCGCGGCGGAGCCCAACACCTTCCCCGCGCAGGTGGCCGCGCACCGCTACCAGGGCACACAGACCGTCTACGAGCTCGACATGTTGGGAAGCCGGCTCGACGCACTCGAGCTCGGCACAACCGTGCGCTACCCGGTGGGCAGCCAGATCAACGTGGTGCTGCCGCCGGACCTGTGCTGGGCCTATCCCGAAGGCCAAAGCGTTGAGGGCTGAAGGTGCGCCGTCATCGCTGATTTCGCGGCTCTGACGATCGGCGGGCCTGCCAAGCGACGGAAATCGTCAGTTGCCACCGGGCAGATCGACGAGGCCGGCCCATGACGAGGGCGGCGCCCGCCACCACATCTGCCGGTCGTCCCCTTCGCTCTCGCGCGTGGCCATGCCGAGCGTGCTCATGCCCTCCGGACGCGCGGTGCGCGGTACAACGCGGAGTTCCTCGACCCGAACCGCGGGCTTTGGCGCCGGCACGAGTTGGGGCTTTTGCACCGTCTTGTGCTGGGCGGCCTCCACCGGTCGCGGCTTGGCCGGGGCGTCCTCACGCCGTGCGGCGATTGCCGTTTCGACCGTCCACAGCGGCGCCAGCGTCTCCGTGACGGCGATGGTCGGCTCAGGTTGCGCCGGGGCATCGAGCACCCGGACGCGGGCGATGCTACGCGCAGCCGGGTCGCCGTCGGCGGTTGCGACCTCGATGGTCACGTCGAAAGCCTGCGGCGCGCCATCGTGGATGGACAGGCGCAGATCGGTGAGGTCTGCCGGCCGCAGCACCCAGGTGTTCGCGTTCTGACGCTGACCTTTGGACAGGTACGCCGCTTCCGGCAAATCGCGCAGCACCACGGTCATGCTCTGGCGGGCCGGGCCACCACCGGTGATCTCCACCGGGAAGGCGGCGTTGGTGCGCTCGTTGTGGCGGATGGCGAGCTCGAAAGAGCTGATCTCGGCCTCAGGTGCGACGGAGCCGTGGGCCGGCCACAGCGGCACGGAGCCGCGATCGACATTGCTCGCCATGACGACAGCCGGCGAGCTACGGGCAAGCCGTACTCCGGGGTGGGCCAGTACCACGGGCAGCATGGCCACGCAGCCGAGCCCCATGCTGGCGACGAACCCGCAGCTGAAATACCTGGCGACGAGACGCCGGCGTTCGCGTTTGGCTGCGACCGCCTGTGTGGCGACCGTGCGAACTTCCCGCCCTTCGGCGAGCGCGGTGAGCCGCGCCATCAAGCCCATTTCGGGTCGGTATGCTGCGGCCGGCGATGCATCTCCCCGCATCGTCGCCTCCTTCCGTTACGCAATACTTCGGCCCCCAGGGCCGGATCGATCTTGCCAGTACGCGTCAAGATCACATGTGTAATTTTCCACTGAATAATTTGCTTGGCAAGATGTTTCGCTTGGTGGAGGCGAAGACGTCGACGCCGCGTGAGGGGCAGCCGCCCACGCCTTGCCCCTTATGAAACGTGGCGCACAACCGAACGCAGGGAGTGACGGGCTTGGCAGGCGGATCGATTGCCGAGTGCGGTCGCCTTCGCTAAAGCAGGATCGCTCCGGACCCGCCTTGCTCCTGAAATCCTGGGCCGAAGCGCTGCTCCTGCTCTATTCTGCAACTTACTGCACGGGCGCCAAGCACCTGCTGCGCGCCAGGCGATCGAGCACACCGATGTCCGCACAATCTCCCGCCCATGCGCATGCCCAGAGCCTCGACAAGTGCGCAGCGAACTACCAACCGCTCACCCCGCTGACGCTGCTGCAGCGGGCAGCGGCCGTGTACCCCGCGCACCCGGCTGTCGTGCACGGCGTCCTGCGGCGGACCTATGCCGAGTTGTATGCGCGCTGCCGGCGGTTGGCGTCGGCGCTGGCGCAGCGCGGCATCGGCGTAGGCGATACCGTCACGGTGATGCTGCCGAATATACCGGCGATGCTGGAGGCGCACTACGCGGTGCCGATGCTCGGAGCGGTGCTGCACTCGCTGAACACGCGGCTGGATGCGGCGGTGCTGGCCTTCCAGCTCGACCACGCCGAGTCCAAGGTCGTGATCTGCGACCGCGAGTTCGCGGCGACCATGAAAGCGGCGCTGGCCCAGGCCAAGGCCCGCCCGCTGGTGATCGACTGCGACGACCGTCAGTTTCCGCAAGGCGGGGAGGCGTTGTCGGACTTGGACTACGAGACATTCGTGGCCAGCGGCGATGCCGAGTTCGCCTGGCGCATGCCGGCGGACGAATGGGAGTCGCTGTCGCTCAATTATACGTCGGGCACCACCGGCAACCCCAAAGGCGTGGTCTACTCGCATCGCGGCGCAACGCTGATGTGCTACGCCAATGTGCTGGCCGCGCACATGGCCAAGCACCCCGTCTATCTGTGGACGCTGCCAATGTTCCACTGCAACGGCTGGTGTTTTCCCTGGACGCTGTCGGCGGTGGCCGGCACGCATGTATGCCTGCGATGGGTGCGGCCGAAGGCCATGTACGACGCAATCGCCGAGCACAAGGTGACGCATCTGTGCGGCGCGCCGATCGTCATGTCGACCCTGCTCAATGCCAAGCCAGAGGAGAAGCGGCCGCTGCCGCACACGGTGCAGTTTGTCACAGCTGCCGCGCCGCCGCCGGAGGCCGTGCTGGCGGCAATGGCGGCGGCAGGCTTTGACGTCACGCACGTCTATGGATTGACCGAAGTGTACGGCCCAGCGGTCGTCAACGAGTGGCACGCCGAGTGGGATGGGCTGGATACGGCTGGCCAGGCAGCCAAGAAGGCTCGCCAGGGTGTTCGCTACGCGGCGCTCGAGGACCTGACCGTGATGGATCCGCTGACTATGACGCGGGTACCAGCCGACGGCGAGACGCTGGGCGAAGTCATGTTCCGCGGCAATATCGTCATGAAGGGCTATCTCAAGAACGCCAAAGCCACCGAGGAAGCGTTCGCCGGCGGCTGGTTCCATTCCGGCGATCTCGGCGTGCTGCATCCCGACGGCTACATCCAGCTGAAGGATCGCTCCAAGGACATTATTATCTCCGGCGGCGAGAACATCTCCTCGATCGAGGTGGAGGACGTGCTCTACAAGCATGCGGCGGTGGCGGCCTGTGCAGTGGTGGCCAAGCCCGACGACACGTGGGGCGAGACGCCGGTGGCATTCATCGAGCTGCGTCCTGGCGCGCGGGCAACGGCGGAAGAGATCATCGCCCATTGCCGGGCAAACCTCGCCGCATACAAATGCCCGCGTCACGTGGTGTTTGCCGAGATTCCCAAAACCAGCACGGGCAAGATCCAGAAGTTCGCGCTGCGCGAGACCGCCAAGAGCATATGACACGCTCACACGGAATGCGCGAACCCTCTGCGCCCTGCGCGCAAAGGTATGTGCGCGAGCCGATTGTGACGCTTACTGAACAACCATAGTCGACGCCGAGCACGTGCGCCAAAATGAAGTCGCGTGTTCGCCCATCGTAGGACGCATTTCGCGTTACAACCCTCGCCGACGCGTTGTGCGTTGGGTGACGGGGCCCGCATGGCTGACCTGTACCGCTTGCTGGGCATCTCACGGCGCGCCGACGGCGCGACCGTCAAGGCTACCTATTATCAGCTGGCCAAGCAGTATCACCCGGATGCCAACAGCGGCGCCGAAGCGAGCCAGCGCTTCCGGGAAATACAAGGCGCCTATGCGACGCTCGGCAATCCCGTTGCGCGTGCCGAATACGACCTGGCACGGGCGGGCCGGCGCTCGCGCGCACGCAAAAGCTTTGTGGCAGGCGCACTCGCCGGCGTGTCGGCCTTCGTGTTGGTGCTGAGCATGCTGGCCATCCTTGTACAGCGCGGCGAGCCGGCCTCGCGTACACAGGCGATCGGGCAAGCGAAGACGGACGAGCACGTCGCCAGCGCCCTGTCGAACAAGGACCTCGACTGCGAGGAGGTGATCAAGGCCGATCTCGCGTTGCGCGCTATCGATGGTCCACCGCAGAGCCTGCCGTTGCTGAGTTGCGCAACCGAGGCGACGCCGCGGACACAGCCGCGCCCGCCGGTGCTGGCCTACCTCGAGCGGGAGGATTTGGCCTACGAACGGGGCGTCGCGAAAGCCAACCCGCCATATGTTTCATCCATGACCCCGCAGAGCGCCTCGCTCGAGCGTGAACTCGTTACCAGGGCCAAGCCGGGGCACTGGACGCTCCTGGAGAATGCCGGCGCCGGCTTCGAGCTAAAGTATCCCGCGGATGTGTTTGCTCCGAAGCCGGGCGCCCTGGACGCCGATGATCGCCTGTTCGTCTCCGAGGATGGGCATGCGGTGCTGCGCGTCTATGCCAACCGCGGGAACTTGAAGATGGTGCCGTCGAAGTATCGGGCTTCGCTGCTGGCAAAGCGATACGCCGGCGCCAGCCTCGACTATGCGCCCCAGCGCGAGACCTGGTTCGTACTGTCAGGCACGCTCGGCCAGGAAATGTTCTACGAACGCGTCAGCTTTTCCTGCGACCGCCGATCGTTTCACGGCTGGCTCATCACTTACCCGCTGCTGGAGCGGCAATTCTACGATGCGATCGTGGAGGAAATG
>DASTOW010000024.1:0-9720 GCA_035762425.1 Hyphomicrobiaceae bacterium | reverse complement strand
GCACACTCGTGGCGCCAGCGGCGGCAGTATCTCCACTGCGTTTTCTGCACCAGCGTGTCCTGGACCTCGCTCATGCGCAGCGTCGATTGCGGCGCCAGCGACGCAGCCGACGTTGCATGCGGGGCGACGGCCGCTCCCAGCACCAGTGCACCTGCCACAAGCCAATGCTTGCCAATCATATGCTTCCTCCTAAGTCGGTGAACCCGGACATCAACGAGACACCAAGGCACCACAGACAACCAGCCTCGGCCTTAACGGTTCCGCAACGCACGGTTCACCAGTGGTTCACGTTGCATCAACCGACGGTGCAAGCAATTTGCCTGCTCAACCAGCGTTGGTCGATCAGCAGCCGTGCCGCCACAAGCAATGGAAGAAGCCGCGCGTACGCCAGCCCCAGCGATGCGCGCACCGATGGCGCCACACCGAGCAATAGTTCGGGCCTGCACCGAAGTAGACGAACCGGTGCCGATGGAAGCGATGGTGCCGACGGTGCACCTGATGCACCACCGAGGTGTCGGCATCGATCGCGGGCCGCGATTGCGGGAACGCGGCGGCGGAAGCAGTTGGCGTTGTTGCCAGCGTGCCCAAGGCAACCAGGCCGGCTGCCAGCGTCAGTTTTCCGATCATGGCTCCATACCCCCGTTGTCGTGTCGCATCGGCGGATCCGTCCCGCCTGATGTTCTCCCCGCGCACGCTATTGCGCACGGGGCATCTGAATGACGAGCCAACAAGCAGTTCAGCAGCCATTCATTTCAAACGCTTCGGACAAATCTGTGGCGGACAGCGACGGCTGCCACACGCGCGCTTCGCTGACCGCGTGCGAGGTTTGTCAGCGTCACGTCACGCGCGATCAGCACAAGCCGTTGTGCATACGAAACTGTGGTGCGCCGCACTATGGCCGCGCCGAGCATTACCAACTGCGCCTCTCTGCGCACCTGCAGTGCCAGCCGGTGCCACGTGACCACCGCGTCGGACCACATGTCTTGGGCAGCCAGCAGCGGGGCCGACTTGGCGCGAATATGCTGGGCACACAACCTGATCGTTGCTGCCATCGGCAGGCGCGGGCGCTCGCCATCGGACTTGGCCGCAGCGGTTTGGGCGCTGGCAACCTCGGCATCGGCGACCGCAGCCGGGTGGAAGCGGTAAAAGGCTTCCAGGATCGCATCCCTGGAGGCATCGAGTTGGCTCACGTCGAACACCAGTTGCTGTGCGCGCCACCATACGAGCCCGGGCTGACTACGGCTGACCGCCGGCACGTCCGCCTCGAGCAGCAGGTAGTGGCGCGGTTTCGTGGCATGCTCTGGCGTCGGCGTTGAGGAGATGCAGCGCACGCTGCGAACATCGATCCATGGGATGCGGCGCGTGGACATGCCGGGCAGCAACAACCCGTCGGCCGATACGCACAGGCACACCGTCGAGGTGGCCCAACGATCGTAGGCGAGCTTGAGCAAGCCGACCGCAATGAGGACGAAGATCTGCGGCACCAACACGATCGCGAGTGTAGCATCGGCAAGATAGAGCCCGATGCTGACGCAGATCGCGGCGATGACCATCAGACAGGCCAGCAGGACACCGATAGCCAGCGTCATGCGCCGGTGGCGGACGATAAGTGCGGGTGTTTTGCGCATTGGCTTTGCCAACAGGAGTGGTGCTTCTATCCAACGGCTCGAATATTCACCCTCACCCACAAAGAAATGGTTTATTTTCAGCCCTCTACTGTATTTCTTTGAGACCCCCTCAAGCGTGCGGGCTATTATCATTGCTACATTTGATGTCCTGCAGCACTGCTGCCCGCAGGACTGGAAAGGGAACGCTGCGGCGCCGCTGCCATGCCGCCGTCCAGGTTGGGGGAATACAGTGCGCCGCCGCAACGAACGAGGCTTGCCCATGCACCGTCCTGCTGCCCTGCTGGCCGTCATCGCCGCCGTGGTGGCCCTGCCGCTGCCGACCGCCGCGCAGGCGGTCGACTTTCCCCAACGCCGTCCCGGTCATTGGCAGATCCGCATCGTCACCGAGAAGCCGACCGGCGCCCCGGCTTTGGACACGCAAGTGTGCCTCGATGCTGCCACTGATCGCGAGCTCATGGAATTCGGCCTGCGCATGTCGAAGGATGCCTGCACGCGCTTCGACATGAAGCGCGCGGGCGGCAACCTGGTGATCGACTCCGAATGCAGCTTCGGGTCGATCAGCAGCTCGACGCGCACCACCATGTCTGGCGACTTCCAGTCCACGTATACGATCCGCATCGAAGGCAAGACCGACGGGGTGCCACTGCCCAACGTTGCCAAGGGTCCGCAGGACATGTTGATGGTGCAAACGGCGCGCTGGACGGGTGCCTCCTGTCCCGACGGCATGAAGCCCGGCGACTTCACACTGCCCGGCGGCATGCGCTTCAATATCAAGCAAGCCAAGAAGCTGCAGAAGATCCTGCCGCAAATCCAGATCCGCTGAGCCCGTCACTTCGGTTACTGTATTCTGTGCGCGGATCGCGTTCAGCCTGCGTTCAGTGCCCGGCGGGCGTCATGCAGGCATGCGTGACGCGAGCGGGTCGGCCACCATGCGGTGTATTCCTAGTTATCGTGAAGTCATGGTGGCACTGCTGATGACATGTGCCGGCGCTTGCGCGGAGCTTGCGCAGGGAGCCATGCCGGGGCTGCTGGCAGGTGGCGAATGGATCGTCGAGAGAGTGGCCGGCGCGACTGCTGGCGGCGATCGGCGTGCGCGCATTTCCTTTGCTGCGGACGGGCAGGTCACGGGCTCCGGCGGGTGCAATCGGCTGATGGGTCGCGCGGAGATCGGCAGCGAGACCATCACGTTCGGCGCGCTGGCAACGACGCGCATGGCCTGCCCGCCCGAGGTCATGCAGCAGGAGCGCAAGTTGCTTGATGCACTGTCGGCAACGCGCAGCTATCGCATCGCCGACGTCACGCTCACGCTACACGATGCGTCGGGCGCGGAGCTCGTGCGGCTCACGCGGCAAACCTAGCTGTGCGCTTGCGCGATCGCATCAGACAACGACGCAGGTTTCCTTGGGCAGGTAGATACCTTCCATGAAGGGCGAGTACTCGGCACAGGCCTCGAAGCGCGGCATGCGTTTGAGCACGTTGTCCATCGGTACGAAGTACGTGCCGGCAAGAGTGTGATCACATGCATCCGTGAAAATGACGCCCACCATCCGCCTGCCGACTTCAGAACTCATGGTATTGGGCGCCGACCGCACTTGGATCCGCATCAGACGTTCCTCCTTATGTTGCGTGGCTCTCCAGACGACATGGGAGTCACTTGCCAAACAATCAACGCCTTGCAGCAAGACGATGCAAACGAATGTTTGAAGGCGCCTGTCGAATTCATGCAGCGCGCTCGTGACGGTGCGCCGCCGGCGTTGCATGTCGTGTGCTGACGATTTGAGCAGCGATGTCGATGTGCCTGAATATGTGGCTGCTGCGTCAGACGACCGATGCTGGCGCTCGCTCAGCGCTGCTGCGCGGAGGAGCCTGCTGACGGCCCGTGCCGCGCTGTCGCGTGACGCGTTGGCCTCCATCTTTGCGGCTCTGTACGTTGCGGCCGGCGCACCAGGCTAGGACGTGATCCGAGGAATATGCGCAATGCGACCGCGCGCCTGCCCAGTCGTAGCTGCTGCAAAGTCAGTGTCGCACCGCAAGCAAAACAAGGATCAGGCCGCTGCGGTAGCAGAGCGAGGCTGCGCCCGCATGCCGTAGTGCGCGCGCTCCAGCTGTCTTAGTGCCAGGCGCAGGAGAAGCACCTCCATCTCGATTGGAAGCGTCTCGTCCAATCCCAACAGCTCTCGATAATGTCTGCCGAGCAGACGCATGATCTGATTTGGCCGCTGCATTGCCTTTTGTCTCTAACAGATCTGGCAAGACAATCGGCAAAGGGCCCACAAGTTCCAATTTTCGCTAAATTTTGACGAGCGATTCCAATTCGTTAACAATGTGTTAAGACACCCCGCCCGGCGCGTTGGGCGAACGCCATCGCTCAGTGCCAAGCCGCGCCGGCCGAGCAGCGTTCCGCCAAACAAGGATAGAGCACGCCGGTGCCCGGCAAAGACGAGGCCGAGCGGTGTTGTATCATCTTCAAAAACAGCTATCGGGCGGTCACACGTTGCGCGCCATGCCGTGAGGGTTCATTGATGGCGGCAGGCGCAGACGGAAGGGGTGGCACCAATGGCGAGCACCTACGCTAGTGATCCTGGAAGGATTCGCGAGCTGGTCGCTGCGATCGTCAATAAGGAGCTGTCCCCGGTCGCCCTAGTACATCGCTTTCTTGATCGGATCGCGCAAGCGGATGCCCAGGTGCAATGCTGGCGTGAGGTCGATGCTGAGCGTGCGCTTGCCGTAGCCGAGGAACGGGCCCGTGAAGCCGAGGAAGGGCAGATCCGGGGGCTGTTGCACGGCGTGCCGATTGCGATCAAGGACATCATCGATGTCGAGGGCCTGCCGACCCGGGCCAACAGCCGCTCGCGAGCTGCCGCACCGGCAGCCGACAATGATGCTGAAGTTGTACTTGCGCTCAAGGCGCAGGGTGCCATCGTTCTCGGCAAGGTGCACACAACCGAATACGCCTTCTTCGATCCCTCGCCGGCACGCAATCCCCACAACCTCGCGCATACGCCGGGTGGATCGAGTTCAGGCTCGGCGGCGGCGGTTGCAGCGGGTATGGCAGCCGCCGCAATCGGCACGCAGACGGTTGCTTCAGTCAACCGTCCGGCCGCCTACTGCGGCATCAGCGCATTCAAGCCAAGCTCGCGCTGTCTGCCAACCTTCGGGATTGCCCCACTGGCGCCCTCCTACGACACACCAGGCTTCTATGGCTGGAGCGTCGATGATGCGACGTTGGTCTACGAGGCAGTGGCGCCAAACTTCCTGGCACCCCAACTCGCTGCGCCTGCCCCAACCAAGCTGGCTGTGTGCATTCCCGACGATCGGCATATTGCCGATGCTATCCCAGAGATGAAGGCAGCGCTCACGCGCATGGCCGACGCGTTCGCTCGGGCCGGCCATGCGGTGGAGCAACCGAGATCCCCCATTTCCTTCGAGCGGCTGTTCGAGATGCAACGAAATACCATGACCTACGAGGCGTCTCGGGCCCTCAAATTCCTGCTTGACCAGCCGCAAGGCACGGTCGGCGAGAAGCTGATTGCCATGATCCGCCAAGGGCTGACCATCGTCCCGCAACGATATTTCGACGAGCGTGGCGAGATCGACCGCATGCGCGCAGAGCTGTTCAGCACATTGAAGGCCGACGTCTTCCTTTGGCCGGCTGCGCCATCCACTGCACCCGAAGGCCTTGGCTGGACCGGCGACCCCAAGTACATCTCGCCGTGGACCGCGCTCGGCGGCCCCATCGTCTCGGTGCCGGCTGGCGTGGCCGGCAACGGACTGCCGATTGGCTGTATCCTGTCCTCACGGCCCGGTACCGACCCGCATATGTGCACATGGGCGCGCAGCCTTTCCCAGTTGGTCGCATAGGCGCCAAGACACACGTGGAGTTCGATGATGGGTGATGTTCTGGGGTGGCGGCGCAAGTTCGGCGTGTTGGCACCGTCTACCAACACCATCGTGCAGCCCGACTTCGACGACATGCGGCCGGTGGGCGTGACCAATCACTACAGTCGCATCTTCACACCGAACACCAATGCGCTCAGCAACGAAACGTTCCGCGCCGGTATCGACACGATCGGCAGCAACGTTATGGATGCCATCAAGAGCGTCATGACGTGCGAACCCGACTATCTCGTCATGGGCATTTCTGCTCTGTCGTTCTTTGGCGGCGTGAAGGGCGCCGACGCCTTCGCCAAACGCATCACGGACGAGACGGGGCTCCGCATCACGGTCGGCAGCCACGCCACCGCCGCCGCCATCGAGGCGCTGGGCGGCATCAAGCGCATCGCGGTCCTGACACCGTACTGGCCTGTCATGAATGCCGAGGTGAAGCGCTACTTCGGCGACGTCGGTCTCACGGTGGTGCGGGACATTGCCCTCCAATGCACGTCCTGGACAGGGATCGCGGCGGTGACGCCAGTCGAGTGTCGCGACGCGATCCGCCGTCTCGACGGCACGGACGTCGACGCCATCGTGCAGGTCGGCACGAACCTATCCATGATGCGTTTCGCGGCGGCAGCCGAATTGTGGCTTGGCAAGCCGGTCATAGCCATCAATACGGCTACCTACTGGCACGCGCTGCGCGCGAACGACATTCGCGACCAGTTTGCGGGCTTTGGCCGTCTGCTCGAAGCTCATTGATGCAGGGCTGTGGTTGCCGACCGAGCTTAGACCGGAAGAGCCTGTTGTTGGCCCCTGGACCTGCCAACGCACGGCAGTCCGCTCGCCCGTTGGCACCCGGCGAGCGAGTGACCATTGCAAAATTGGCGAGCCCGATTGGGGCCAACAGCACGGCCTTAAGTTACTGGTGTCGGGCACTGTTTGTGTCAGAACCTTGGTGCCAGCCTCCGCCAAGGCAGGTTGCCGCCTCGATTACAAAGCTGGGTAGGTATAGTCTTCCTCAAACCAGCGTCACGGTCCGCTTGGTGCTGGCGTGTGGGGCCATGGGGGGTCATACCCTTGTGCGGAAGGCTTTTGCTATGAAGTTCTTGGTGGTTGATGATCACGCCCTCATCCGCGACGCCATGCGGGGTGTCCTCAAAGACCTGCAAGGCGATGCGATAGTTCTCGAGGCTGCGAGCTCGGCTCAGGCAATGGATCTCGTACGAGAGCATGCCGACCTCGCTCTCATCCTGCACGATTTGCAGTTGCCCGACCGCGATGGGATTGAGGCTCTGAAGGAACTGCGGCAACTCTTCCCGGCCATATCTGTGGTCATGCTGTCAGCCTTCAATGATCGCGACAACGTTGTCAGGGCGCTGGATAATGGTGCGCTTGGATTCATACCAAAGACCGATTCGCGCGAAGTCCTGCTCGGCGCGTTGCGGCTAATCCTTGCCGGCGGCATCTACATTCCTCCCGAGATCCTCGCCGCCGAATCCGCGGCCATCACCGCGCCCGATAAGGCGGTAGCAAGCAAGCGCCCATCGCCGGCCGAATTGGGCCTGACGGAGCGGCAGGTCGACGTGTTGGCGCTGGTGATGGAGGGTAAGAGCAACAAGCTCATTTGCCGTGCCCTCGACTTGGCAGAGCCGACGGTGAAGAACCATGTATCGGCGATCCTCAAGGCGCTCGGCGTCACGAACCGCACCGAGGCTGTGCTTGCAGTCGCGGCTTTGGGCTGGGAGCTTCGACGTCCGGCTCGTTGAGGTTGGTGCAGGGGTTGCGACCCTCGCCGCCTCACTTGATCAGGTGCGCCATGATGGCGCGCAGCGCCATCGGGTTGACCGGCTTGTGCAATAGATGATGGGTCGTTCCGTGCGTTTCGCGCAAGCGGTCCTGCGAGATGTCGCCGCTGATCAGGAAAGCGGGGATGTCTGCGCAGAATGCATGGCGGACCTCACCGATGGCATCGATTCCGGATCGACCTTCCTTGAGGTGGTAGTCGGAAATGATCAGGTCCGGCTTGCTGCCATTCAGTTTCGTCAGCGCCTCGCGATCGGACTGGCCGGTAACGACCCGGCAGCCCCAGCTCCTGAGCAGGCCACCGGTCCCTTCAAGCGCCAACGCGTCGTCGTCGATCACGACGATGAGCTTGTCGCGCAACCGATCGGGCGCAGCTGTCCCTGCAACGGGGCCGGGGAGAGACACCGCACGCGCCTGCACCTTCGGTATTAGAATCGAGAACCGCGAGCCTTTCCCGAGCGTGGACGCAAGGGTGACGGGGTGCTCGAGGACGGTGGCAATGCGCTCGACGATGGCCAGGCCAAGCCCCAACCCGCCTTTGCTGTGCTGTGGGGCCGCAACCTGGTAGAACTCGCCAAAGATGCTGCGCCGTTGGTCGGCCGGAATGCCTATACCGCTGTCGCATACATCCATCCGCAGCATGTCCCCAAGTCGCCGACAGCCAATAACGATGCCGCCAGCCGATGTATAGCGTACGGCGTTTGCAACCAGATTGAGCAGGATCTGTTCCAGCAGGATGGCATCGCTGCGAACCCACGCGCTGCACGAAACCACGCGCAGATACAGACCTTTATCGCGCGCGGCAGGGGTAAACATCGCGCCGATGCGGTTCAACACTCGACTAACCGGGAAGTCGGTGATGTTGGGGCGCATGGCACCGGCCTCGAGCTTGGAAATGTCGAGCAGGGCATTGAACAGTTCATTCATGTTCGCAACTGCGGTGTCGATCCGCCCGACGAGGCGGTCGCGCTCAAGCTGATCCTTTTCCGAGCGCAGCTGCGCAGCAAACAAGTTCAAGGCGTGCAGCGGCTGGCGCAAGTCATGGCTCGCGGCCGCCAGGAAGCGCGACTTGGACAAGTTGGCTGCGTGGAGCTGCTGCGTGCGCTCGTCCACTTTGCGCTCGAGCGTCGCGTACGAACCCTGCAGCTTGGCCGCCATGTCGTTCAGCTGCTCCCCCAGCGCCTCGAGCTCATCCCCGGTCCTTATGTCAATGCGATGGTCAAGCGCGCCCGCACCGATGCGGGCTGCCCCAGCTGACAATGCTTGCACGGGAACCACCATCAGACGTGCCAGCAGGAGCGCCGCCAACAACGCCAGAACGAGGCCAGCCACCAGGACGACAACGGTACGCACGATGATGGCGTAGAGTGGCGCATTGGCTTCGGACTCGGGGACCTCGACAACAACCAGCCAGTTCAGCGGGGTGGCCATAGCATGCGCCGCCAGCACACGCTCACCCTTGAGATCGCGCGCGATCTGCGCCTCTTCCATATCGGGCTTTACCCGCCCAGACCGCACCTGCGCGAGCCCCGACACGTCCGTATTGCGTAGAACCAAGCTGATCTCCGGGTGAGCGATGAGCCGTCCGCGCGCGTCGACGACGTAGGCACGGCCACCCCCGCCAACCCTGATTTGATTGACGACGTCCCAGATGTGAGTGAGGTTGACCTCGGCCACGCTCACTCCTGCGTCGCGGCGTGAGCCTGCCATCGCCAACGTCATGAACGGCTCGCTGCCGCGCCTGAAATAGATCGGTCCGTAGAATACCTTGTTGGCCAGCGCCGACTTGAACTTGTCCTCTGCCGAGAAGTCGAGATTGCTGCCGATCTTATCCATGGCCTGGCGTGAGATGCGCAGGCGTTCGCGCCCCTGGCCGTCCAGCAAGGCCAGCTCCGCGATCGCTGGCACCTGGCGCAGCAGCCTGCGGCCGTCGAGCTCGCGCTGCTCGGTCGCCTCCGTCCCCCAGGACAGATGCGTGGTCCAGCCCAGTTGACCCTCTATCTCCTTAATGAACTGGGTGATCTTGGATGCTGCGGAGACGGCCTGCTCCTTCTGGATACGAAACAGCACGGCACGATGGTCGCGGAACGTAAACCAGATATCGACAAGCGCATTAATGATTAGGGATACACTGGTGACCGCAACGAAGAGAATGACATACTTCCAAAACAGTGTCCGGCGCACCGACAGCCGATCAAGCCATCGGTGATACCCAGGCATGAGTCGCTGGAGCCGCTCGCTCACCGAGCCACCTCACGCATCGTCTCTTTCATCGTGAGAACAACTGAACCTGCCCGCAGATCAAGGCAATAGCCTCGGTTCCTGCGCTCGCGTAAAATGCTTAGCGCGG
This sequence comes from Hyphomicrobiaceae bacterium, assembly GCA_035762425.1. GTDB lineage: Bacteria > Pseudomonadota > Alphaproteobacteria > Rhizobiales > Hyphomicrobiaceae > AWTP1-13. The sequence goes on along the minus strand of DASTOW010000024.1, from coordinate 63 downwards.
ACCGGCTCAAGGTCTTGCCCGCCATAAGCCGCCGCCGCCCCGTCACGTACCATATGGGATACG
>DASTOW010000023.1:0-4324 GCA_035762425.1 Hyphomicrobiaceae bacterium | reverse complement strand
GGTGGCCGCGGCGGTTCGCACCGCCGAGGCGAGTGCCACGATCCACCACGTGCTGCCGCGCCGCAGCGCCTTCGTGCGCAAGGCGATCGGCGGCGGCGCGCAGGTTGTGGCTGCCAACGTCGACGTGGCGTTCCTGGTCGCATCGCTGAATGCCGACCTCAATCCGCGCCGCATCGAGCGCTACCTGGCAACCGCCTGGGAGAGCGGCGCCTCACCAGTCGTCGTGCTGACCAAGGCCGACCTGTGCGACGACCCCGAGGCGCACAAGGCCAGCGTCGAGGCCGTCGCGTTGGGCGTGCCCGTGCATGTGGTCTCCGCCGTTACTGGGCAGGGGCTCGCCGACTTGAGCGCGAGCTTCGCGCCGGGGCAGACGGCGGCGCTGCTCGGCAGCTCCGGGGTCGGCAAGTCGAGCCTCGTCAATGCGCTGGCGGGCGCCACCTTGATGGCGACGCAAGCGATCCGCGAGCAGGACGCGCGCGGCCGCCACACCACGACGCATCGCGAATTGGTGCTGCTGCCGGGCGGGCGGCTGCTGCTGGACACACCTGGCATGCGCGAACTCGGGCTCTGGGACGCGCAGGCCGGAGTTGCTACAACCTTCGCCGACATCGAGGCGCTGTTCATGGAGTGCCGCTTCCGCGACTGCGCGCATGGGGCCGAGCCCGGCTGCGCGGTACGGGCGGCGTTGATGGATGGCGCTCTCGACGCAGGCCGCTGGCGCAGCTACGCCAAGCTGCAGCGCGAGGCCGCCCGGTTGGCGCGCCGCGATAATCCGCACCAGCGGAGCGAGCTTCGCAAGATATGGGTGCAGCGGGCCAAGCACCATCGCGTTCAAAAGAAGCGGCGCATGGAAGAGTGAGTGTGTCATCCCGGAACTTTGAAGCGAAACACGCTACCCAGGGATGGAAACCTGGTCCGAACATGCGTGACGCGCGTTCCGGGATGACAAATCTTAGGCCGCGGCCTCGTCCTCGGGGCCGTTGCCGGCGGTGCCGATAATGCGGTCGATTTCGAACACAAGGTCGCTACGCGTCTTCTGCACAGAGTTGATCAGCTTCTTGCGCGCATCCCACAGACGCCGGTGCGCCTCCTGTTCCTTGCTCTCCAGCTCGAGCATGCGGCCGGTCTGCGTCTCGACCTGGTCGAGCAGCGACTTGCAGTGCTCGGAGGTCATGAACGCGTAAAGCTCAACCGATTTCTGCTCGCGCCCCTCCTTGCTGATACGCAGCTCGTGCATGCGCACGATCTGGTCCCGCAGCAGCTGCACGATCGCAACCACGCGCGCCGGCTGCGCAACGATCACGCCGTCCTGGTAGTGCACGTGCGCGGTGTCCTTTGGGAACTTGTTGCTCGACAAGATGGCGTGGTCGGCAGCCTGCGCGATCTTGTCGGCGCGCAGCTTGCTGACGAACTCGTTCTGCCAGGCGTTGCGGTTCTTGGCGTCGTAGACAATCTTGCCGCACACCTTGCCGTTGTGGATCACTTCGTGGATGACATCGGCGCCGTTGACGCCCTTGCCGACGCGCTGGATGCGATCGGCCTCAAAGGCGGTCCTGAGCTGATCGTAAAGGTCGATCTCGGAGCCCTCGCCCAGCTCGTGGGCGGACTTCTTCTCGAGCTGGCGCTGCATGTCCTGCAACTTTGCCTGCAGCTTCTGCTGGTCCTCGAAGGCCTTGGTGCGCTCGGCCAGTACGGCGGCGTCCTTCTCGCGCTGCAGGTCCTCGGCCTTGCGCAGCAGGCCCTCCTGGACCTCGGCCACGCGCTTTTCGATTGCGTCTTGCTGGCTCTCCTGCAGCGCCGCCATCTGTTGCTCGACATTGACCCGTGCCAGCTCTGCCTGCGCCAGACGGGCCTGGATATTGGCGAGCTTGGCAAGAGCCGCCTGCTCGGCCTGGGTCTCAATGACCTGACGCTCGACCGCGAGGCGCTTGCTGGCGATGGCCTCAGCCTCGGTTCTGGCCTGCTGCAGGGCGGCCGCGCGCTGCTCGAGGAGCCGAGTTTCGATCTGGCGGGCGATGTCCTGGCCAATCGGTTGCTCGCACGTGGGGCAGCGATCGCCGGATGTATGCGCATGCGGCTGCATTTGGCGGTTCGACGACTGGAATAGGCTCATGGCTACCACCCTCCGCAAATTCGCTGCACGACGCCAAACCCGCTGCATAGCGTGAGTCGCGTGGAACATTCGTACTTATTATGTTCCATTTGTGTTCCTTGACAAGGTGGATGTTCGGTTACGCACGCTGGGGCGGGGGTTGCAGCCCGTCGGGCGGCGTGTAGAAGCGCCGGGATTGGGGAGACAGGCCTATGACAGCGGACGTGCAAAGCATTGTGGTGGGGGCGGGCGCTGTCGGCCTGGCGGTGGGACGGGCACTGGCGATGGCTGGCCAGGAAGTCATGCTCCTCGAGCAGCATGCCCTGATCGGCTCGGAAACGTCATCGCGCAACAGCGAGGTGATCCACGCCGGCATCTATTACCCGCCGGGCAGCCTACGCGCCACGCTGTGCGTGCGCGGCAAGGAGCTGCTGTACGCCTTCTGCGCGGACAACCACGTGCCGCATGCCCGTTGCGGCAAGCTGCTGGTCGCGACGCAAGAGAGCCAGCTGCCGAAGCTCGCTGCCATCAAGGAGACGGCGGCCAGGAACGGTGTCTGCGACCTTGAGCCGCTCGGCGGCAACGCGGCCCGCGCGCTGGAGCCGGAGCTTGCCTGCGTTGGCGCCCTGCTGTCGCCGTCGACCGGCATCATCGACAGCCATGGCTACATGCTGGCACTCGAGGGACACATCGAGAGCTGCGGCGGCAGCGTCGTGCTGCGCTGCCCGGTGGAGCGCATCGAGAGGACACCCGATGGGCTGTTCCGCCTGGTGACGGGCGGCGATAATCCGGGTGCCATCACCTGCCGCAACCTAGTCCTGTCGGCGGGCCTGCATGCCACCAAGCTGGCCGGCACGCTCACTTATGGCGCGGGCTATCGGCCACCCGAGACCTACTACGCAAAGGGCCAGTACTACGCGCTTTCAGGCCGCTCGCCGTTCAAGCGCCACATCTACCCGCTGCCGGACGGGGCGTGGCTTGGCTTGCATGCCACCGTCGACATCGGCGGGCGCTGCAAGTTCGGCCCCGACATCGAGTGGACGCCCGGCATCGACTACAGCTTCCGGCCGGACAAGCTCGGCGAGTTCCTGGATTTCATTCGCAGCTACTATCCGGGGCTGGAGGTCGAACGTCTGCATGCCGACTATACCGGTGTGCGCCCAAAGCTTTATCGCGCAGGCGAGCCGGTGCCCGATTTCGCCATCCACGCGGCCGACAAGCACGGGCAGGAGGGACTGGTCGCGCTCTACGGCATCGAGAGCCCGGGGCTGACGGCCTCGCTGGCCATCGCCGAGGTGGTGGCAGGCATTCTGGGCAAGGCGCAAGCGAGCAGGTAGACGATGGTCGTCTCCAGGCGGCTTTCGTCGTAGCTCTCGCAGCAGACGGCGCCAATCGTCTCACGTTGGCCTTGCACCGACACGTGATCGACGGCTGAGACTGAACGTGGCTGCAATATTGGCCGATCTCACGCGTCAGCGCACAGCCGCCAGGATACGGAGCGAAACCATCTCAACCGTGACTTGCAGGGGCCGCAGGATCAGCGCATTGCAGCTTCGATCTTGTCGAGGTACTTCCTGACCAGTTCGACGTTGCTGGCGTGCTGGATCGGTGCCGTGCTTCTGAGAGCCTCGTTTAGCTCTTCGAGCACCTGCTTCTTGTCCTTGTCGGACAGCGTCTTATCGGCAGTGACCTGCTCGATCTCTTTCTTGATCGCGTCCGGGGGCTGCAGAAAGGCCTTGGTCTGCGGATCGATGCCGCTCAGCACCATGGAGACATTGGCCGCGACGTCGTCATATTCGGCGAAGTCCTTGAAGCCGTGCTTCTTGGCCACCGACTCCAGCTCCGCCTGCATCTTGGGATCAGGTTTTTCGGCCGCCGCCCCTTCCATTTTGTCGGTAATGGCGGTCAGCTCCTTCTGCGCGGCGATGTAGCTCTGCACCTGCTTTTCGGTGAGCTTGATTTGCTTGAGCTGAGCCTGGGCGGGGCTGCATACCTGCGCCAAAGCCACGGCGATCGCGAGGCTCAACACACGAAGCATGCGAGGCATGGTGGGGTCTCCAAATCCTGTGGCCGGCGTGCGTGTGGCGTCCTTATATGGCGCCGCGGCAGCGATATCGAATCACAACCTAGAGCCCTAAGTCGGCCGCCATATGTCGGGGATCCACCTGCACGCCAGCTTTTGCCACGCGCTGGTCTAGCGGCTGCGATCGAGGCGGCGCTCGAGGCGGCGGC
>DASTOW010000022.1:0-9104 GCA_035762425.1 Hyphomicrobiaceae bacterium | reverse complement strand
TGGTTTGGTCAGACGCCCCCCCGCTACTGACCGTGTTCAGTGCGTAGAGTTCGTGCGTGGCGTTTGTGTGAGTGGCAGTGCGTCCAGTGTTGTTGCGTCGGGTGTGGTTGCGTTTGCGTCGCGTGAGTACCGCGTCAGTGTGCGTTGGCAAAGTCCCAAGTCACTTTTGGCCCCTGCGTTGCTGGCTACCCGACAAGCTGTATCGGCACAAAAGCGTACGCGTATCGCCGAGCGGCTGGCCAGCCTCGCGGCCGGGCGAGCCAGGCAGCAGGTTCAATGACAGTTTCCGAGTCGAAAGAGAGTTCGTGGCGTGTGTTGGGTGACGTGGTCGGCCATCTGGTGCGTTCGCTCGCCAGCCCCGCCGCCGGTCAGTGTCCCAGGCCAGTAAAGCGCACCAAGCGCTCAGCGTAAGCAGTTCCGAGGCGCCGGGCAGCGGCACCTCGACCGAGTATGGCGGGCGTGTCCAGCGTACGACATCGCATGTCACAGGAGGCTTCATGTGACAGGGTTTTGCGTCGTGAAGCCATCATGCTGGACTCGCCTGCCGCCCGTTGCGTGACAACGAAGCGGTGCTCCGCAAATATCGAGATCATGAGGCCAATCCCATGTCCCCTCGCTACATCAATCCCGTGCAATGGCAGCAGTCGGTCGGATACGCGCGTCAAGCTTGCGCGCGCCTGTTCCGCGACGGCAGCACTCCGGCCGACGCACTTGCAGCGTTCGGTCTGCCCCGCGCCGAGATCGCCTTGGACTGGAGCACCGCCGTAGAGCGCATTGCCCATGCGCTGTGCGCGCCCGCCTTGCGCCGGGCCGCCTGACCCATTCGCCTTTCGGAACGCCGATTACTTTGGCCCCCAACCCGCAACGGGGGCTTCTTTTTCGTGCCGAAGCGTAGATGCCGATCCGGGTGACCGGACCGGCTTGCCTCGCTTGCTGAGCGAGGCAGGCAAGGCCTGGGAAAGGTCGACGGAAGGTCGAGCCTCAGTAGTTACCCAATTTGAAATTCAGGCCGACTCTGACGACATCGACGTTGAGGTCGCTGAAGGTCAGGTATTCGATCCGCGCCGACATGTTGCTGGCGAATTTGCCTTCGACGCCCAAGCCGAAGACAAGATCGGTTTCGGTGTCGTCGCCCGAGAAGCTTCCCAAACCCGGTATGCCTACGGAGCCCGACGCGCTGACAATGCCAAAGCCAGCCGTGCCGTAGACCAGGATGTTGGGCGTAACCAGGTAGCCGAGGCGGCCCCGGGCCGTGGCGATAAAGTCGATAGAGGCTTCGAACGGGCCGAAGCTCGCGCTGATGTCGGCGTAGGACGCATCGGCTTCCAGGCCAAACACGATTGGGCCGTTCTGCCAATTGTAGCCGATCTGACCTCCAGCCACGACGCCGTCGGCTGAACCCGCCTCGCCCTGCCCAAGATGCAGACCGATGTATGCGCCCTTCCAGATCGATGGATAATCGGAGCGCGATGTCGTCGCCCAACCCCCGTCGGCCAACGCAGGCATCGCCGCAACAGCCAAGCCGGCAAGCGCAACCAGTGCAATGGCGCACCTGCGCAGAGTTTGCATCACCATTTTTCCCCCTCACGTGCGGGTTTTGCTCCCCAGCGCCCAGGCGCAATGTCGGCGCAACTTGTGACGATCATGAGATGAAGGACGAAGTGCTGGGCGATCGCCGTCGGACGCAAGCTTGGCCACATCCGGCGAAAGAAAGAAGCAATATCAAGCCGTTGGAATCTCGCGGGCTTTGGCCCGAATCGAGCATTTGTGTGGTGTGTTGAACACACGCGACGGGAATGTGCGCGTTGGTGCCAATTTTTGAGCTGTTTGGACACAACATCGAGGCGCCATCGACGCCGCCAGCCCGTCTGCGGCTGCGCAAAGGTCAGGCGGTGCCGGCCTGAGCCAGCATTGCGCGCATCTCCGTCACCGTGGCCGGCTCGGCGCCGGCCGCGCGGACGAGGTGCACGGCTTCCGTGACGAGCGCGCGATTCGTCTTGGTCGTGCCGAACGGCGCATCTTCCAACCCGACCCGCACATGGCCGCCATGGGGCACGGCCTCGCCAATCAGCGGTTTGATGTCGACGCCGAGGCCGGCAATCATCCACGGTGCGCCAGGCGCCTCCTCGGCGACCAGCGTCCGGTGTGCCGCAAGCGCGTAGGGCCGCGGCGGCAAACCGAATGCAAACGTGTCGGAGAACATCAGCCGGTAGACCGGCGTCTTGGCGCCCATGGCGCGGGCGAGAGCCGCGCCCGCGCGCGTGAAGCCCGGCTCGTAGATGGCATAGGCCGGATGAAATCCGTAGCGCACGGCGAATGCCAGTCCGTGGCGCACGTGTGCTTCGGGGTTCAAGTAGGTTGGCGCCGCCGGCGTGTCGCGGCCTACAGAAAGCTCTGTGAAGTTGACGCTGCCGGGATCGACCACGGCAAACTCCAGCAGGCCGCGTGCCGCCAGGGCCTCCACGTGCGCGAATCGTTGCGCGGGATCGTCTGCCGTTGGCCCCGTTCCGATGCCGGCCGACGGAATCGACGGGTAGACCGGCACATCGATTCGGCCTCGGATGCCTTCGATGATGCGCGCGTACACCTGCCAAGCGAATGTCTGCGGTCCGCCGCCGTCGTAGGCGTGCACATGGATGATGCACGCGCCCGCTTGGGCGCAGGCGATGCCGTCCGCCACGATCGCCTCGACCGTATCGGGCATGCCGGGCTGGCGTTGGCGGCTCCAGGGGCCATTCAGCGCCGCTTCGATCCAGGTCTTGTGCATGGCCATCCCGTGCCATTCGGATGCGAGGAGGAGACTGCGAGGCCAAGCCTAGCCCGGCCTGCCAAAACTACGCAGCCGAACCCGTGCAGCAGAGTGCGGCCGGCCTAGCGAATGGGTGAGAACGGTGCGGCAAGATAGATGTCCGCCTGCTGCGCCAGCAGGTGGTCAGGACCGCCCGGTGGCGGCCACACGCCGATCTTCACCGCCTCGCCGCGGATGCGCTGGCGTGCATCCAGGCTGGTGTAGGGCCAGATGTGCATGAAGCGCGGCATGCCGCCACCGAGCGAATACATCGCCGCCAGCACCGGCGACAGCTTGGATCGGTTCGGCACGGCCGCATTCCAAAGCTGCAAGGTCGGTGCGAGCCCAGCGGGCTTCAGCACATAGGTCCGCACCTCGAACACAGGGCCGATGGCGCCAGCCTGCATCGGCAGGATGAACGGGAAGGATCGGTAGGTGTCGCAGGACGTTGCAACCGTCAGGTCGGCAATGCCGTACGGGTTGCCGCTGCGTACGGCGGCGTCGCGATCCGCCGAAATGGCAGCCTCGCTCGCGTACTCGCGGATCAGCATGATCAGATTGAGCGCGCCAAGCTCTGTGAACCAGCAGGCGAGCAGCCGGCCGGCGGATTGCGTCTCGCCAAGCCACTCCTCGATGCGAGGCAATGCTTTGGGCGTGGTGCCGGGCCGGACCGTCAGGATCGTCACGTCATAGTGCATTGCGGCGCCCTCCTCATGCTGCGTGCGCGGCGCAGATCCGCCCACACCATCCGTGTTTTGCGGCTCCTCGAGCACAGGCCGCGTTCATTGACACGCAATTTTCAGCTTACTAAATTGGTTAGACATCTGACCAAGATGATAGTGATCGCTCGCCGCATGCGCAATGCGCAGCCGTCGCTCGCCTCGGTGCAGATGCAGCACCAAGACCGGACGAACGTGCGGCGCCTCGGCCGGTAGCCAACGACAGTCGCGGGTGGAGGAAACCTATGACGATCGCATCGCGCATCGTGCACGCTGTGCTGGCCGGCGTGGTGACGGCAGCAGCCGGCATCGGCCTGTCGGCTCCAGTGCTTGCACAGGACAAGGTCGTGCGGGTCTGGCACACCGAGACCGAACCACAGACCATCAAGGCCTTCAATGACATCGCACGCCGATTCGAGGCCAACAATCCCGGGGTCAAGATCGAGGCCGAGGGCCTCGCCTGGGGCGACCTCGAGGGCAAGATCATGGCCTCGCTGGCGTCCGGCACTCCGCCGGAGCTGTCGCACGGACAGCCCATCACCTGCACGGCCTTGCAGGCCAAAGGCCTGCTAACTCCGCTCGACGATGTGGTCGCGGCGATCGGCGCGGCCAACATCTGGGATCAGGTCAAGCGCGTCTGCAACGTCGACGGCAAGCAGTATGGCCTGGTCCACGCGGCCGGCACCTCGCTGCTGATCTACCGTAAGGACATGGCCGACAAGGCCACATTGAAGCCACCCATGACCTGGGCCGATCTGCTCGCCAATGCCAAGGCGCTGACCCAGGACACCAACGGCGACGGCAAGATCGACATCTACGGGATCAGCGTTCCCGGCGACAATCTGTTCATTAACATTATCCTCGGCGAGCTGATCAAGGCGAACGGTGGAGCGTTGTTCGACGCCTCCAACAAGCCTCTGGTCACCGACAAGAAGATGATCGAGGTGCTGGAGTTCTGGCGCGAGCTCGTCAAGTACGCGCCGCCCGGCTGGGAGGGTCACGGCTACCTGCAGACCTTCCAGAACCTGTACGGCCAGAAGGCCGCCATGATGTTCCAGGGTTACGGCCGCGGCGCGGGCATGATCGAAAAGTTCGCACCCAAGGAGATGGCCAACGACAAGACCTTCGACGTCTGGGTCAAGCCGCATGGCCCAAGCGGCAGCACGCCGGCGGCGCAGGTCGACGAGGAGCCGTGGATGCTCTTCAAGGCCGCCAAAAACCAGAAGGAAGCGATCGAGTTCCTGAAGTTCTTCTATCAGGACGCCAACTACCTGGAATACATCCGCACGGTGCCCATTCACTTCTTCCCGATCACCAAATCGCTGCGCCAGTCGGGCGACTACAAGAACACCGAGATGATCCAGCGCTGGAAAGGCTGGCTCGATGCACAGGAGCAGTACCTCGAGAAGGACTGGGGCAAGCCGACGCTGATCGTTGATTGGTCCGACATGAGCCGGCCCTATCTCATGGAGGTTCTGGGCTCGGGCATTCTGCGCGACATGGTGATTGACGCTACCGTGGAGAAAATGGAACCAGCGAAAGCCGCGGAAAAAGCCCAGAAGCGGCTGGAGGATCTGCTGCGCAGCAAGGGCTATTTGAAGGGCTGAAGACGGTTGAGCCTTCGGCAAACACGGACGGTGCACGGCGGGCCAACCGGGCTCGGCACGACCCAACTGTCTCGACCTCGGCGCATGCCTGTATCCGAGGCCGCCATGGGCATGCTGCTGGTGGCGCCCGCCGTGCTGTTGCTGATGACGCTGACCCTCTATCCCGTGCTCTACGGTGCCTGGATCAGCGTCTTCAACAAGCATTCCTTCTTTGCGGAGCAAACGTTCGTCGGACTCGGCAATTACGTCTATGTGCTGACCGATCCGCAGTTCTGGAACAGCGTGCGCCTCGGCAGCATCTACGCCCTGTCATCGATCATTCTGCAGATCGCACTTGGAGTTACTGCCGCACTGGTCGTCAACGAGGCTTTCCCCGGTCGCAACATCGTGCGGTCGATCCTGATCTTTCCCTACGTGGTGCCGACGGTTCTGGCGGTCATCCTGTGGAAGTGGCTGCTGAATAGCCAGTTTGGCCTGGTCAACTATTTGCTCGAGGATGCCGGCCTGATCGGCCAGCCCATCAGCTGGATGGGCAAGGACTGGATCATGACGTCACTCATTCTGGTGAGCGTGTGGCAGTTCTTTCCATTCGTGATGCTGGCCGTGCTCGCCAGGTTGCAGTCGATACCGCACGAGCTGCACGAGGCGGCCGCCATCGACGGCGCCAACGCCCTGCAGCGCTTCGTGCATGTGACGCTGCCTCAGCTCAAGTCCGTGCTGTTCGTCGTCATCCTGCTGCGCAGCATCTGGATGTTCACGAAGTTCGACACGCCCTGGCTGATGATCCTCGGTGGCGGGGCTGAAACCTACATCCGCACCTTGCCGGTCTATACCTATCAACGCACGTTCGCCTACTACGAGGCCGGCATCGGCTCGGCAATGGCCGTGCTGATGTTCCTGATGCTGGTCGTCATCACGGCCATCTACTTCCGCCTCTTCAAACGCGAGGAGGGGCTGTGACCGTCGCTCGCACATTTCGCGGCAGCATGCCGCTGGTACTGCTGACCGCGGCGGTGCTGGTGATCTTCTGCGGCTTTCCCTTCGCCTGGATGATCTCGACGACCTTCAAGCAGTCACACGAGATCTTCGCCACACCGCCTACCCTGATCCCGCGCACGTGGACGCTTGGCAATCTGCAGCGGCTATTTGCAGAGACGAGAGCGCTGACCTATTTGCGCAACAGCACGGTCGTGTCGCTGTCGACGGTGGCGATGACCATTGCCGTGGCGACGCCGGCCGCCTACAGCCTTACCCGCTTCCGCTACAGTGGGCGCGAACAGATCGCGGCGGCCGTGCTCTTCACCTACATGTTTGCGCCCATCATGATCATCATCCCGTTCTACGTGATGATGCGCTTTCTAGGCCTGACCAACACACACTTCGGCCTAGTGCTCGCCTACACGGCATTCTGCCTTCCCTTCAGCCTGTGGATGCTGCGCAGCTTCTTCCAGAGCATCCCTCTCGACATCGAGCAGGCGGCGATGATCGACGGCGCCAATCGCCTGCAGACCGTGCTATATGTGGTGCTGCCGCTGGCCGTGCCGGGTGTTGCCGCCACCAGCATTTTCACCTTCATCCTGACCTGGAACGACTACATCTTCGCCCGCATCCTGATCAGCGCCGACGAGCTGAAGACCCTGCCGGTTGGAATCGCCGATCTCTACAATGCCTCGGTCGTCGACTGGGGCATGATCATGGCTTCGGGGTTGCTCATTCTCACGCCGGTAATGGGCGTGTTCTTCATTATCCAGAAATACATGGTGGCTGGCCTGGGTGCCGGCGCGCTGAAGGGCTAAGGGTTCGCAGATGGCCGGTGAACCTCAAGCGCTCCGCGATGCAATCTCTCCGCTGAAGAGCGCCCGCAAGTCCGACGAGGTCTTCGACCAGATCGCACGTTTCATCCGTAGCGGACGCTTTCAGCCCGGCACCAAGCTACCGCCCGAGCGCGAGCTGGCAACGCTCTTCAACACCAGCCGGCCAACCGTCCGTGAGGCGTTATATCGGGCCGAGCTGGTCGGCCTGATCGAGGTCCGACACGGGGCGGGCAGTTACGTCATGGCCGCACAACCGCGCGAAGCGACGGACCGGCCGATCATCGACCTCATCAAAAAAGAGGCGCATCGCATTTCCGAGTTCTTCGAGATCCGCCGTGCGCTGGAGGGCTGGTGCGCCGCGCAGGCTGCCAAGGTGGCAACGCGCAAGGACCTCAAGGAGATGAAGTCCCGCCTCGATCGGATGAAGGGTCTCGATGTGACCGGCGAAGAGTGGGAGAGAAACGACATCGCCTTTCACCAGGCGCTTGCGGCCTCCACCGGCAATCCGATCGCAATCCGCATCATGGGCATCCTGCGCGACGGCTTCAGCGCCTTCTATCGCTTCAAGCGCTTCGTGCCGAACCGCGAGGAGCAGGAGCTGATCTGGCAGCACCATGCCGACATCTACGAAGCCGTGAAGCGCAAGTCGGCAGTCGACGCGCGCGCGGCCATCATCGCCCACATGGATTTCATCGAAAGCAGACTTGGCGAGAGCATGCGCGTCATGCAGCGCAGGCAAAAGGGGAGATGAGATGGGACGGCTGGAAGGAAAATGCGCGCTCGTCACGGGCGGCGGGCGCGGCATCGGTGCGGCGACCGCGCTTGGGCTGGCGCGTGAGGGTGCACGGGTCGCGATCATGGGCAAGGGCGAGGCAAGCCTCAACACAATGCAGTCGGAAGCTGCGGCACAGCGGCTGGCGATCGAGACGTTCGTCGGCGATGTCGGCCGCAAGGAAGATGCGGTGCGTGTTGTCGATGCTGTCGTCGCCCAGTTTGGCCGCATCGATGTGCTGGTCAACAATGCTGGGATGGCGGTCAATCGCCCGTTCGCCGACAAGAGCGTGGAAGACGTCAACGAAGTGCTGCGTGTGAATTTCGTTGGCACCTTCTTGATGAGCCAGGCGGCCGCCAGGCACATGCGCGGCGCCGGGTCCGGCACGATCGTCAACGTCGCCTCCGTGCGCGGTGTTGAGCACTGCGGCCGCGAGGGTGTCATGGACTACTCGGCAGCCAAGGCAGCCGTCATCAGCCTGACCAAGACCATGGCCAAGGAGCTGGCACCCAACATCAACGTCAACGTGGTATCCCCCGGTCACACCAACACGGATCTGCTGCGAGGCATGCCCGAGGAGGTCAAGAGCACAATGCTCGCGGGCACCTATCTGCGCCGTTTCGCGGAGCCGGAAGACATCGCCCATGCCATCGTATTTTTCGCATCGGCGGAAGCGAACTTCATCACCGGCCAGCATCTGGTGGTGGATGGCGGCTTCTCCCTGAAATAGCCACCGAAGCTAGCCCTTGTAGCCCATCATCTTGGGCAGCCAGAGCACGGTCTCGGGGAAGTAGGTGATGATCGCCAAGGCTACGATCATGGCGTACACGAATGGCATCGTATCGCGGATGATGTGGCGCAGCGGTGCGCCCGAGATGGCCGAGATGATGAACAGGAGCAGCCCATAGGGCGGCGTAATCAGCCCGATCATAATATTAAACACGGCCATCACACCGAAGTGTACCGGATCGATGCCGAGCGCTTTGACCGTCGGCAGGAAGATGGGCAGTACCACGAGGATGATTGTACTGCCCTCCAACAGGCAGCCGAGCACCAGTAGGATGACATTCACCCAGAGCAGGAAGATCGGGGCTGACAGGTTGTAGCCCGCAAGCAGTCCTTTGACGGTTTCGGGGATCTGTTCGATGGTGACGACGTAGTTGAAGATCAAAGCTCCCGCGATCAGCATGCCGATCGATGCTGTCGAGCGCGAGCTGTTCAGAACAGCGCCATAGGCGTCTCGCGCCGTGATGTTGCGATACCAGAGGGTGGCAACCAGAAAGGCGTAGGCGGCGGCAACAGCAGCGGCCTCAGTGGGAGTCATCACACCGCTGTAGATGCCGCCGAGTAGGATGGCTGGCATCAGCAGAGCGGGCAGCGCTTCCCAAGTCACCATCGGCCACT
>DASTOW010000021.1:0-18534 GCA_035762425.1 Hyphomicrobiaceae bacterium | reverse complement strand
CCCGAACTGAAGGGCGTCAGTCGGCTGACGCTGCTGCAGAGTTTCGCTTGTGTGCGCCTGGTGCTGTGGGACGAGAGCAACCGCCGGCTGATCTCGTTCCGCGACCTGCGCCAAGCAACGCGCGCTCCGGAAGTTGGCAGCTAGGCGTATTGCGCCAGGCCGTTGCCGAACGACCAGTTCTCCTTCTTCACCTCGAGCAGGTTGATGAAGACATCCTCGCGCCGCATGCCGGGCTGCTCGGCCAGGTGGTCGACGATGCGCCTGAACAGCTGTTTCTTCTGCTCGAGCGTGCGCGTGTCGCTGACGGTGAGCTGAATGAGCAGCAAGTCGTCGGTGTATTTGATGCCGAGATAGCTCGGCGCATGCACGATCTCGGCCTGCGGCGCCGCCTCGGTGATAATGTGAAAGAGATCATCCTGCGGGACGTTGAATGTCTCCATCAGCGCCGCATGCACCCCTTGCGAAACGGCCTTGCGGTATGCCTGCGTCTTGCCTTTCGGCATGGTTATGCGGACCAGCGGCATGACACGATCTCCTCGACGTGCTTGTTCAATGCCCGTCGAGATAGGCGCGGCCGCGCCAGACCACAAACGACATTGTCTCGCAACACGCTTGAACAAATCTAAAGCGTGCGTCAGTGCGCCTTCGCTTCGGCCTTGTTGGGCTTCGCGCCGGCTGACAGGTGCCCGAGCCGGTCCACATAGGCGATGCCGACCGCCGACAGAATAAAGGTGATGTGGATGATGGTCTGCCACATCACGCCGGCCTCGGTGAACTTGGCGCCCTGCATGCCGATGTTGCCGGCCTCGATGAACGTCTTCAGCAGGTGGATCGAAGAGATGCCGATGATGGCCATCGCCAGCTTGATCTTCAGCACACTGGCGTTGACGTGATCCAACCACTCCGGCTGGTCGGGATGGCCCTGCAGGCGCAGGCGCGACACGAACGTCTCATAGCCGCCGACGATCACCATCACCAGCAGATTGGAGATCATCACCACGTCGATCAACGCCAGCACCAGCAGCATGATCTGCTGCTCGGAGAACTGCGTGGCATGCATCATCAGGTGCCAAAGCTCCTTGATGAACAGCACGACGTAAACGCACTGTGCCGCGATCAGCCCCAGATATAGCGGCACCTGCAGCCACCGGGAGCCGAAGATGAACGTCGCCAGCAGCCGCAGATGCGCACGATCGGATGGATGATTAGTCTCAGTCATTGGCCTGTCACAGAAGAGTCGAGCACATTGCCCGCGTTGTGGGCGCTCGATAGCATCCGCGGCCGCGTCAGTAAAAGCAGATTCCGTGTGGCAGTCCGCTGCAGCGCCTGAGTAGCGCTAGCGAACATTTACGGATTGCATTGGCGAAGACGCAACCTAATGACTGGCGGCAACGCGCCCCGTCTCCCAGCCAATCAGCGCGCGCTTTCGGGTGAGGCCCCAGTGGTAGCCTCCGAGGTTGCCGTCGCCGCGCAGGACGCGATGACACGGCACCACGAACGAGATCGGATTGCGGCCCACCGCCGAGCCCACCGCACGCGATGCCGACGGCGATCCGATGTGGCGGGCGATATCGGTGTAGCTGACGGCGCGCCCCATTGGGATCTTGAGCAGCGTCTCCCACACCCGCACGTCGAAGTCGGTGCCGATCATGACCAGCCGCACCGGCTGATCCTTGCTCCACTTGGACGCGTTGAAGATCACCTTGGCGTACGGCGCCGTTTTGTCAGGCGCCTCGGCATAGTGCGCCTTGGGCCAGCGCTGCGTCATGTCGGCGAGCGCGTGTTGGCGGGTCTCTCCCTTGTCCTCGTTGACGAACGCCAGACCCGCAACGCCGCGATCGGTTGCGACCAGCAGTGCCTCCCCGAACGGCGAGGCATGAAAGCCGTAGGCCATCTGCAGGCCTTCGCCACGCCGCTTGTAATCGCCGGGCGTCATCGCCTCGTGCGAAACGAACAAGTCGTGCAACCGGCCGGCCCCGGACAGGCCGACCTCATAGGCGGTCTCCAATATGCTGGCCGAGCCTCCCAGCAGACCGCGCGCGTGGTCGACGGTGATGGCCTGCACGAACTCCTTGGGAGACAGACCGCACCAGCGCTTGAACAGCTTCTGGCAGTGCGCCGGACTGAGCCCCAGGTGCTGGGCGAGGCGATCGAGCGAGGGCTGCTCCACCCATGTCTCGGTCAGGAAGGCGATGGCGCGACGGATCAGGTCGTAGTCGCCCGACCGGTCTGAACTGAGCGGTGCTTCGACGGCGCTCGTAGCTATCTGGGAGTGCAACATGGTCAATCTCGCGGTTGTTAGCGGCGATGGACACCATGTAGGGCATGCGCACAGGCGATTCGACCCGTTTCTTGTCATCGTGCGCAATTCATGGCGCCCGGTCGGGCGGCGTCCGCGCACCAAGCCCTTGGCAGGCACCAGACCGAGCCTGGCCCTAAAGTTGAGGCGAGCCCATCCGCGACCCTTGGCTCGCCCATGCACCGGCAAAGACGCCAGCAAAGACTCCGGCAAAGACTGCGGCCGGGCATGCAGGCTAGATCCGCACGCCGCCCCGCGCGATGAGCAGCGCCTCGCGCAAGGCGTAGGCGAGATCGCGCCGCTCTCTGTCGGTAAGAAAGCGTGCAAACGCCAGCTCCTTGCCCTGCGACACGACGCTGAGCGCGGTGCGGCCGTTCGGCCATTGCCGCAAGCGCACGCTTGCCCAGTAAGGGTTGCAGTCGAATTGCTCGGTGCGTCCGGACGGATGCACCCGCGTCAGCAGGAAGCGCGCGGGCGTCAGTTCGATGGTCTCGTACAGGCGGGCCGCGCGGTAGTTCAGCCTGAACGCCAGGTAGACCAGCGCAACGTCGAGACCGAAGAACCCGAATACCGGCCAGGCCCCCATCAGCAGAAAGGCAACGCCGGCGGCGAGGCTGACGGCGACCAAGGCGCTCATCAAGATGAGGAAGCCACGCGGTCCGAGCGAGCGGTGCGCAGTCAGAACGGCATGGTAGCCATCCGGCCGCGCTTGCGCAGACGTCGCCTTTTCGGTCATGACTGACATCCTACCAGGGTCGTCAAATCCACGCGAAGCTTTCCATGGCCAAAGCCGTCCGACCGGGCTCGACGCCCAAGGCCGCCAAGCGCGCACGCGGCGGCACCATCGCATCGGCGGCGCGCATCGAGGAAATCTTCCGCCGCTTCCAGGCGGCCAACCCTGAGCCCAAGGGCGAGCTCGAATACGTCAACCCGTACACCCTGCTGGTGGCTGTGGTGCTGTCCGCGCAGGCCACCGACGCTGGCGTCAACAAGACCACGCGCGGCCTGTTCAAGGCCGCCGACACGCCGGCCAAGATGGTCGCCCTTGGTCTCGCCGAGGTGCAGGAGCGCATCAAGACGATCGGTCTTTACCGCAACAAGGCCAAGAACGTGATCGCCCTGTCGGAGCTGCTCCTGGCCGAACACGACGGGCAGGTACCCATGGACCGGACTGCGCTGGAGGCCCTGCCCGGCGTCGGCCGCAAGACCGCCAATGTCGTGCTCAATATCGCCTTCGGCGAGGAGACGCTGGCCGTCGACACGCACGTCTTTCGCGTGGCCCATCGGCTCAATCTGGCTACCGGCAAGACGCCCCTCGAGGTGGAGCTCGGCCTCTTGCAGGTGATCCCCAAAGCCTATATGCGGCACGCGCACCACTGGCTCATCCTGCATGGCCGCTATGTGTGTCAGGCGCGCAAACCGCGCTGTGACGTGTGTATCGTGTGCGATCTGTGCAGGTCGGGGGACAAGTGGTTCGATTGCGGGCCGCCCAAGTTGCAAGTATCAGCAAAGGTCAACCGATGAGCGTCGCCAAGGGTAGAGAGTTCCTCAGCATTCCCGGGCCCACCAACGTGCCCGACCAGGTGCTGCAGGCCATGCAGCGTCCGGCCATCGACATCTATTCCGGCGAGATGGTCGCCATCACCGACACCTGCCTCGCCGATCTGCGCAGCATCTTCGGTACCAAGGGCCGGGCCTACATCTATGCGGCCAACGGCCACGGCGGCTGGGAGGCAGCGCTCAGCAACGTGCTCTCGCGCGGCGACAGCGTGCTGGTGCTGGAAAGTGGACGCTTCGCGATCGGCTGGGGCGAGATGGCCAAGATGATGGGGGCCGAGGTCGAGGCATTGCAGGGTGACTGGCGGCGCGCTGTCGATCCGGCCGCGCTCGAGGAGCGCCTGAAGCGCGACAAGGCGCACACCATCAAGGCCGTGCTGGCGGTGCAGATCGACACCGCGTCGGGCGTCGTCAACGACATCCCGGCCATCCGCAAGGCGATGGACGCGGCCAGACACCCGGCGCTGCTGATGGTCGACACCGTGGCCTCGCTCGGCTGCATGCCGTTCGCCATGGACGACTGGGGCGTCGACGTCGCAATGGCCGGCTCGCAGAAGGGCCTGATGACGCCGCCCGGGCTGGCATTCGTCGCCGCCAACGACAGGGCGCGCGCCGCGCACAAGACAGCCGGGATGCGCACGCTCTATTGGGACTGGACGTTCCGCGAGGGCGAGATCCACTACCAGAAGTATTGCGGCACACCGCCCGAGCATCTGTTGTTCGGCCTGCGCAAGGCGCTCGACATGCTGCTCGCCGAGGGCCTGGAAAATGCCGCCCGGCGCCACGCCCTGCTTGCACAAGCGACCCGGGCCGCAGTGTCCAAGTGGGTGGAAGGCCAGGTGCTGTCCTTCAACATCGTCAATCCCGCCGAGCGAGCCAACTCCATTACCAACATCCTGATGCAGGGACGCGATCCCCAGCCGTTGCTCGACTATTGCCGCGACAAGTGCGGGGTGGTGCTGGGCGTCGGCCTCGGCGAGCTGACCGGTAAGGCCTTCCGCATCGCCCACATGGGCCACGTCAACGCGCCGATGGTGATGGGCACCCTGGCGGCCGTCGAGATCGGCCTGCAGGCTTTGCAAATCCCGCACGGCGCGGGCGGCGTGCAGGCGGCCATCGACTACCTCGGCCGCGAGGTAGCGGCTTGAGCCAAGTCCCGCATCAGAGCCGACCATGCAAAGGGGCCGCCCAATGGGCGGCCCCTGACTTTTTCTAGAACGCCCGCATCAGCCGAGGTGACTGACGAACTTGGCCTGCATGTAGACCTGTAGGCCCTCGATGCCACCTTCGTGACCGAAGCCCGAGTCCTTGACGCCGCCGAACGGCGTCTCGGGCAGCGCAATGCCGAAGTGATTGATCGTTACCATGCCGCTGTCGAGGGCATCGGCGATTTTGGTGGCCGTCTTGGCGTCCTTGGTGAAGGCATAGCTGGCGAGGCCGAAGGGCAGCTTGTTGGCCCGGCTCAGCACGTCGTCCGTCTCCTTGAAGCGCAGCATCACGGCGACGGGGCCGAACGGCTCCTCGTTCATGATGCGGGCGCTCTCCGGCACGTCGGTCAGCACAGTCGGCTGGAAGAAGTTGCCCTGGTTGCCGATGCGCTTGCCGCCCGCCTGCACCTTGGCGCCCTTGTCCTGCGCGTCGGCGATGAAGGCCTCGATGGCGTTGACGCGACGCGGATTGGCCAACGGGCCCATCTTGCTGTCCGCTTCCAGGCCGTCGCCGACCTTGGTCTTGTTGGCGATGTCGATGAACTGGCCGACGAACTTGTCGTAGACCTTGTCGTGCACGAAGAAGCGGGTCGGCGACACGCACACCTGGCCGGCGTTGCGATACTTGAAGGCGCCCATCAGCTTGGCGGCACCGTCGACATCGGCGTCGTCGAACACCAGCACCGGCGCGTGACCGCCGAGTTCCATGGTGGCACGCTTCATGTGGCTGGCGGCGAGCGCGTTGAGATGCTTGCCGACCGGCACCGAGCCCGTAAACGACACCTTGCGGATGATCGGGCTCGGGATCAAGTACTCCGAGATCTCGGCCGGCACGCCGTACACCAGGTTGATGACCCCGGGGGGCACGCCCGCGTCGTGGAAGCACTTGACGAGGCCGATCGGCGAGCCAGGCGTTTCTTCTGGGCACTTCAGGATGATGGAGCAGCCCGCCGCCAGCGAAGCGGCGACCTTGCGCACCGCCTGCGTGACCGGGAAGTTCCAGGGCGCAAAACCAGCGACCGGGCCGATCGGCTCCATGATCACCATGTTGCGCACGCCGTCGGCACGGGCCGGAATGATGCGGCCGTAGGCGCGCTGACCTTCGCCGGCGAACCAGTCGATGATATCGGCGGCGCTCTGCACCTCGAGCGTGGCCTCCACCAAGATCTTGCCCTGCTCCTGGGTCAGCACCTTGGCGATGTCGGTGGCGCGGCTGCGCACCAGCTCGGCGGCCTTGCGCAGGATCTTGCCGCGCTCGAAGGCGGACACCTTCTTCCAGGTCTTGAAGCCCTTGTCGGCCGCGGCCAAGGCCTTGTCGAGGTCGCCCTTGGAGGCAAAGCCAAGCTCGCCCAGCGGCGTATTCTTGGCCGGGTTCATAACCTCCTGGCTTTTGGAGCCGGTCGGCTTGACCCAGGCGCCATCGATGTAGTGCTCGAGCGATGTATACGACATGTGCTCCATCCCTTGCCGGTTAATTGGGAAAATGGGGTTGGGTGAATAACGCCAGGTGGGCGCATCCGCGCAAGCGATTTATGGGCCTGCAGCCCTGTCCCCAGTGACCCTCAGCCATCCATATATTGATTGTTACCACAAATCGGCTATGTGAAGGCCGGCATCGGCCAGCGCGGCCGTGCCGAAAGGCCAGGAGACCCAATACGATGGGCTATAGCGTTGCAATTGTCGGGGCCACCGGAAACGTGGGCCGCGAGATGATGTCGATCCTGAGCGAGCGCCAGTTCCCCGTGAGCGAGGTGCACGCGGTCGCTTCCCGCCGGTCGCAGGGTGTGGAAGTTTCGTTCGGGGATACGACACTCAAATGCAAGAACCTGGAGCAATTCGATTTTTCAAAAGTCGACTTCTGCCTGATGTCGGCCGGCGGCAGCGTGTCCAAGGAGTGGTCGCCCAAGATTGCCGCCAAGGGCTGCGTCGTCATCGATAACTCGTCGGCCTGGCGCTACGACCAGGACGTGCCCTTGATCGTGCCCGAGGTCAATGCGGACGCGGTCGCCGGCTACACGAAGAAGAACATCATCGCCAACCCCAACTGCTCGACGGCGCAAATGGTGGTGGCGTTGAAGCCGCTGCACGACCACGCCACCATCAAGCGCGTGGTCGTGGCGACCTATCAGTCCGTCTCGGGCGCCGGCAAGGATGCCATGGACGAGCTGTGGTCGCAGACCAAGGGCAAGTACGTACCGGGCCAGGAGTTCGAGCCTAAGAAGTTCGCCAAGGAGATCGCCTTCAACTGCATTCCTCACATCGACGTCTTCATGGAGGACGGCTACACGAAAGAGGAATGGAAGATGGTGGCCGAGACCAAAAAGATCCTCGACCCCCGCATCAAGGTGACGGCGACCTGCGTTCGCGTTCCCGTGTTCGTCAGCCACTGTGAGGCTGTGAACGTGGAATTCGAGAAGCCGATCTCGGCCGACGAGGCGCGTGCGATTCTGCGCGAAGCTCCGGGCTGCCTGGTGATCGACAAGCGGGAGCCCGGTGGCTACATCACGCCGATGGAGGCGGCCGGCGAGGACGCAACCTACATCAGCCGCATCCGCGAGGATGCAACCGTCGAGAACGGCTTGGCGATGTGGGTTGTGTCGGACAACCTGCGCAAGGGCGCGGCCCTCAACGCCGTGCAGATCGCCGAGCTGTTGATCAACCGCAAGCTCTTGAAGAAGGCGGCCTGATCGACCAACCGGCCGAAGGCGGCCACACGAAGCCCTCCTGGCGCGAGCCGGAGGGCCTTTTGCATGGCTTACGCTGGCTGTCGTCAGGCGTTCGGCGACAGCTTCTGCAGGGTGTCTACGATGGCCTGCAACTCGTCGATGAACTGCTCGCGCTGCTTATTGGGAAGCGCTTCCAAAATTCGCTCGTCAACGCGCCTCGCGGTCGGCTCAGCTGAGCGCAGAACCCGGCGGCCCTCGTCTGTCAGCTTGACGGCGTAGGCACGCGCGTCCTCCTTGGTGCGGCGGCGCTGCAGCAGACCTTTGCGCTGCAGACGACGGACGATATCGGCTAGCGTCGATCGGTCGATGCCCGTGCGGTCAACGAGGCCCGTCTGGCTCAAGCCTTCGTTCTGCGCCACCGTGACAAGAACAGCGAGCTGACGAGGCGTCAGGTCGCCATCCTTCATCTCTGCATGGAAAATATCTCCCGCACACTGCCCCGCACGATGCAGAAGATGAATTGGTGACCGGCTAAGCCGGTCCAAGCTCGCGTCTCGTTTCATCACACTTTCGGGTTTGCTGCGAGAACGCCAGGACGGCGGTCGCTTAAGTCTGGATGGACGACCACGTCGTCGCGCGTCTCACCCGGCGATGAGAAGAGAACGACAAAAGCCCCCCTAGCGACAATAGTCGCACAACCGCGAGCTCTAAGACCATGTCGATGTGGCGGCAAAACGCGCGGCGCAGTGTCTCACCTGTTTAGAAAGTGTGTAACGAGTCAGGCCTCGGCTTTCGGCTCGTACCTTTTGATCAAGCCGATTTGCGACATGGCGAAGACGAGGGTCAGAGGCAGGATGCCGAACACCTTGAAGTTGACCCAGGTGGCCTCGGAGAAATTGCGCCAGACGATCTCGTTGACAACCGCCATCGCCAGGAAGAACAGCATCCAGCGCACCGTCAGCTTGCGCCATCCCTCCTCGGTCAGATTGAAGGCTTCGCCGAACAGCAGCTTCATCAGCGGCCTTCCGGTCAACAAGCCCGCCAACAACACGCCGGCAAACAGCAGATTGATGATGGTCGGCTTCATCTTGATAAAGTGCGCGTCGCCGAACCAGAAGGTGAGGCCGCCGAACACGACAACCAAAACGGCGGTTGCAATGATCACCGGAGACACGCGGCCAAGCAGCAGCCTGGATGCGACCACCGAGACCAGCGTGGCGACCATCAGGACGCCTGTCGCCCAGAAGATGTCGGCCAGGAACCAAGCGAGAAAAAAGGCCAGCAGCGGTCCGAGCTCGATCATCAGCTTGGTACCGTGCGGTTGCGCCGCCGCGTCGGAGCCTTTCGCCTCCTCGCTCATGAGCCATTGCTCCGCTTGTTAGCCGCTAGGGTCCGGGACAACGCGCTTAGCCGGAATCGCGCACCGAGATCGGCTCCGGCAGCCGATACTTTTGCAGCAGGCGCACCTGCCAGAAGAAGAACACGCCCGTGACCGGCATGATCACGAAGATCTTGAACAGGATCCAGATATCGATCCCCGTGAATACGCGGTTAAGTGCAACGATGTGGGCATGCGCGCAGCCCAGCCGCACGATTTCATTGGCGATGGCCGTGCCGAGGAAGAATAGCGCCACGTTGCGTGTCAGCTTGGTCCAGCCCTCTTCCGTGTAGTGGAAGGTCTTGCCGAACACGAACTTGAAGAAGTTGTGGCCCGTGCGCATGCCGATCCAAAGCACGGCCGCGACCAGCGCATTGAACAAGGTGACCTTGATCTGCACCCACATCGCATCACCGGTAATGAGCGTCAGGGCGCCAAAGGTTACGCTTACGCCGCCGGCGATGAACGGCATGACCGGAGGGCGCCCCAGCACCCACAGCGTCGCAACCAGCGAAACCAGCGTGCAGCCGATCAGAGCCCAGGTACCTGCGGCAATCCCATAGATGCCGTTCACGAGGAACATCGCGAACAGCGGGCCGATCTCACCCAGAATGTTGACGGTCTGTTCGGCGTTGAACGGGAAGTGTCGCCGCCGCCAATTCATTGTTTCGACTGCCACGTTTGCTTTCTTAGGCGGCTCTTCCGAGATCCTGCCCCTCCCTACGCCAGTTCTAGCTCAGTGCGATGGCGCGCGCAAATTCTCCGGCGTCGAACGCGGCAAGGTCCTCGATGCCCTCGCCTATCCCGATGGCATGGACCGGAAGGCCGAACTTTGCCGAAATTGCGACCAGGATTCCGCCCCGGGCAGTACCGTCCAGCTTGGTCATCACCAAGCCGGTAACCCCAGCCCTATCCTTGAATATTTCCACTTGGTTAAGGGCGTTTTGACCCGTGGTTGCATCCAGAACAAGCAGGACCTGATGCGGGGCTGTGGGGTCGAGCTTGCGCAGCACGCGAATCACTTTCTCCAGCTCGTCCATCAGCGCCTGCTTGTTCTGCAGGCGACCGGCAGTGTCGATCAGCAACACATCGCTTTTTTTCTCGCGCGCCAACTTCAAGGCATCAAACGCCAGACCGGCTGCATCCGCGCCCGTGTTGCGCGCGACCACCTCGGCACCGGTGCGGGCGCCCCAGATCTTGAGCTGCTCGATGGCCGCCGCGCGGAAGGTGTCGCCTGCTGCCAGCGTGACGGTGCGCCCTTCGCGTCGCAGGCGGTGCGCCAGCTTGCCGATGGTGGTTGTCTTGCCGGTGCCGTTGACGCCGGTGACAAGAATGACATGCGGCTTGTGCTCGCCTGCGATGTGCAGCGGCTTGGCGACGGGCGCCAGCGCACGCTCGACCTCGGCTGCAAGCACGGCGCGCACGTCGTCGGTTGCGATCTCCCGGTCGAAGCGGCCCTTGGACAGGGCTGCAGAGATGCGGGCGGCAGTCTCCACCCCGAGGTCGGCCTGGATGAGCAGGTCCTCCAGCTCTTGCAGGGTGTCGGCGTCGAGCTTGCGCTTGGTGAACAGACCGGCGATGTCTTGCGACAGCTTGGCCGATGTTTTGGTCAGGCCGGCCTTGAGGCGCTGGAACCAGCCCAGTTTCGGTGCCGGCTCGGCCGGAATCTCTGGCGGAATCTCTGGTGCAATCTCTGCCGGTGTCTCTGGTGGTGTGGTCACTGGCGTCACCGCAGCCGGAGCCGCATCGGCCGCGGTTTCGGGCGTAGCAGCTTCGACCGCCGGCTCCGCACTGCGGCGGAACGCGCTGAAGAAGCCACGGGATTTTGCCGGTTTGTCGCTCACGCCACACACATGGTCGCAACCAGCTCGCCGCGCAACCGCCTTCCGGTTGACCCGATGACGCGGGCCGAAGTCAGCGCTCCCGGCGAGGCAGGAAGGTCCAGCTCCAGCTCGGCAAAGCCGGGCGTGCGCCCAAGACGCTCGCGCTCGAGAAGCACCTCGACGTGCGTGCCCACCTGCTGCGCCAGGTAGTCAGCGAGCGCCGTTTCGCCTCGCTGCCTGAGGCGTGCAGCCCGCTCCTTCACAACTGCACCCGGCACCTGCGGCATGCGCGCTGCCGCCGTGCCCTTGCGCGGTGAAAACGGGAAGACGTGCAGGAAGGTCAGCCCGCAGTCGTCGACCAGCTTAAGAGAATTGTCGAACATGCCTTCGGTCTCGGTGGGGAAGCCGGCGATAAGGTCGGCGCCAAACACGATGTCCGGCCGCAACCGTCGCGCCTCGGCACAGAAGCGGATCGCATCGGCGCGAAGGTGCCGGCGCTTCATGCGCTTGAGGATCATGTCGTCGCCCGACTGCATCGACAGGTGCAGATGCGGCATCAGGCGCGGCTCGTCGGCGATCGCCGCCATCAGCTGCCAATCGGCCTCAACCTGATCGATCGATGACAGCCGCAGGCGCGCCAGCTCCGGCACATGCTTGAGGATGTGCCGCACCAGCTTGCCGAGGCTCATCTCGGCCGGCAGATCGGCGCCGTAGGAGGTGATGTCGACACCCGTCAGCACCACCTCGGCATAGCCGGCCTCGGCCAGCTTGCGCACTTGCGCCACCACCTCGCCCGCCGGCACCGAGCGCGACGGCCCACGCCCATAGGGGATGATGCAGAACGTGCAGCGATGATCGCAGCCGTTCTGCACCTGCACGAACGCGCGCGCGTTGCTGCCGAAGCCGTCGACCATGGCGTGTGCCGTCTCGCGCACCGACATGATGTCGTTGACCTGCACGCGCAGGCTGTCGGCAGTGCCGAGGCCACGAAACGTGTGCGCGTGCATTTTCTCGGCGTTGCCGATCACGCGGTCGATCTCGGGCATGGCCGCGAAACGCTCGGGCTCGGTCTGCGCGGCGCAGCCGGTGACGATGATCTGCGCGGCAGGGTTCTCGCGCCGGAGCTTGCGGATGGTTTGCGTCGCCTGCCGCACCGCCTCGCCGGTGACGGCGCAGGTGTTGACGATCACCGCGCCGTGCAGGCCGGCCTCGGTCGCGTGACGGCGCATCACCTCGGATTCGTAGGCATTGAGGCGGCAGCCGAGCGTGATGACGCGCGCTCCCCCTCCGCCGTCCGTGCGCAGCATGGCTTCGCCATGACCTGGGGTGGAGGTGGGGGTGGGGTTGGAGGTGGAGGTGGGAGAAATCCCGACGACAGCCGTTCTGCCATCCCCCCCTCCCTCCCCCCCACGGGGGGAGGGCAACAGTTTTTGTGGCTCCGCTGTCACTGCTTCACACCGGCTCAAGGGCTTCGAGCACCCCGTCGTGCTCGACCTCGACGGGGCCGGTCATGAAGATGCGGTCGTCGGTGCGCCACTCGATCTCGAGATCACCGCCCGGCAGCGTCACCACCACCTTGCGGCCGGTGAGGCCCTTGCGGGCCGCGCACACGGTCGCGGCGCACGCCGCGCTGCCGCACGCCCTGGTCAGGCCGGCGCCGCGCTCCCAGGTGCGCAGCGTGATCGAGCCGGGCGAGGTGACTTTGGCCAGCGAGATATTGGCGCGCTCGGGAAACAGCGGATGGTTCTCGAGCATCGGCCCGAAACGGGCGAGATCGTAGGCGTTCACGTCCTCGACCCAGAACACCGCGTGCGGGTTGCCGATGTTGGCCATCGACGGCGAATGCAGCAGCGGCTTGTCGATAGGCCCGATCTGCAGCTCGATCGTCCGCGTATCGTGAAAGGGCTCGGCGAGCGGGATGTCCTGCCAGCCGAATCTTGGCTTGCCCATGTCGACGGTGATGCGGTCGATGCCCTCGACCTTCACGTCGAGCACGCCGGCCACCGTCTCAAAGTTCATCGCTGCGCGCGCGGTCTGCTGCGCCACCGTCCAGCCGACGCAGCGCATGCCGTTGCCGCAGGCCTCGGCCGCCGATCCATCCGTATTGTAGATGCGCACGTAGGCCTCGGTGCCGGCCGCCTTCGCGTCGTGCAGCACCATCATCTGGTCGAAGTGCGAGCCGGGACGCCGCGCGATGGCACGCGCCTCGCCAGCGCTCAGCACGCGCGAGCTGCCGCGCAAGTCCACCACCACGATCTCGTTGCCAAGACCGTTCATCTTGCGGAAGGGGAGCGCCGTCGTCATGCCCCCTTATATGGCGGGTCGGCTGTTGAGCACAATCAAGGCGGCTTTGATTGCCAGAATATCCGCAAATGCATATCCGCCAATGCCCCTTGCCGGGTTGCCTCATCACCCCCATTCCTTCCCCAGCAGCTGGAAACCCAACCGATGCGCATCCTTTCCGCCGTGGCCCTGCTCGGCACCATGCTGGTCGCAGCCGCCGCGCCGGCCGCCGGCCAGATCACCAAGGCGCCCGCGGCCACCACCAAGCAGGCCATCAAGGCTGAGACCGTCGCCAAGGGCCTGGTGCACCCTTGGGGACTGGCATTCCTGCCCGGCGGGCGCATGCTCGTCACCGAGCGGCCCGGCCGCATGCGCATCGTCGGCACGGGCGGCAACCTGTCCCAACCGCTGCAGGGCGTGCCGGCCGTCTACAGCAACGGACAGGGCGGACTGCTCGATGTCGTGCTGAGCCCAGACTTCGCAACCTCCGGGCTGATCTATTTTTCCTACTCGGAGCCGCGTGGGGGCGGCAGCAACGGCACGACGGTGGCGCGGGCCAGGCTCGTGACCGAGGGTGACGGCGGCAGGCTCGACAATTTCCAGGTCATCTTCCGGCAAGAGCCGGCCTATGCGTCCGCCTTGCATTTCGGCTCGCGCATCGTGTTCATGCCGGACGGCTCGCTGTTCATCACCATGGGCGACCGTTATGCTGCCCGCGATCAGGCGCAGAATCCAGGCAACCACCTCGGCAAGCTGGTGCGCGTGATGCCGGATGGCCGCCCACACCCCGACAACCCGAAGCGCGACGGCTGGCGACCGGAGGTCTGGTCGATCGGTCACCGCAACGTGCAGGGCGCCGCGCTCAACCCGGCCAGCGGCCGCGTGTGGACGATCGAGCATGGCGCGCGCGGCGGCGACGAGATCAACGTGCCGCAGTCGGGCAACAACTATGGCTGGCCCGTCATCACCTACGGCCGCGACTATTCTGGTGTCAAAATCGGCGAAGGTACGGAGAAGCCAGGGCTGCAGCAGCCGATCTACTACTGGGATCCCTCCATCGCGCCATCGGGCGCGGCGTTTTACAGCGGCGAGCTGTTCCCCGCATGGAAGGGCAACCTGTTCGTCGGTGCGCTGGCCGGACAGGCCCTGCACCGCCTAGTGCTCGACGGCGAGAAGGTGATCGGCGAGGAGGTCCTGCTCAAGGATTTGCGCGCGCGCATCCGCGACGTACGCCAGGGTCCCGACGGCGCCATCTGGCTACTCACCGACGATCCGCAGGGTAGCGTGCTGCGGGTGGTGCCGGCTGCCTAATAACCCCGGCCGACAGGGCCGCCGGGAGTACCCCGGTCGCCAGGTCCGCGCGGTTGCCGCTTGTCCTGACCTTCCGCCTGCGCGCTGGGACTGCGCTCGCGCGCCTTCTCATCCCGGCCGATCACGCAGTCACCGTTCTTGTCGAGCAGCCGAAACGCCGGATTGGGCTTGTCGATGATCTCGGCGGAGGTCACCTTGCCATCGCCGTTGGCGTCGAAGTATTCGAAGTTGGCCAAGTCGAACAGGCGATCCACACGCGCCATGGCCGCGAATTCCTGGCGTGACAGGGCGC
Source organism: Hyphomicrobiaceae bacterium (assembly GCA_035762425.1). Classification (GTDB taxonomy): domain Bacteria; phylum Pseudomonadota; class Alphaproteobacteria; order Rhizobiales; family Hyphomicrobiaceae; genus AWTP1-13. The sequence continues at coordinate 3,717 of DASTOW010000021.1, read as the reverse complement.
CATCCCGATTGGCATCGGCGCCGGCAAACAGCCCGCGGGCGTACTGCTTCCACTCCTCACAGGTGACTTCGCCGTCACGGTTGACGTCCCAGGTGCCAGCGGCCGAGGCGAAGACGCGATCGATCTGGGATGCGGCGTCCGGCGCAGAGCCCTGCGTGGCACAGCCGCCGGCGGCCAGCGCCAGACCCATTGCCAGACACACCACCACAACGCTTGGATGCAGCGAAGGCATGCGCTTGCGGGCTCCCCCTATCCCCCATTAGTAGAAGGACTGCCGTGGCAAAATTCTGGTGGCCCGCTTCCTGCATTCTGCATTGGCAAGCAGGCGCTTATGCCCCGCCCTGGCACAAGCGCCTCAAACCGGGACCGACGCAACCCGGGCTGACGCGAGCTTCCGTGGGGGAAACGCAGGGAAGGCCCCAGCCACCAGCTGGGGCCTTTTTGTGTTGACATCGCAGGGCTAGCGGAACACGTTGCGGCCCATTCAGACGGCTTGTGAACGCGAGCCGCCGCCCAGCACATGGAGTTTGGCCTTGTGGCCGGCACCGGGAGGCTGGGTGGTCAACGTCCGCCAGCGCCTAGCGCCCGCGGGCGCGTTTGCGTTTGGCCCGTCGGCTTGCCACATACGTGCGGGTTGCAAATTGGCACACCTGCGACGTTGAACGAGGTTCGATGTTTCAATCCCTGTCAGATCGCCTGTCCGGTGTACTCGACAAGCTGACGCGCCGCGGCGCGCTCACCGACAGCGACGTGGCCGAGGCAATGCGCGAGGTGCGGCGCGCGTTGCTGGAAGCTGACGTCGCCCTCGACGTGGTGCGCGACTTCACCGAGAAGGTGAAGGCCAAGGCCATCGGCCAGAACGTGATCAAGTCGATCACGCCCGGCCAGATGGTGGTCAAGATCGTGCACGACGAGCTGGTCGCCATGCTGGGCGCGGACGCCGAGCCGATCGACCTGGCCGCGCAGCCGCCGGTCGCCATCATGCTGGTCGGACTGCAGGGCTCGGGCAAGACCACCACCACCGCCAAGATCGCGCATCGGCTGACCAACCGCGACAAGAAGAAGGTGCTGATGGCCTCGCTCGACACGCGCCGTCCGGCCGCGCAAGAGCAATTGAAGATCCTGGGCGAGCAGACACGCGTCGACACGCTGCCGATGGTGCCGGGACAGACGCCACAGCAGATCACCAGGCGTGCGCTCGATGCGGCCAAGCTGTCGGGCTATGACGTGGTGCTGCTTGACACCGCCGGCCGCATCCACATCGACGAAGCGCTGATGGCCGAGACCGCCGAGGTGCGCGACATTGCCCATCCGCACGAAACACTGCTGGTGGCCGACAGCCTGACCGGCCAGGACGCCGTCAACCTGGCGCGCAACTTCAACGAACGGATCGGCATCACCGGCATCGTGCTGACGCGCGTCGACGGCGACGGTCGCGGCGGCGCGGCGCTCTCCATGCGTGCCGTTACCGGCAAGCCGATCAAGCTGCTGGGCGTCGGCGAGAAGTGGGACGCGCTGGAGGATTTCCACCCGCAGCGCATCGCCGGCCGCATCCTCGGCATGGGCGACGTGGTGAGCCTAGTCGAGAAGGCCGCGCAGACCATCGACGCCGAGAAGGCGCAGGCCATCGCGCAGAAGATGCGCAAGGGCGCCTTCGACATGGAGGACCTGCTCGATCAGCTGGCGCAGCTGCAGAAGCTCGGCGGCATGTCGAGTATGATGGGCATGTTGCCGGGCATCGGCAAGATCAAGAAGCAGGTGGACGCTGCCGGCATCGACGACAGCATCATCAAGCACCAGCGCGCCATCATCCAGTCCATGACCAGGAAGGAGCGGCGCAACCCGAAGATCCTCGACGGCAAGCGCAAGCGGCGCATCGCCGCCGGCTCCGGCACCAAGGTCGAAGAGATCAACCGCCTTATCAAGATGCACCGCCAGATGGCGGACATGATGAAGACCATGGGCAAGCGCGGCGGCCTGATGCAGCGCATGATGGGCGGCGGCGGCGGGCCAAGCCCTGCCGAAATCGAGCGCATGCAGGCAGAGCTCGCCACGCTCGATCCGAAGGCGCTCGCCAATCTGCCCAAGGACCTGAAGGACACACTGCCCAAAGGCATGCCGGGCCTCGGTGGTCCGATGCCCAAGCTGCCGGGACTGGGTGGAGCCGGCGGGCCGAGACTGCCGGGCCTGCCCGGCTTCCCGGGAAAGAAGAAGTAGCATGGTGCCGACGCTGGAAACCGAGCGCTTGCGCCTGCGCGGCTGGCGCGAAGAGGACCACGATCCGTTCGCCGACTTCTGCGCCAACGAGGCGACGGCGCGCTTCATGGGCGGCGCCTGCAGCCGCGAGGATGCTTGGCGGCGCGTCGCCATCCAGATCGGGCATTGGGCCCTGCGCGGCTACGGCTCGTGGGTGCTGGAAGAGAAGGCGAGCGGCGACTGGGTCGGCTACAGCGGTCTGTGGAGGCCGCACGGCTGGCCCGAGCCTGAGGTGATGTGGGGCCTGGCGGCAGACGCCCAGGGCCGGGGCTATGCCACCGAGGCCGCGCAGCGTGCGCGCTCCTTCGCGTATGACAAGCTCGGCTGGACCACAGCGATCAGCTGCATCGATCCGGAGAACCTGCCCTCGCAGCGCGTCGCCCAACGCCTCGGCGCCAAGCGCGAAGGCCACATGGAGCTGCGCGGCTCGATGATCGGCATCTACCGCCACCCAGGCCCCGCCACCCTGAACCGAAACCTGAACGCTTGATCACTAGAAGGAGACGAGCATGTCCGTGAAGATCCGCCTCTCGCGGGGAGGCACCAAGAAGCGCCCGTATTACTACGTCGTGGTTGCCGACTCGGCCTCGCCGCGCGATGGCCGCTACATCGAGCAGATCGGCACGCACAATCCGCTGCTCGGCAAGGACAACCCCGACCGCGTGAAGCTGAACGTGGATCGCGTCAAGCACTGGCTGGCGGTCGGCGCGCAGCCCACCGATCGCGTGGCGCGCTTCCTCGACGCCGCCGGGCTTGCCAAGCGCACGGCGAGCAACAATCCCAACAAGGCCAAGCCGCGCAAGAAGCGCATGGAGCGCGAGGCTGCCGCCAAGGCGGCGGCTGAAGGCGGCGAGGCCAAGCCGGCCGCGTAAGACGCCGCCACATGGCCGCGGACCAACCAGCGCGCATTCTGCTCGGCCGCATTGCCAGCGCCCATGGCATTCGCGGCGAGCTGCTGGTGCACAGCTTCACCGAGGCACCGGAGAACATCGGTGCCTACGGTGCGCTGTCCGATGCGAGCGGCGCGCGGCAGTTCAAGCTCAAGGTGGTGCGGGTGACGCCCAAGGGCGTGATCGCACGCGTTGCCGGCGTCGCCGACCGCAGTGGCGCCGAAGCGCTGAAGGGCGTCGAGCTGTACGTCGAGCGCGCGCGGCTGCCGGCCGCCGCCGATGGCGAGTTCTACTATGCCGACCTGGTTGGCCTGACGGCGGTCGATGCCGAGGGCACGACCATTGGCAGCGTCATCGCGGTGCAGAATTTCGGCGCCGGCGATCTGCTGGAAATCCGGCTGCCCGGCTCGTCGAAGACGGAGCTGGTGCCGTTCCGCGATGCCTTCGTGCCCGAGGTGGACCTGACCGCGCGCCGCGCCGTGGTGGTGTTGCCTTCGGCAATGGCGCAGGCAGCCGAGGGCGGCAAGGCTACCCCGAAACGCAGTAGACCCCGGCGCTAGGGCCGGGGTCC